>JBBSAT010000027.1:0-42211 GCA_038252025.1 Polyangiales bacterium | reverse complement strand
GGTCGTGATGGAACGCGAGCGGCACCCGCATCGGCACCGGCAGCGAGAGCACCCACTGCCGGATGCGTTCGTGCGGCAGCACCCATCGCGTCCACTCGTGCGCGAGCTCCGTCATGCGCCAGCCGAGGCATCGTGCTCGCCTCGGGGTGGTGCGCTCACCGGATGCGGGAGTGGTCGCGTTCAGTGGGGATCGGGGCGAAGAGGGGTGAGGGCGAGGGCGCGTGGAACGAACCTGCCCAGCCGACGCGACGGAAGGTCGGCGCGTCTTCGAGCGCGGAAGGTCACGCGTGTACGTCTGTCGAGACGACGGCGTCGACCGACCTGCCGCTGAAGCCCTGCGGCGGCGTGTGCAGCTCGCTGTACTCCTGCGAAGCCAGCTGCGCACGGAAGCGTTCGGAAGCGCCATTGCGCCCGTGAACTGCGTGGCCCGCGCGTTGCGCACGAGCTCGCATGCCTCGTCTCCTCCTCTCGTTCCTCACGGGCGCCCTGCTGATCTGCGTTGCGCTCTCCCCTACCGTTGCGGCTGCACAGTCCACCGTTGCCGCACAGCGCACGGTCGACAGCGATGCCGACCCTCGATGCCACGATTTCGACAACCCGATTCGCTGGCGCGCGCCGCACATCCCGCGTGAGGCACCGCGACTGCGCCTCGAGCGCGCGTGCCTGCTGCGGCTCGAGGCGCACTTCGCCGCCCGAGAGCACCCGAGCCTCGCGCCGATCGGTGGGACGGTGCTCGCGATCGGCGGTGCCGGCCTGATCCTCGGAGCCCTCTCCATCGGCGTCGACAACCTGTTCGGAGGCCACGTTCAGGCCGCGCGTATGATGGGCATCACGCTCTCCGTCGTCGGCGGGATCCTCGGCGCCATCGGCTTGGTCACGCTGCTCATCGGTGTCGGGAGCGTCCAGCCAGAGCGGCGGGTTGTCGCGACGCGGCGCCGCCGCATCGAGCGCGCGCTGGTACATCTGGCTCTCTCCCCCGAGGGGGTGATGGTTGGGGTGGACGGTGCGTTCTGATCTCGGGGAGGCAGCACGACAACGCAGAAGACCTCGATCCGCGTAGCCGTCGTCGCCTCCGCGCGCCGCCTCGACCGAGCGGGCTCGCGGGTGGTAGTGCTCTCGCAAGAGGCTCGGCGTCCTCCCCGCGCCGTCGCTCTGAGCCCCGTCGTGGCGCGTCGAACCACGGCGCTTGCGCGCGTCCTGGTTCGGCCGGTCGAGCAACGCGCTCGCGCCGAGACCGCGCCCGCCGCACGAGAGCCCCAAGAGGCGCGAGTGTTGGCACTTGGGGCACGCGAACAGGGCCACGCCATTGCCGAGCACACCGCACCCAAGAAATCGAACAGCTCCCTCGCGCTCGGCGAGAAAGGAAGAGAGGTATGTGCGCACGATCGCGTGCAGCACGGAGCTCTCCGGGTCGCGAGGCGAGAGGTCGGGGCGCGGCTCGGCCACGCGCGGCGCGAGAGCAAGCGCCGCGTCGGTGCTCGGGCCCGCGATTCACGGCGCTTCTCGATCGGAATCGGCGGAGGTGGCGGCGGGTGGCGGCGCACCCCGCGCTCAATCGGCGAAGTCGTACGCGAGCAGGCGGAATTCGAGCAGATCGAGCCACCGAAACAGGTCGAAGCTCCGGCTACGACAGCGTCGCGCGTCATCGAGCGCAACGCGAACGCGCGCCAGGTACTGTTGTTCTTCCACGAGAAGTGGGCGCAGGCGTGAGCCTTCAGCGACGCGGATGCTCCATGAGCCGCTCCGGCGCTGAGCATTCGTCGGCGCCCTGCGGTCTCAGCGGACGAGGTGCCGGACGACGGGACACAGCGCCGAATCCGCGGTTCGTGCCACCAGGTTCCCACGCGCGCTCGAGGGGAAGCACTGACCGCGGTCGAGCCCTGTCGGGAACGTGCTCAGCACGCCCGCCGCCACGGGATCGGACGCGTCCACGATCGCGATCGGAACTGTCTCGGACGGCAGCCGCGAGCCTCCCACACCGAACACGAAGAGGTCGGCGGCCTCGACCACTCGGAACTCGAAGCCTCCATTGCTGCCGAGCTCCGCACCGGCGACCACGACCACCCCGCCAGAGTCGACGAAGCTGACGATGGGGTCGTGCCAGAAGCTCGCGACGCCTCGCATCGTCGCGTCGTCGGCATAGGGCTGCACGGGGACGAACAACACGTCTGCCGTCGCGAGCGCTCCAGCGAGCCCGGGAGCCGAGGTGAGCGCCGTGCGGACCAGCGTGCGACCGCGACTCGTCGCGGCGTCATCCATGACCGCACGGGGGTGGTCCTCCCAGCCGGAGCCTGCCGAGTACTGTGTATATTCGAGCACGCGCAGATCCCCGCTTCGCTCACTCAAGAAGATGGCGTTCGCGAAGAGTCGATCCCAGCTGTCTTCCGCGCGGCCGAGGTTGCTACCCATGAGGACGACGTGCCCGTGAATGGTCGCCGCGTCGGCTGCCGCCGCGTCCGCGGGGGCGTCAGCATCGGCCGCCGTCGCGCCGTCCGGATCCGCGGCCCCATCCAGCGCGATGGAACCGTCGGTCTCCATTCCGCCATCGGTATCGCTCGAAGCGTCCACGCCGGTCGCGGCGTCGTCGGCCGCCGGACACTGACAAGCGGCGAAGTGACCGTCTGCGTCACATTCCTGGACGCCGAGGATGCCACCGGGGCATGCGCAAGACTCGGTATGTCCGGGCACGCAGGTGGAGATCGTCGGCGCGCTCGTGCAGGCTGCACACGTGAGAGCGAAGGCGCAGGTGAGAGCCACGAGGTTGGGGAACGTGTCGTGAGCACCGGGCTTCGAGCCACGCCCGGCGTGTTGGCGGAGCCAGCCGTTCGATTCGTCCCGCATCGTACCTCCCTCGGATCTAGCAGCTTCGCCACGATCGCATTTCTCGGCCGCCGTGTCTTCCCCGTTGCCGAGGCGGCGCCTGCGCGCACAGATGCGCTACGATGTGGTTGCCGTCTTCCAGCGTTGCGTCGAGATCGATTGGGACGTCGCGCGGCGTCGAGCCGTCTCACCTCACGTCGGCGGGCGCGGCACCGCCGCGATACGTTCCGTGCGGCGCTCGTTCGACTCGGCGACCGAGCCTCACGTGACGCCGAAGGCTGCGAGCACGCCGCGGTAGACGCGCTGGTTCGGTCTGTAGCGCTCGAACCATGGAGCATCGTCCTGGCCGAACGCGCGCGTGAGCGCGGCGGCGACGGCGGGCGAGCGAGACACGCCAGCGTCGCAGTGCACGAGGATGCGCTCGATCTCGCCCTGGTGCGCGACCACGAAGTCGTGGATGGAGCGAGCGTGCTCTTCGCTGAAGACGACCAGGCGCGGATCGTCGCCTGCGCTCTCGACGTCGGCGAAGGAGAGCCGGAGGATCCCGACGAGCATCGGCGATGCGGGGATCCGTGCGACGTCCTCGGGCGCGCTCGTGATGGAGATGACGATGTGCGGAACGTCGTGCGGGGCCACGCGCTCGATGGCCGCGCGGCTGTAGACCCAGACGTCGATCGCCACGGCCCCTACCGCTTCTCGGTCACGAGCCCGAGCCCAGGTAGACGCTCGAGCGCTCTCTCGACACGATCCAGATCGGCCGCGCACTGGTCGAGGGCGCGACGCACCTCCATCGGCTCCTTTCCCTCCGTTCCGGTCGCGAGCTTCTCCATCGTCTCGCGCACCGCCGTGCGCAGGACGTCGCGCTCTTTTTCCTGGAGCGCCCGCACCTCGGGGGCGCTGGAGCCGACGAAGTCACCGAGGCCGCGAAGCAGTCGGTCGGCCCACGCGCGCGATCCCGCGCTGCGGAGGGAGAGGTACGCGGGGTCGTCGCTCCGCCTCGTGGAGGACGCGCTCGTCGACGCCGTCTCGAAGAGCGCCTGCGCCTCGTTCGTCGCGCGCCGCCAGCCGCCCTCGTCCACGGCTTCCCAGGCCGCACGGCCGCGCGCGTCGAGGTCCACGATGCGCTGCTCCCAGTGCTCCGTCGGCTTGCCGAGGAGCGCCGCCTCGCTCGCGAAGACGATGCGACGGAGCGCGTCGAGCGATTCCTCGAAGCGATGCAGCGGCGGCGAGAGCCCGTCGGCCGACTCGCCGCGAAACTCGTCGACGGCGAAGCGCACCTGGGCGACGAGCGCCGCGCGCTTGTCCGGATCGGTCGATGCGATCTCGCGCAGCCCGGCCACGAGCGGCGTGACGACCCGCCGGAACGTCTGTGCGTCACGTCCCCAGAGGCGGCGCTCCACGGCCTCGACCTCGGCGAGGAGCGTCTCCACCTCCTCGACGCTCGCGGGAACGTGCTGGGTCGGCTCGATGCTCGCCCAGAGCTCACGGCCAGACACGTTGGCGCGCGCCTCGAGGCGCATCGCCGCGTCGCACTTCACGAGGAGCTCGACGGGGGTGCCCACCGGGAGGTCGACGGGGACCTCGAGCACGAGGGTCGCGATCGGCAGACGGTTCGAGAGGATCCGGAGCACGACGGCCCCGCTCGTGTCGCCCGTCGCCAGCTCGTGCCTCACCTCGAGCGGGACGCTCGCGCCGCGCGGAACGATGACCTTCCGATCCCGCCTTCCGCCGCGCATCACCTCGATCGAGAGGTCCTTGGCGACGACCGTCGGCTGCGAGAGAGAGCTGGCGCGCGGTCGCACGTCCCCTCGATACGCCGTGAACGGGAGGCGAGCCGCTTCGTTGCCCTCGCCGTCGCGGATGGAGAGCGTGAGCGCCAGCTCCTCGGCCTCCTCCATGGGGATGACCAGGCGCACGGGACGCTCGTCGCCCGGAAGGACGTCGGCGCGTGCGAGCTCTCGTTCCTCGGCGAGCGCGACGATGGCCCGCGCGGCCTCGGGGGCTTCGACCACGAGCGACAGCTTCAGCTCGGCCGACCGCGTGACGAGCGGGCTCACGAACCGGACGCTCGCCACCTCGTCGCCGATGCGGAACCCGCCGAGCTGGGCGGCATGCACGGCCGCGCCGAGAGCGACGCAGGTATCGACCTCGGACTGCGCCACGTCGGGATGCTTGGTCCTCGCGCAGATCGCCTCGCACACCCGCCTCGCCACGAGCGGTGTGCGTGTCGAGCCGCCGACGAGGATCACGCGATCGATGTCCGCGACCGTGACGCCGGCGACCTCCTCGCTCCGCGCCAGCGCGCGCTCGCAGGAGGCGATGGTGGTCTCGACGAGGTCCGCGACCGCGCTCTCCCACTCGGCGCGTCCGATCTCGAGATCGATCGAGACCTTCTCTCCTCCGTCGTCTTCGAAGATGTCCTCGCGCGAGAGATGCACGACCTCGTCGGTCGACAGCGACTCCTTCACCTCCTGCGCGAGGTGCACGAGCCGTTCGCTGCGACGAGGGCTCTCCTTCTCGAGGACGTAGCCGCGGCCGGTCAGCATCGCGCGCAAGCGCTCGGCGAAGCGCCGGTCGAGATCGTCGCCACCGAGGTAGTTGTCGCCGTCGATCGCGAGCACCTGGTACTCGCCCGCGAGCGAGCGGAGCACCGAGACGTCGAACGTCCCGCCGCCGAGGTCGTACACGAGGAAGAGGCCGTCGCCGAGCTCGCCCTTCCACGTGTGATAGATGGCCGCCGCGGTCGGCTCCTGGAGCACGCCGAGCACCTCGAGGCCCGCGAGGACACCGGCCTCGCGCGTCGCCGCGATCTGCGGCGCATCGAAGTACGCGGGCACGGTGATGACGGCGCGGTCCACGCGGACCTCGACGCCCTCGGGCGCTCTGTCGGCGAGATCGGCGCGCATCCGCTCACGGAGCTCGGCGAGGATCTTGGCGCTCACCTCCTCCGGGCTGAGCGCGTGCGGCCCGACGGCGACCTTCACGGACTGCCCCATCTTCCGCTTGATCGACTCGACGGGCGGCGAGGCGGATCCACGGCGCTGGCGGGCGGCGCGACCCACGACGAAGCGATCTCCCGCGGCGTCCCACGCCACCGCCGAAGGAACGGTGCGCCGGCCGAAGCGATCGGCGTGGATGACGATGTCGCGCTCGGACGGATCGAGGAGCGCGACCTCCGAGTTCGTCGTCCCGAGATCGATCCCCACCGCGCGGTCCACGTACTTCATCCGTTCACTCCTCTGTCTGGGTCGTCCGTCGACCGCGCGGCTCCTCGCCGAGCGATCCCGTCGCCTTGGCCTCGTCCTCCAAGAGGAGGAAGCCGAGATCGACCGCGAGCAAGCGAGACTCGACGAGGGTCCTCGGACCGAGCTGCGGGGCGACCGGCCCTGGCGTCAGCAGATCGGCGAGGCGCGGCTCGAACGGCGGCTCGTCGGTCGCCTGCGTCGAACGCACGCTCGGGAGCGCCGGCGGCGCCGGGCTGACGCCGAGCGCGAGCTCGAAGCGCCTGAGCGGGCTTCGCGTGAGCGCCTCCCAGGCGGCGCGGATCGCGTCGCGCTCTTCGGGATCGTTCGCCTCTTCGGCGAGCTCGCGGAGTCGTTCCGTGATGCTGGTGAGATCCTGCGTCGGGTCGAGCCCGTAGCGGAGGAAGGGGTTCTCGTCCGAGCGGCTCACGTGCGCACCGGCCCCGTCTTCGCCGCGAGCTTCTTCTTCGCGGCCGGCAAGCGCCGAAGCTCGGGATAGAGCGCCTCCGCGCGAGACAGATCCTCGCCGGGCAGCGTTCCCTTGCTCGTCTCTGGCGCGCCGCGGTCGAGCGCGCGCTCGGCGCGCGTGATCAGGAAGTCGCCGAGCACGACGCGCGCGTTCCGCAGGCTGGGGCAGATGGCGTAGGCACGCTCCGCCAGCTCGATCTGCTGATCGAATCGATCGGCGAGCTCGGCGCGGAACACGACCGCCTGCGCGCAAGGCGCAGCCCAGGCGATCGCGCTCTCCCCGCGCTCGATGCGCGCCGACAGCGAGGCCACGGGCTCGGCGAGCGGCACGAGCACCCGCGCGAGCTCCTTGAAGCGCTTCTCGCGATAGAAGTCCCACGCGAAGTCCGGCAGGCGCTCGACCGCGAGGATCTCGAGCTCGATGTCCCGATCCGACCGGCGCCAGGACTCGTGCACGCGGGTGAAGATCGCGACGAGCTCGCCCTCGGTGGCCGAGCGCGCGCCGAGATCGTCGAAGACGCTCCGCAGCGGCGCGAGCAGAGCCTCGATCGCGTCGACGCGGCCGCGATCGGCGAGCATCCGGGTCGGTGTGGGCAGCACGCTGGGGCCTGCATCCGACGCGACGAGCGAGAGAGCGCGGAGCAAGGGCGCCAGATCGCGACCGTCGTGCACGCGCGCAGCGAGCGCGCTCGAGACCTGGTCGACCCCGCGGCGCGCGGCGACGTCGACCATCGCCGGGAGGGTCACCGAGGCGCCCATGCCCCGCGCCAGCTCGACCAGGTAGGCCTCGCGCTTCGCGAGCTCGGACCACGCGCGGATCGCCGCGGTCGCGCTCTCGGTGATCGCCGCGTCGCTCGTGCCGCGTTCGATCTCGCCAAAGCGCGCGCTCTCGATCACGGCGAGCGCGTGCACCAGCGGTGCTGGGGCGGGCCCGAGGTCCGGGGGCCGCAGCGCCGAAGCCCCGCGGGACGGCTGCGCAGCGAAGGCGAACGCCTCCCGCGCTCCCGCCCGCCACTGGACCTCGGGCGCGGCTGCCCGGAGCGCCAGCTCCTGGTCGATTCGCTCGAGGAGCGCGCGGGCGGACACGAGGGCGATCATCCTGCCCCCTGCGCCAGGGTCAAGCGCCTCCTGCCTCCCAAGCGTCCGGCCGTGCAGTCGGCGCTTTACTCGGTTTCCGAGGGTCGGATAGCATCCGGGGCTCGTGCTCACCGGGGGGTCAGTCCCCGCCGCCGCCGGACCAGCTGTCATGCCGCGCATCTACATCGTCGCACCGGAAGGGAGGGCCGAGGCTGACCTCCTGCCCCACAACACCCTCGGTCGGCACCCGAACAACACGGTGCAGATCCTGGATCGCATCGTCTCGAAGGAGCACTGCCACATCGACTTCGTCGACGGGCGCTACCTGCTCCGAGACCTCGGCTCGCTGAACGGCAGCTTCGTCAACGGCGAGCGCATCACCGAGCGCGTCCTCAACCCCGGGGACGAGATCACGATCGGCGGCACCCGGATCGTCTACGACCCGGAAGGCGCGGGCAGGCCTCGCGGCGCATCGGGAGCCCCGCCTCAGGGCGCGCCCGCCACGGTGCCCTTCGGAGGAACGCCCTCGAACCAGCCGCCGCCCCAGCCGCCGGGCATCGCCACGCATCCGTTCGGGGGACAGGCGCTGGGTGGTGGTCAGGCGCTGGGTGGTCAGGGGCTGGGTGGTCAGGGGCTGGGTGGTCAGGGGCTGGGTGGACCGCCGCTCGGCGCGCAGGCGCTGGGTGGACAGGCGCTGGGTGGTCAGGGGCTGGGCGGGCCGCTCGGTGGCCAGGCGCCGCTTCCGTACGCGCAGCCAGGCGCGGCGCACGCCGGCCAGCCCGGCTTCCCGCAGTCCCACCCGCAGTCCGGCTCGCCGGGCGGACAGGGCTTCACGCCGCAGACGGCGGGCCTCCACGGGCCGGGCCACGACGCGTCCGCGAAGGGCGCGATGTCGAAGGTGACGATCGCTCCGGGCATGGTGGAGAGCCACATCCGGACGCGGCTCGGGATGGAGCAGAACTTCCTGCCCGAGAAGCTCATCTACGACGTCGACACGCTCCGCCGCGACTACGAGAAGCTCCGTGTCTCGTACGAGCTCGCGCGATCGATCGGCTCCGAGCTCGACGTGCAGAAGGTGCTCGAGCGCATCCTCCAGGGCGCGGTGTCGACCCTCTCGGCCGATCGCGGCGTCATCCTTCTCTTCGACGACGAGAAGCAGCTACAGCCGCGCTGCGTCCGTACGCGCCAGGGCGGCCAGGACCCGAACGAGGCCGTGCTCATCTCGAGCACGATCGTCGATCAGATCATTCGCACGCGTGAAGCGGTGCTCTCGAGCGACGCCACGGTGGACTCGCGCTTCTCCGGCGCCCACTCGATCATCATGCAGGGCATCCGCTCCAGCATGGCCGTCCCGCTGCTCCACTCTGGCGAGCTGTTCGGCATGATGCTGCTCGACTCGCAGATCGCGACGAACGCGTTCACCGAGAAGGACCTGCAGCTCTTCCAGAACGTCGCCAACCAGGCGGCGATCTCGCTCCAGAACTCGCTCTTCGCGAAGAAGCTCGAGCAGGAGGCGGTCACGCGCGAGCGCTTCCAGCGGCTCCTCTCGCCGCAGATCGCCCAGCAGGTGCTCGACGGCAAGGTCGAGATCGCGAAGGGCGGCGAGGGTCGTCAGACGACGATCCTCTTCTCGGACATCCGCGGCTTCACCTCGATGAGCGAAGGCGAGTCGCCGCAGATCATCGTCGACATGCTCAACGAGTACTTCGAGCTGATGGTCGACGTGATCTTCAAGTACGAGGGCACCCTCGACAAGTTCGTCGGGGACGAGGTCATGGCGCTCTTCGGCGCCCCGGTCGGTCACGCCGACGATCCTGCGCGCGCCGTCCGCGCCGCGCTCGAGATGATGGACGTGCTGCGCCAGCTGAACACGCTGCGCATCTCGTGCGACGAGCCCGAGATCAAGATCGGGATCGGGATCAACTCCGGCGAGGTCGTCGCCGGCTACCTCGGCTCCAGCAAGGCGCTCGAGTACACCGTCATCGGCGACACCGTGAACACGGGCGCTCGCCTCTGCTCCGTCGCGAAGGCGGGCGAGATCATCATCAGCCACAGCACGTTCGAGCAGATGGGCGAGGGCTTCGAGGTCATCGAGCTCCCGCCGGTGCAGGTCAAAGGCAAGAGCCAGGCGCTGCGCATCTACAACGTGGTCGGCGAGAAGCGCGGCAGCTTCACGAGCGAGCGCACGCGGCCCGCCTGAGGAACCCCGCCCATGCGGTAGCCGAGGGCTACTCTGCGGTAGCCGAGGGCTACTCGGCCCACCAAGCGCGAAGCGCCATCCCGAGCTGGCTCGTGTAGCCCACCTCCGAGGTCACGATGGTGCCGTCGCGCGAGACGTAGAGCGTGGTGGGAAACGCGTGAACGCCGAACTGCTGCGCGATGGCTCCGCTCGGATCGAGCACGACCTGCGCGTGGCCGAGCCCGGCCTCGTCGACGTACGAGCGGACGGCGTCCTCCCCGCCCGACTGCGACGCGATGGCGATCACCTCGTGACCGCCGGCGAGCGAGGCGACGTTGCCCTCCTCGGCGCGGCAGACGCCGCACCACGTCGCGAAGAAGTGCACGACGTACCCGTTGGCCCGAGGTCCGAGCGTCACGTGGTCACCCGAGAGCGTCGTGAGCTCGAGGTTCGGGATCTCACCGCTCGCGACGCTCTGTCCGTTCCAGAGGCGGATCGCAGCGAAGATCGCGACGAACACGGCGACCTCGATCGCGAGCTTCCCGCGCCGCCCGGTCTTCGGCGGTGGCTCGACGCTGGGGACGATGGTCTCGCTCTCGCTCACGCCTGGGGTCTAGGCCAGCCGCCTTTGGGGCGCCAACGACCGTTTCGGGTAGCATCGGCTCGTGCAGGACGACGGACGGAAGCTCAACGCGAACACGGGGCCAGGCGCCTCGGATGTGCGACCTCGCATCCCCGCCGCCGAGCTCGCGCGAGCCTGGTCGACCTACGTGCCCGGCCTCTCCGCGATCCCGCCGCGTGAGCAGCGCGGCGCGATGTTCCGGCTCTTCTGGACGCGGCCCGACGAGACCGGGTTTCGCGACTTCGCGCTCGGCGCTGGCAAGCACCTCATCGTCGGACGTCACTCTCTCTGCGACGTCGTCGTCGGATCCGATCCGGATCTCTCGCTTCGACACCTCCTCGTGGTGCCCGAAGGGAGCGCTGCGGAGCCGGCGATCCGTCTGGTCGATCTCCGCGCGGCGATGCCGATGTACACGACGAGCGACCGCGCCGAGCGATCGCTGACGTTCCAGGGGCCCTTCGCCGTACGGCTCGGGACGTACGTGCTCGGCGGCTTCCGGGTGGGTCCGGGCGCCCCGCCCGTGCCGACCGAGCTTCCGACGATGTACGCGACGAACGCGGAGCCCGACGTGCCGGCTCCGCGCGCGCCCGACGCCAAGCTCAGCACGGTCGTCGGGCACGGCCCGTATCGACACCAGACGCTCGTCACGATCATGCCGCGACCGAGCACGCTCGTGGAGATCGCGGACGCGCCCGGCAAGGGCCCGCGCGTCGTCGAGCTCGTCGGGACGCGCGAAGGCAAGACGGCGCGAGTCGGCCTCCGAGAAGAGGACCTGCGAGCCGGCGTCGTCGTCGGACGCGCGGACAAGTGCCTCGACCAGGGGCTCAAGCAGGTGATGAGCCTCCACATCTCGCGTCTCCACGCGGTTCTCCTCATGGACGATCGCAAGACCGTCTGGCTCTACGACGCCGCTTCCACGAACGGAACGTACGTGGCGGGCACTCGGGTCCGAAGCGCCATCCTCGCGGAGCTCGCTCCGTTCGCGTCGCGATGCTCGGCGCTGCTCGGAGACGGGATCGAGATCGTGCTGAAGGAGCTCGGCACGTGACCTCGCTGCGCACCGAGCGCGCGGGCGCCGTGACGACGCTGGTGCTCGACCGACCGCGCGTGAAGAACGCGATCGACCGCGCCACCGCCGAGGCTCTGGCGGACGGCGTGCGCGCCTTCGAGAGAGACGAGTCCGCGCGCGTGCTGGTGATCTTCGGCGATCACGGGACGTTCTGCGCGGGCGCCGATCTCGGCGCGATCGCCAGCGGAGCGCCGAACCGGATCGCCGAGGACGGCGACGCGCCGCTCGGTCCCACGCGCATGCAGCCGAGCAAGCCCGTCATCGCTGCGATCGCGGGCCACGCGGTCGCGGGCGGGCTCGAGCTCGCGCTCTTCTGCGATCTGCGCGTCGCGGAGGAGGACGCCGTGCTCGGCGTGTTCTGCCGACGGTGGGGCGTGCCGCTGATCGACGGAGGCACCGTGCGCCTGCCGCGCATCGTCGGTCTCGGGCGTGCGCTCGATCTGGTGCTCACCGGGCGAGGCGTGACCGCCCGCGAGGCGCTCTCGATGGGGCTCGTGGATCGCGTCGTCGCGAACGGAACCGCGCGAGAAGCGGCCGAGACGCTCGCGCAGGAGATCGCGCGCTCGCCCTGGACCTGCGTCCTCGAGGATCGCGCGTCGGTCTACGAAGGGCTCGACCTCACGTTCGAGGATGCGATGAAGAACGAGCTTCGCCACGGCATGCGCTCGCTGGCGGCGCCCGAGATGCAGGCGGCCGTGGCGAGGTTCGTCCAGGGCGCGGGTCGCAGCGGCAAGCGCGAGTGAGCGCTCGAGGCGTGACCAACAATGGTCGCGCCTTGTCCTTTCCCAGCGTGAGCGCTCGGAATTTCTCTCAGTCGAAGGGATCTGACCAAAGTATTTGGTCAGATCTTCAGTCGAGCGCATCGGAGCGGTAGACCACCGCGCCCACGTCGTCGCCGAGCTGCGGGAGGCGGATGACGCCGTAGCAGTACCAGCGGCCATACTGCTGGACCTCGCCGCAGAAGCCGCCCGGGCTGTGCTCGAGACCCGCGTTCCGCACGGCGAAGTCGGGAACGATCGTGTCGAGATCCGACGGCGTTCCGTGGTGATGGAGCGTCTCGCCGCGATAGAGGTACACCCAGAGGATCGTGCCCTCCGTGCTGAGCCCCTCGGCCTGCATCTGACGCGTCACGCGCTGGGCCGTTCGCCAGAGCGGCGTGCCCGCCATGATCGCGCCGACGATCTCGCCGTGGACCCGCGCCGGGGCGACGTAGAGGACGGTCTGCGAAGGCGTGTCCGTGGGAAGGAGCCCGGGGAACTCGACCAGCCGGTAGCTCGCCGTCCCGTTCGTCAGCGCCTCGTGAACGTGGGGGAACGTACCGCCCGCGTCGAAGCCAGCCATCGGATCGGGATCGGTGTCGCGCACGAGCACGTGCCCGTCGAGCTGGACGGCCGCGACGAACGAGATGGGCGAGATCATGAGCTCCGGGATGCCGCGCGGAGGCTCACGGATCCGATGCTGGATCGCCCAGCGCATCTCCGTCTGCCGCTGCGTGAGGTCTTCGACGAGGAAGCCGCGCGCGACGAGATCGGCCGCGCTCTGGACGCCGATCATCCCGCGGCGGAGATCATCGTCCACGATCTCGCGCACGCGAGGGGCGTTCACGGCGACGATCCTCGCGCAGGCGTGGTGGGCGCCCTCCTCGTCGAAGACGAAGTAGAGCGCGCCTCCGATGCCCACCGCCACGATGACGCCGAGGAGGATCCGCGGAACCCAGGTCGATGCGTTCATCGCGCGACGCTACTCCTTCCTGACCGAGCGCCTCAAGGTGCCCGTCAACAGGCACCGGACGCTCGGCAGACCCAAAGGTTCCGCGTGGTATCGTCGAATCGTTGAGCCTCATCCCCCCCCGCATCCCGACGACCTTGCTCTCAGGCAAGTACCGCGTGCTCCGACCGGTCGGTGTCGATTCCGATGGCCGCGGGGGCGCGGTGCGCGACGGCGTCCTGCGCCTTCTCGCCGAGCACGCGAGCATCCAGCGCGACGTCGAGATCAAGCTGCTCGTCGAGCACACTCCCGAAGGGGAGGCGCGACTGTTCCGGGAAGCGCGCGCCCTCGGAAGCCTGTCTCACTCCTCGACGCGGAGCGTGCTCGACTCGGGCACCGACTCCGAGGGCCGTCCCTTCGTCGTGTACGAGGCGCTCGTCGGGCCCACCCTCGCCGAGGTCTTGCGAGAGAGCCCGGACGGTCTCGAGGTCGATCGCGCCGCGTCCATCGCGATGCAGATCCTGGAGGGCCTCCGGGCGCTCCATCGCAACCAGGTCGTCGCGCGTGAGCTCTCGCCCGATCACATCGTCATCGTCGACACACCGAAGGGCGAGGTCGCGAAGATCGCGCAGCTCGAGCGCGCCGCGTTCATGGGCGACGGAAGCGCCGAGCCCGTTCGCTTCTCGCCGTGGGTCGCGCCCGAGGTGCGCCGCGGCGGCAGGGGGCTCGACCTCCGCGCTGACGTGTACTCCGCCGGCATGATGCTGCGACACCTCCTCAGTGGCCGCCCACAGCCCGGGGCCGCCCTCCCCGACACGGCGGCCAGAGCGGTCGCCCGCGCAGCGGCGGAGGATCCCGAGGAGCGCTTTCCGAACGTCGAGGTGTTGATGCAGTGCGTCGCCCTCATGCTCCCGACAGCGCACCGTGAGCCGCGCGATCGGATGACGATCCCGAAGGACCCGCTCGCCGCCGACCTGCACTACCTCGCGCTTCGGAGGAGCACGCGCCACGGCACGATGGATCTCGTGCCCGACGACCAGTCCGTGCTGCACCTGCTGCTCGTCCTCATCACCGTCGAGGCGCTCTATCGACGGCTCGGTGAGGCGCGCTGGGGTCAGCTCGTCGAGGCCATGCCGGCGATCGAAGAGGTGCTCCCCGGCTCGGGTCGGACCAACGAGCACATGCGCGCGGGCGTGCCCGTCTCGCTGGTCTCCGAGATCCTCGAGCGGGCCGACGAGATCGGCGGGAGCGGAGATCTGGCGCTCGTCCCCGAGATCTCCCTGGCCATCGCCCAGCGGGGACTTCGCCGGCTCTGCCCGGATCTCCCGGTCGCGCTGGTGCCGAGCACGATCATCGACGGCTTTCCATACATCTGGTCGCGCATCGCGCGGGACGGAAAGGCGCGGGTCATCGACCACACCGAGCGCGGCGCGAAGCTCTACATCGAGGGCCACTCCCCCTCGCTCGAGGTCACGGGGCTGACGGCCGGGATCGTGCGGGCGGCTCTCCAGGAGGCCGGGGCGAGCTCGGCGGACGTCTCGATCGTCGCGTGCAGCGCGCTCGGGGACGTGCGCGACGTGTTCATCGTCCGCTGGACGATCTGAGGCCGTCCGTAGGCCCAGCGGTGGAGGCGCTGGCGCCTGTGGAGCATGCGTGACCAATCCGGCGGTTTCGGAGTAGGCTTCGCGAGGGCCTATTCCGGTGACAGTGGACCTCAGCGGCCGCACTCTGCTCAACAAGTACCGAATCGAGCGTCTGCTCGGTCAGGGCGGGATGGGCTCGGTCTGGCAGGGCGTGCATACGCTCACCGGTCGCAAGATCGCGATCAAGATGCTCGACGATCGGTTCCTCGGGAACCTCAACGTCGTGCAGCGCTTCGGCCGCGAAGCGCGCGCCGCGAGCGCCATCCATCACGAGGGGATCGTCGAGGTCCTCGACCTCGACCAGACCGAGGACGGGAAGCCATTCCTCGTCATGGAGTACCTCGAGGGCGAGCTGCTCTCGAGGCGCATCGACCGCCGCGGAAAGCTCCTCCGCGACGAGCTCGTCCACATCGGCTCCCGGCTGCTCGACGCGCTGCACGCCGCTCACCAGTCGGGCGTCGTCCATCGCGATCTCAAGCCGGACAACATCTTCCTCGTCCCCGGAGGTCGCCGCGGGGAGCTGGTGAAGATCCTCGACTTCGGGATCTCGTCCAAGGACGACGAGACCCAGGCGAAGCTGACCGTGACCGGCTCCGTCCTCGGTACGCCGCACTACATGTCGCCCGAGCAGGCGATGGGCGATGCGAACCTCGACCGTCGCGTGGACATCTACGGCGCGGCGGTCGTGCTCTACGAGTGCTCCGTCGGTGACGTCCCGTACGACGGCGCGAACTACAACAAGCTGCTCCGCGTGATCCTCGACGCCGAAGCGGTGCCGCCCACGCAGCGCGGTGCCGACCTCCCGGAAGCGCTCGAGGAAGTGATCCTCAAGGGGATGGCGAAGCGGCGCGAGGATCGCTTCGCGACCGCGCTCGAGTTCAAGACCGCGTTCGACGACGCCGCGGTGGCGCGCCAGCGCGTACGAGTCGAGGCCCGCGCGACGGGAAGCGAAGACAGCGTGGTCGCGCGCTGGATGGCGACCCCGCTCGCAGGGACTTCGGAGCCCCGCCGCGCCGATTCGCCGAGCGGCGAAGGACTGCGCGCCGATCTCGCCAGCGAGCCCCCGACCGGACGCCGGCCTCGCGCCGCCGCCAGCCTCCCACCGCCGAGCGGCGGTCTCGGCGCGCTCGACGAAGATCTCGATGCGCCCGCCAAGCCGCTCGAGTTCGATGAGAACGCCCTCGCTTCGGTGCGCTCGTCGAGCTCGGGCAGGCTCCAGAGCCCGCTCCTGGAGAACGGCGAGGGCGAGCGGGCCGACAGCACGCGCAGCCGCACGCCGACGGCGTCTTCGCGGTCTTCGGGACGCTTCCCTGCGGTGCGCGAGCCGCCACCACTGCAAGCGCACCGAAGCCTTCCTCCTCCCCCACCGGAAGAGGCAGAGCAAGCGCCGCCCCCGCCCGCGTGGATCGGCTGGGTCGTGCGCGGTGGGCTGGCGCTCGGTGTGTTCATCGCGGTCGTCTTCGCGCTTCGCTTCGCCGTGAGAGGAGGAGGCATGCCCGAAGAGGAGCCCGACACGTCGACGATGACGGCTGCGCCGTTGAGCGACGGGCGCAGCGGGCCGGACTGGGTCTCGATCGATCTCGACGGCGTGCCGCCCGACGCGCTCCTCAGGCTCGATGGCCTTCCGGGCGCCTCGGCCCCGCTCCGTGTGCGTCGCGGTAGTCATCACGTGCTCGAGATCGCGGCGCCCGGCTACGTGGTGCGTCAGATCCAGATCCAGGCCGACGCGAACCAGCGTGTGCGCGCCGACCTCCGGCCCATGGTCGGGACGACGCAGCGCCCCTGAGCCCTCTCGGCGCGCGCCCGTCGCTGCGGCTTCCAGACGCACGGAGGAAGTGGTAAGCGCAGCGCCGTATGTCGACGCGCTATCTACCCTCCGAGATCGAGCCGAAGTGGCAAGCCTTCTGGGAGAAGGACCAGACCTTCCGAACCGACACCGACCCGTCGAAGAAGAAGAGCTACATCCTCGACATGTTCCCCTACCCCTCCGGGGCGGGGCTCCACGTGGGGCATCCCGAGGGCTACACGGCGACCGATATCGTCTCCCGCTTCCTCCGGAGCCGCGGGCACGCCGTCCTCCATCCGATGGGCTGGGATGCGTTCGGTCTGCCGGCCGAGCAGCACGCGATCAAGACGGGCGAGCATCCGCGCACGAACACGGCGCGGAACATCGATACCTTCCGCCGTCAGATCAAGATGCTCGGGCTCTCGTACGACTGGGAGCGCGAGGTCGACACGACGGATCCCGAGTACGTGCGATGGACGCAGTGGATCTTCCTCCTGCTCTTCGAGCGCGGGCTCGCCTACCAGGCGGAGACGCCCGTGAACTGGTGCCCAGCGCTCGGGACCGTCCTCGCGAACGAGGAAGTGAAGGACGGCAAGAGCGAGCGCGGTGACCACCCGGTGTTTCGTGTGCCGCTCCGTCAGTGGATGCTGCGCATCACGGCGTACGCCGATCGGCTGCTCGAGGACCTGACGCTGTGCGAGTGGCCGGAAGGCACGCGCGTCATGCAGCGCGACTGGATCGGACGTAGCGAGGGCGGCGAGGTCCGCTTCGAGGTCAGCGGCCACGCGGGGCAGCACCTCGAGGTCTTCACGACGCGGCCGGACACGCTCTTCGGCGCGACCTTCATGGTCGTCGCGCCCGAGCACCCGCTGGTCCAGACCATCACGACCCCCGAGCGGCGCGCAGCCGTCGACGCGTACGTGCAGCGGAGCAAGAGCCGCAGCGAGAAGGATCGCCGCGCGACGAAGGAGAAGACCGGCGAAGCGACCGGCGCGTTCTGCGTGAACCCTGTGAACGGAAAGGAGATCCCGATCTGGATCGCCGACTACGTGCTCTGGGGCTACGGCACCGGCGCGATCATGGCCGTCCCTGGCCACGACGAGCGGGACTTCGAGTTCGCGAAGAAGGTCGACCTGCCGATCGTACGGGTCGTCGCCGCGAGCGTGGACGATGCCGGCGCGCCGCTCGAGACGGCGTTCGTCGACGACGGCGTCGCGGTGAACAGCGGCGCGTACGACGGCCTCACCACCGCCGAGTTCAAGGCGCGCATCACCGCCGATCTCGAGAGAGACGGCCGCGGCAAGCCGCGCGTCGAGTACAAGCTGCGCGACTGGATCTTCTCCCGGCAGCGCTACTGGGGCGAGCCCTTCCCGATCTACTTCCCGATCGATCTCGACGATCCGGAGGGCGACCCGCGCAAGGGCGCGTCGCACCGCATCCTCTACGACCAGCCCATCGCAGTGGAGAGATCCGAGCTTCCGCTCCGCCTGCCGGAGCTCGAGGACTACAAGCCCGGCGACGACCCGGCGGGCCCGCTGGCGCGCGCGGTCGACTGGCGCTTCTTCCAGAAGGAAGGCCGCTGGTACGCGCGCGAGACGAACACGATGCCGCAGTGGGCCGGCTCCTGCTGGTACTACCTGCGCTTCATCGATCCGAACAACAGCGAAGCCTTGTGCGACCCGGAGCTCGCCAAGCGATGGCTCCCGGTCGACCTCTACGTCGGCGGCGCCGAGCACGCCGTGCTGCACCTCCTCTACGCGCGCTTCTGGCACAAGGTGCTGTTCGACGCGGGCCTCGTGTCGAGCCCCGAGCCTTTCGGCAAGCTGGTCCACCAGGGGATGATCCTCGGCGAGGTCGAGCACACGACCTACGTCGACGGCGCAGGGACCCACGTCTCGCGCGAGCTCGTCGGTGAGGCGCTCGACGAGACCGGCGAGGAGATCCCGGTCCACAAGAAGACCGGCGCGCCGCTGACGGCCGTGAAGGTCGACCCCGACGCGATCACGAAGAAGGGCGCGGACTTCGTGCTGATCGCGGAGCCGTCGATCGTCGTCGACTCGCGCGCGCACAAGATGAGCAAGGCGCGCGGCAACGTCGTGAACCCCGACGACATCGTGAAGGAGCACGGCGCCGATGCGCTCCGGCTCTACGAGATGTTCATGGGGCCGCTGGAAGCGACCAAGCCCTGGAACACCGAGAGCATCTCGGGCGTGCGCCGCTTCCTCGATCGGGCCTACACCGTCTCGGCGAGGACCCTCTCCGACGCGCCGCCATCGCCCGAGCTCGCGCGGACGCTCCACCGCGCCATCCGCAAGGTCGGCGAGGACATCGAGGGGCTGCGCTTCAACACGGCGATCAGCACGCTGATGACGCTCGTCAACGACATCTTCCCGATCGCCGAGCCGCCGCGGTTCGCCATCGAGACGCTCGCGCTCTTGCTCCACCCGCTCGCGCCTCACCTCGGCGAGGAGATCTGGGAGCTCATCGGAAAGCCGCCGAGCATCCAGCGCGTGCCATGGCCCTCGTTCGATCCGGCGCTCTGCGTCGAGGCCGAGGTCGAGATCCCGGTGCAGGTGAACGGGAAGGTGCGCGGCCGTGTGAAGGTGGCTGCCGAGGCGACGGAAGCCGCCGTGATGGAGGCCGCGCTGGCCGACGAGGGCGTCCAGAAGCACCTCGCGGGCAAGGAGATCGTGAAGAAGACCTACGTGTCGGGTCGCATCCTCACGATCGTCGTCAAGTAGAGGCGAGCAGCCCTGCGAGGTTGTAGTCGACGAGCGAGGCCGCCATCGCGTGGAGGTCTCGCTCGCGCTTCTCCATGTCGTTCAGAGGCGCCAGCGGCGCGATGATCAGGACCTCGACCAGCTGCTTGATCGAGCCCAGCACCGCCCAGCTCACGATGCGCGAGTCCATCGGGCGAAGGAGGCCGAGCTCGATCCCGTTCTCGAGCGACATCACGATGAACCGATGCAAGCGCGCGTTGAACTCGGCGAGCTTGCCGTCGATCTCGGGATCGAGGCCGACGGCCACGCGAAGCACGAAGGCGGTGAGCGCGGGGCTCTGCGCGAAGGTCGTCAGGACGCGCTCGAGGGTCACGATGAGCTGGTCGCGGAGCGGCGGCGCGCCCCCACCGAGCTCGACCCCGACCACGCTCGTGCGCACGCGCAGCAAGAGCTCGTCGAGGAGCTCGTGGAAGATCGCGTTCTTGCTCTCGAAGTAGAGATAGAACGTGCCGCGCGCCACGCCCGCGGCCTCGATCAGATCGGCGACGCGCGTCTCGTGGTAGCCGCGCTCGGAGAAGACGCGCAGCGCCACATCGAGCAGCTCGCGGCGGCGCTTGTCGCGCGCAGCCTCGGCGCGCACGACCCTTCCGTCGCGCTCGTCCAGGGCGTCCGTGCCCTCCTCGTTGGGCCCGCTCATCCTGCCCAGCCCCTCTCGCGCCAGTAGTCGTCCACGCGCTTGGCGACGACGTTCCGCACGTGCTCTGCGAGCTCGGGGATCGCGGTGTCGGGCAGGCCGGCCGTCTCGATCGGGTCCTCGAGGTAGGCCGTGATCTCGTGCCCGGGGCGCAACACGAGGCTCCCCTTGCGCAGGAGATCGTACGCGCCGGTGACGGCCACGGGAACGATCGGCAACGAGAGATCGCGCGCGAGAAAGAACGTGCCCTTGCGGAACTTGCCGACGCGCCCGTCGAGCGTCCGATGCCCCTCGGGGAACGTCAGGATGCAGCGACCTCGATCCACCTCGCGCCGCATGTTGGCGAGCACCTCGGCCGACTGCCCCGTCACACCCCCCTTCACGGCGATGCCGCCACGGATCTTCATGAACCAGCCGTAGACCGGGTACCTGAAGTGCTCTTCGAGCTCGAGGCCGCACTTGTAGTGCGGCGTGGCGTTGTGCATGAAGACGTGGTCGAGAACGTTCGTGTGGTTCTGCGAGAACATGTACGCGCGCGATGGATCCACCTTCGGGGAGACCACCGCGCGCCAGCTCGATCCGGTCAGCCGGAGCTGCGTGCCCGCGTACCAGCGCTGCAGCGGGAGCGTCCGGTCCTGACCCACCGCAGCGATGAGCGCGGCGATCGGAGGCATCGTCGAGGTGATGAAGGTGAGCGCGACGCCCCAGAGCGCCGCGGAGACCGCGCGGTCCTTGAGCGTGGCCGGCTCGAGCGACGCGGCCGGGACGGGCGGCAAGCCGCTCGCGTGGGACGTGCCCGTGGCCATCACGCGATCACCTCGAGCGCGTGAGGCACGACCTCGATGGCCTCCGGCTGGAGAGAGAGGATCTCGCCATCGACCATGCAGTCGACGGCGCGCCCGATGTCGAACTCGACGCGACGCGCGCGGCTCTGCTCGATGCCCGGCATCGACACGTGCGTGCCCTGAAAGATGCGCGGGAACTTCGCGAGGAAGCGCCGCCTCGGCATCGCGCCGATGCGAATGACGTCGAGCTCGCCGTCCGACACGCTCGCGCGCGGCGCCATCTGCATCGCGCCGCCCGTGCACTGGCTGTTGCAGAACGAGAGCAGGATGGCCTCGCGCGAGTCGAGCGCGCCGCCGTCCACGCGGAAGGGGTAGCTCGGGGCCTCGAGCGAGACCGTCGTCTGGACCACCGCGACGACGTAGCCCGCGACGCCGAGCGGCTTGTAGCTGCGGTTCGTCAGCGCACCGACGGCCGCGCTGAACCCGAGGCCCACGATGTTGATCGAGAAGAGCGATCCCGGCTCGTTGGCGCCGGTCCTGTACGAGAACGCCAGCAGATCACACGGGTGCTCCGTGCCGCGGATGATCGCGCGGATGGCAGACTCCGCGTCGAGGACGTCGAAGTCGCGCAGGAACGAGTTGCCCGTCCCGAGCGGCAGCATCGCCAGCGCAGGGCGCTCGCCACACTCCTTGGCCAACGCCGCGATCCCATTGACGATCTCGTGGCTCGTCCCGTCGCCGCCGACCGCGAGAAAGCGCCGCTCGCCGCGCAGGAAGGCCTCGCGCGCGAGCGTGACGGCCTCGCCGGCGTAGGTGGTGCGGACGGCCTCGATCTCGATGCCCGCCGCGCGCAGTCGCTCGAGCGCTGCATCGGCGCGCGTCCCACAGCGGCCGCCGCCCGCCTTCGGGTTCACGATCGCGAACAAGCGCCGGCCCGTCACGACGCCACCACCGCAGTCTCCGCCGCGCGGGCCCCGATCGAGACGAGCGCGTCGATCGACGCCCGGCTCCTGAGCGTCTCGGCGAGCACGTCGCGCTTCACCTTCAGCGACGCGGTCCGCGGGAACGCCTCGTCGACGAAGAGCACCGCCCCGACGCGCTTGTGCTCCGCGAGCCGACGGTTCTTCTCGGCCAGCGCGGTGAGCAGCGCGCCTCGCTCTCCGCTCTTGGCGCGCACCACCGCGAACAGCAGCTCGTCGGTCAGCGCGCGCGATCGAGGCCAGACGTAGCCCGACGCGAAGATCGCGAGCTCCTCGCACTTGAGGCCCTCGAGCGCCGCCTCCACGTCCTCGGGGTACACGTTCTTGCCGCCCGCGGTGACGATCATGTTCTTCGAGCGTCCGACGAGGCTGAGGTGCTCGCTGGCGTCGATCGATCCGAGGTCGCCCGTGCGCAGCCAGCCGTCCGCGGTGATCGCGCGCGCCGTCAGCTCGGGCTCGCGGAAGTACTCCTTCATGACCGTCCGCCCGCGGATCCAGACCTCACCGATGCCGTCCGCGCCGGGCTGGTCGATCTTGACCTCCACGCCGAGGACCGGACGCCCGACGGAGTCGGCGCGGAAGGGACGTAGATCGTTCACCGTCGCGACGGTGCAGCACTCGGTGAGCCCGTAGCCGATGACGACGGGAAGCCCGAGCCGATAGAAGCGCTCCGCGCGCGCTCGGTCGACGAAGGCGCCCCCGGCGAAGATCAGCTCGAGGTGCCCACCGAACGCGTGATGGACGCTGCCGAGGAGCCGGCGCGACGTCGCCGCATCGGGCCGCTCGCGCGTGAGCGAGAGGTTCAGCGCGGAGAGCCCGTCGAGCGCCGCGCGCTGCCAGGCCGGACGCTTGTCGAGGCGCTGATCGAGCGCGCGCTCGAACGCCTCGAGCAACACGGGCACGAGCGCCATGTGCGTGATCCTCTGCTCCTTCATCGTGGAGACGAGGAACTCGGGCCGCAGCGTCCGCTGGTGAACGACGGTCGAGCCGCAGGCGAAAGGTCCGACGAAGCCGACCATGAAGTCGATCGCGTGGTTCGTCGGCAGCACCGAGAAGGTCCGGTGTCCGGGGCGCATCGGGAAGAGCGCCATGAGCGCCTGGAGCTGCTCGAGGTACGCGTCGTGGGTGAGCACGCATCCCTTCGGCGTGCCGCCGGTGCCCGAGGAGTAGACGATCGACGCGACGTCGGTGCGCGCGCGCTGCACCAGCGACGGAAGCTCGCCCTCCTCGGGAAGAGACTCCCATCGGATCGCGCTCGCGGGGAGCGCCGCGCTCTCCGGCGCCTCGGAGACGAGGATGCGCTCGACCGACGTCGCTCGATCCTTCTCGAGCGCCGCCGAGAGCCGGACGAAGAGCGGATGCTCGATCACCAGGACGCGGGGGCCCGCATGACGAATGAGCGCGAGCTGCTCGTCCGCCGAGAGCTTGTAGTCGATCGGAACCAGCGTGAGGCCGCGGTGGAACAGAGCGCACGCCGCGATGAGCCAGCGCGACTGGTTGGTCATCACGATCGCGACGCGGTCACCCGGCTGGAGCTCGAGGTCGACGAAGAGACGCGCCACGCGCGCGACCTCGTGCCTCACCTCGCGGTAGGTGAGCTCGTGCGTGACGCGCTTGCGATCCGTCTCGACGAGCGCGACCTCGCGCTTCCACTGGACCAGCGCGTCCGAGAGGAGCTCACCGAGCGAAGCATAAGCAGGCGGATGCAGCATCGGTCAGAGCCTCCGTCGAACGACCGCCGCGAGGGCGTCGAAGGTGCGTACGTCCTGCACCTCGTAGTCGGGGATCTCGACGCCGAAGCGCTCTTCGAGCGCGGTGAGCAGAGCCATCGCGTCGACGCTGTCGATGTCGAGCGCGTCGAAGAGATCATCCGGACCCTTCAGCGTCGCGCGGTCGCGGCGGAACCTCTCGGCGGCCAGCGCGAGGAGCGAGTCGAGCACCTGATCGTCGACGGTCACGCCTCCACCTCTTTCGTCTTCGAGCCAGCGGGCAGATACGGCATCGCTCCCTCGTCCTCGTCGAAGCGCGCCAGGGCATCGTCGACGACCGGCGAGAGGAAGAGCTCGCAGAAGAGGTCCTTCTCGCGCTCGAGCTCCGCCGAGAGATCCGGCGTGAGGAAGCCGAGCGCGCTCCGCGTCGTCTTCGCGTCGAAGCGAAGCGACTGCTCGGCCACGCGACGCGCGACGGCGTGCGACTGGCCTTCGCCGACGAGCTGAGACACGAGCCCGATCTCGTGCGCACGCGACGCCCCGAGGCTCCGGCCGGTGAGGATGAGATCGCGCGTCACGGCAGCGCCCACGTCCCGACGCAGGCGCGGAATTCCGCCGAAGCCGGGGATGAGCCCGAGGCGCAGCTCGGGGAAGCAGAAGCGCGCGCTCTTGTCCGCGACGATGAGGTCGCACGCGAGCGCGAGCTCGAAGCCCCCACCGAACACGACGCCGTGCACCGCGGCGATCGTGGTGAAAGGAGTGTGGTCGATGGCGTTCATCACGCGGTGGATCCGATCGAGGAACGCGCGCACCTCGCTCAGACGCGCGCCATCGCTCGCGCCGCTCTGCTTTCGCGCGACGTTCTGTCGATGGAGCTCCCGGAGGTCCGCGCCCGCCGAGAAGCCACGCCGAGCGCGGCTTCGGAGGACCATCGCGCGCACGCGATCGTTCTCGGAGAAGACCCGCACGAGCGCCTCGAGATCCTCGAGCATCTTCGTGCCGATCTCGTTCGCGGGCTCGCGATGCAGCTCCACGTCGAGGAGCCCTCCGTCGAGCCGCGCCGTGAGGCACTCGCGCTCGAGGATCGCCGTGCTCGTCTCGCTCATGCGTAGAGCTCCGCGATCTCGTTGGCGAATCGACGCTCGATCTCGCCGCGGCGCAGCTTCTGGTTGGCGGTGAGCAGACCGTTCTCCGGCGAGAAGGCCTCCCGCGTCACGACGAAGCGCCGGATCCGGCGGTAGTGGGGGAGCGCCTCGTTGACCGTGTTGAGGCCCGCCTCCACCTCGCGTGGCTCGAGGGCGCCGGTGATCACGGCGGACAGGAAGGGCCGGCCATGGCCGACGACCACCGCCTGCTGCGCGCCGGGAATGCTCTCGACGAGCAGCTGCTCGAGCGGCTCGGGCGCGACGTTGTGGCCAGAGCTCGGGACGAGGAGGTTCTTCACGCGCCCGATGACGCGGAGGCTCCCGCGCGTGTCGAGCTCGCACTGATCGCCCGTCTTGAACCAGCCATCGTCGGTGAAGGCCTCGCGCGTCGCGTCGGGCCGACGGAAGTAGCCTGGAAAGACGTTCGGCCCGCGCACGAGCAGCTCACCGCCCTCGCCGAGCTTCAGCTCGCAGCCAGAGATCGCATGGCCCACCCGGCCGACGGCGACGGCATCGAGCCGATCGATCGTCACGATCGCGGTGGTCTCCGTGAGCCCGTAGACCTGGAAGACCGGGATGCCGATGCGCTCGAACCAGGCCTGCGTGTCCTCCGAGAGCGGAGCCGATCCGCAGATGAGGCCCCGGAGCGCCGGCCCGATCTGATCCTTGATCCGGGGGAAGAGCGTGCGCTCGGCCAGCAGAAGAAGCGCGCGATCTCGCTTGCCCGCCTCCCCACGCCGCTCGCGCGCGTGGGCCTCCATCACTCGCCGGTAGAGCGCGCGGATCGGCAGCGGCCGCTCGCCGAGCTTCTTCTCCACGCCGGTGCGAACCCGATCGAGCAGCGCCGGCACGTTGAGGAAGTACGCCGGCCGCGCGGTCGTCAGCTCGCGCTGGAGCTCCTCGAGCCGCGTCGACAGGTGAATCCCGTTCTGACGGAACAAGCAGGCCCAGAGGACCATCCGCGAGCCCGCGAAGCAGAACGGCAGGTAGTGGAAGACGCGATCGTTTCCGCCGCGCACGCCAGAGAGCTCGGTGAGCTTGGCGTCGAGGATCGGCAGCATGTGCTCGACGTTGCCCACCGTCGTCATCACGCCCTTGGGCTCACCGCTCGAGCCGGACGTGTAGATGATCGTCGCGACGTGGTCGCGCGCGAGCGGGACGGCGGGCGTTGGCTCGGGTCGCGCGCCGGGAAAGAGCGAGTCGATCGAGACCCGCTTCGCGCTCGTGCCCGCCTCGGCGAGCGCAGCGTCGAGGCCTGCGTCGACGACCACGAGCCGCGGGTCGGCGTCGCCGATGATCGCGGCGAGCTCCTTCGGCGCCTGCCGCGCATAGAGCGGGACGACGGTCGCGCCCTCGGCCAGCACCGCGAGGTCGGTCGCGATCCACTGCGTGGAGTTGGCGGCGACGAGCACGACGCGATCGCCGGGCACCACGCCCCCTGCACGGAGCACGCAGCGCGCGTCCTCCACCATCGCGCGCAAGAGCGCGCCGCGCGTCGTCGCCTGTCGCTCGCCACGGATCTCGACGACGAACGCGCGCTCCTTGTGCTCTTCGAGCGCGCGCAGCATCCGATCGACGAAGCTCACGACGAGGCCTCGACGGACGCGCGCGCGACCTGAGAGACCACGCGCGTCTCGAGCAGGCGCGCCTGCGCTTCGGGCAGCGCCGGAAGATGCAGCTCGGGCCGCGTCTCGTCGCCGAGCCCCGGACGGAACGGGAAGCGGGGGTGCTTCTCGCGGACGTGCTGGACCACGTACGCGCCCATCTTGCCCATTCGAAGGAGGTTCTCCGTCACGGACGACGCGATGCCGACGCGTACGCGATCGGGCTCCGAGAGCACGCGCTCCATCGCGGCGAGCAGCTTCTCGTCGAGGGCCGGATCGTCGCACTCGAGCGCGAGCTCGGGCTGACCGCGATCCTTCATCAGGTTCCGGATGCGCTCGTCCATCGTCACGCCGATCGACGGAACACCCGCAGGCATCGAGCAGACGATCGCGTGGTAGCGAGAGCTGACGATCAGGGACGACGCGCGCAGGAGAGAGACGAGCTCGAACATGTCGTGCTCGTCCGAGATGAACGTCGGGAGCGGCTCGCCGTACGCCTCGGAGAAGCGCTCCGCAGAGCGGCGATCGAGGGCCTCCATGCCGACGACCACGGGGAAGATCTTTCGCTTCCGCGAGAGATCACGGAGCGCGCCCGAGAACCGCGAGAGGTACGTGCGGAGCGCTGCCTCCACCTCGGGCCCGTCGTGGTGAAAGTACATGCTGCGGAAGTGCGTGTGCTCGTGCGCTCCCGTCGCTGCATGGAGCGCCGCCTTCACGGGGTCGGGGCGAACGGGCCACCAGAACGGATGGATTGGACAGACGACGACGACCGGCGTGCGCCCGTCCCAGCCCGCGCGCGTCAGGAGCTTCTCGCCGAGCCCCGCGGGCGCGCCTCCGAACGTCCACGCCGTGTCGGTCCCCTCGCGCGCCGCGATGCCGAGGCGATCGAGGACGGTCACGGACTCCGGGTTCCGCGCGATGACGAGCGATCCCGGGACATACTTCCGGACGAGCGCCTCCATCGAGGCGTCCATCGCTCCCGCTTCGCCGCCGTAGCCGATCGCGAGCTTGTCCTCGGCCAGCGCGAGGCCGAGCGAGCCGACCATCATCGTGGTGAGCGCGTTGGCGAACTTGCTCTTGAACATCGAGCCTTCGCACGCGACCACGCCGTCGTACTTTCGCACCTCGTCGAAGAGAAACTTCGGGAAGAGCTGCGGCAGCTCGACCTGGCGAACGGTCTTGAAGTAGCCGCGCGTCCAGGCGGGGTCGAGCGTGAGCACGGAGAGATCGCAGTGATCGTCCCCGAAGAGGTGCCGGAACTGCCGGATCATCTCCTCGACGCGCACGTCAGCGCCGGTGTTGCGGCTGCCGACGTAGCCAGCGAAGAGGAGCCGCAAGGGATCCCCTGCGCGGAACGGGCGCTCCGGGCTCGCGCGGTGCTCGGCCGTGCGCGCTTCGATGAGCGCGCTCATCGCGGTGCCGAGGATGACGTCGGGGTCGAGCGCGCGACGAGTTCCGTCCATCGCTGCCTTGGCGGCTCCGCGTGCGAGGCTGCGAATCAGGCCCATGCCGACACCTCCGCGCTCGCGCGCGCCGTGGTCGCCGGCGAGAGCGCGCGATACGGGTACTCGTAGTTTCGCTCCTTCGCCCAGGCGTAGAGATCGCCGCAGTAGGAGGTGAAGGGAACCGGCGACTCACCCAGCTCGGTGACGACGCGGGTGTTGTCGAAGACGGTGTCGAACGTGATGTAGGGCAAGAACACCTTCAGGAGGGATCCGACGAGGGCGACCTGCCCCCGCGGCAGGCCAGCGAGCCGATCGACGACGGCCGCGAACGGCCGCTGTGCGCGTGGAAGAAAGCGCGGACGCCGTCGCTCGGGATAGCGCGAGAGGAGCGCGTCCCCGATCTGCTCGGCGTTCTTCGCGGAGGTGCCCGCGCTCAAGTGATAGATCTCGTGAGCGGGCTTCGGCTTGAGGTGGATGTCGGCGATCGCGCGCCCGACGTAGTCGGCGTTCACGATGTCGAGCCGTCCATCCGGGCGCATGGGAAGCGCCGGTAGGTCGGCGAGCACGCAGAACGCGCGCACCATGTCGAACTGCGTCGTCTCGGGAAAGCGCGAGTCGCCCATCACGATCGACGGCCGGAAGAACGTCTTCGGCACGCTCGGAAGGAGCTCGCGGATCATGTGCTCCGCGAACTTCTTCGTACGCCCGTAGGGATCGTAGTCGGAGCGCTCCCAGTCGATCGAGTCGTCCTCCTGCACGACCTCGCGATCGCGCTTGCCGCACACGGCCACGGTGGAGACGTGGCTGAAGCGCGTCAGGCCGCCCTTCCCTTCCGCGATCTCGCGCGCGAGGTTCACGACCGACAGGGTTCCGCGCAGGTTCGCGTTGAGGCAGGCCTTCTCGCTCTTCCGGTTCAGCGACGCCGCGATGTGGAGCACGCTCGTCGCGCGATCACGGACGCGCGCGCGCACGTCCGGCGCGATGCCGAGGCCTGGCGCGGTGAGGTCGCCCGGCACGAACGCGACGATAGGCCCGAGCTCCTCGAAGCGCTCCTCGTCCATGTGGAGTTGGAGGCCCCTCCAGAGCTTCTCGATCGCCTGCGCGCGATCCTTCGCGCGCACCAGCAGCATGATGGGCGCTCGATGCGTCTCGAGGAGGCGCGCGACGACGTAGCCGCCCAGGTACCCGGTTCCGCCGGTCACGAAGATCATTCGGCACCTTCTTCGAGCGCTTCGAGCGAGCGAGCCTGCGTTCCGCGATCGGGCTGCGTCGGTGCCACCACGCCGACCTCGCGAATCGCCTCGCCGAGGTCGAACGGTGGGTCGCCCTGCACGCGCTCGCCGCGGAGGATCGGGAGCGACCACTTGTCGAGCCCGGGGATCTGGACGTCGAGCCAGTAGGAGCGCCAGTCGAGCGTCATGATGTCCCAGCCGAAGAGCTCGCGCTCCGCTTCGGTCAGCCGATCGCTGAGCGCGCGGATCGCGCCCGTCACGAGCTCCGCGTCGTTGTCCCAGACGAACGGCTGATAGAGACGCAGCATCTCCTCGACCTGTCCCATCGTCCGCGCCGCGACACCGAGCTCCTTGCCGGCGCGCTGAGCGAGCTTGCCGAGCCGCGCGCCGAAGCGCGCGCGCATGGAGGAGGGGAGATGCGTGTCGGGATCGAACGCGACGAGCGCGTCGCGGGCGGCGCGCGTGATCGCGCGAGCGGTGGGGAGCATCGCGTCGCTCGAGGCGGGCTTGCCGGCGTGGACGCTGTCCATGTGCCCGAGCACGAGGCGCTCGAAGAGATCTTCGGAGCGCTGGTACGTCCGGCGCCGCGAGAGCGCGGTGAGATCCAGCGCGCGACCGAACGTGAGCCGGTTCACGTCTCCCGACGCGAGGTGATAGATGGGCGCCGGGTCTCCGACGAGCGCTTCCGCGAGCACGAGCACCATCCCGCGGGCGACCGTGTCGACCGGGATCACGTCGAAGCAGTGGTCCTTTCGGAACGGCACGCGGCGATGAAGGCTCCCGACGAGCCAGACGAGCGGCCCGGAGGTATTGAGCCCCTCGTTCCAGCCCACGAACGGAAAGCTCCGCGCGCACTCGACCACCGAGGGACGCACCACGACGGTACGCACGTCCTTGCGCGGGACGATCATCTGCTCGGCGAGCGCCTTCGCGTACGTGTAGAGGTTGGGCCAGCCCAGCGCGTTGGCGCGCTGCTGCCCGGAGTCGATGCGCGCGCGACGCCCCTCGGCAGCGTCGGGGTGACGGGCGAACGAGGCCTCGATCTGCGACTCGATCGACTCGAGCTCGGCGACGGGACTGAAGCGCGTCCCGTTGGGCGAGACCCCGATCTCGATCGTCTCCTCGATGCGTCCGTCGACCCTGCCGGCCACGAAGCCCGTCGAGACGTGGAGCAGGAGCGCGCTCGGCGTGAGCGCGGCGACGTCAGCCGCATGCATCGCGCCGCGCACGTTCACCGCCAGGCCGTCCTTCGGATCCGGCACGAAGTCCGTGAGGCCGGCGACGTGCACGACGCAGTCGATCCGAGCGGTGAGCTCCGGAACGAGCGCGTCCGCGATCCCGAGGAGAGGCTTCCGAACGTCGCCGTCGACCACCTCGAGCCGCGAGCGGATGAACTCGCCGAGCAGCGGCCCGTGTCGCTCCCGCAGGCCTCGGAACACGGGCGACCGCTCGACGATGCGGCGGATGCGCTCACCAGGCGGCTGCCCGCGACGCCCGCGTGCAAGCAGCGTGATGCGCCCGATCGAGGGGACACGATCGAGGAGCAACGCGACGAACACCTTCGCCACGAACCCCGTGACACCAGTGACGAGCAGCCGCTTGCCGGCGAGAGCCTGTCGAACTTCGAGGTTCATCGCAGTGCGCCTTCCAGGTTCATTCGCATCAGCCCTTCGCGCTCTCGCTCGCCGCCGCGTCCAGCGAAGGAGGGAGGACGCCGACGATCGGCCAGCCGAGATCGCGGGCGATCCGCGCGAGGTCTCGGTCCGGGGCCACCGCGCACGGGTGGCCGACGTGAGAGAGAAGGAGCGCGTCGCCGGCGCTCGACCCGTAGGCGCTCGAGCTGGCGAGATCGATGCGCCACTCGGCCGCGACGGCGCGAAGCCGGGCAGCGTCCATCTCGGGACCGAGCACGGGCGAGGAGAGCTCGCCGGTGGCCTCTTCGTCGATGTAGACGAGGCTGTTCGCGAGGACGTGGGCGAAGCCGAGCTCGGCGCCGATCTCGCGCGCGATGACGTCGAGACCATCGCTCACGAGCACCAGCGTGGCGCCGTCGCGGCGCGCGTGCTCGATCAGGCGCTTCGCCTCGTCGCGCACGGTCGGGAGCACGCGGTCGCGCGTGAAGTCGAGCGCCAGCACCTCGATCCGATCGCGGCTCAGGCCGCGCAGGCTCGACCACGCGATCCGGGCACCGGCCCGGGGATCCGTCAGCGGCGTCCGCAGACCGAGGCCCGCGCCCAGGGTCGTCAGCGCGCGCCCGAACAAGCGCTGCCGCACGGAGGGCGCGCTCGAAGCGACGTACGCGGCAGCGGCGAGCGCCGGGATGGATGCGACGACGCCCTCCAGGCGGAAGAACGCCCCAGGTGAGGCGGAGAGCGACGCGATTTGGGGAGGCACGCCCGGGGTCTAACAGGACTGGACTGACGTGTCAGTCGTTTTTCGACAGCCGGCCCCCGCACGGCCCCCCCCCAAGTTGACCGAGCTGATCAGAAAGGGCAGCGTCGCTTCTTCTCTCAGGGAGGTTCGAGACCATGCGTAGCTTTTTTCGTTCTGTTCGCGCCACGTCGTTCGCCATCACTGGGCTGCTCGCCGCATGCGGAGGCGGCGGAACGCCGGCCGAGGACGCGGCGACCCCGACGGACACCGGAGGCGCGCTGCCCGACACGGGCGGGAGTCTCGACGCGGCCGCAGCTCCCGACACGGGAGCGGAGGTCGACTCCGGGCCGGCCCTCGACGGGTGTGCCGTGACGTTCGCCGGTTGCAGCGCGTTCGTAGATCACACCGGCGAGAGCGCCGTCTCGGTCGGGTTCGCGGCGGCGGGTTTCCTCTACTCGCCGAACTGCATCCGCGTCAGCGCCGGGACGGTCGTCACGATCGCGGGAAGCACCCTGCACCCGCTGCACGGCGCGACCTGTGCGCCGACCGGCAGCCCGCTCCCTGCGACCCCCATCGCGATGGACGGCGACTACACCTTCGCCGCCCCCGGCGCGTACGGCTACTACTGCAACAACCACGGCACGAACGCGGGCGCCGGCATGAGCGGGCTCATCATCGTCGAGTGATCGGTCGGCTCGCGCCGCCCAACGATCGCGGTCGGCGCGCGAACACGAGCGCGCCGCCCGCCGACAGGGAGATCATCGTGAGCGCGGCCCCGAGCGCCTCCGGGACCGACAGGGTCGGCCCGATCCAGCGCACGAGGCCGACCCCGCCGACGTAGAGCACCAGCAGGTGCGACACGTAGAGAAACAGCGACTGGCCCGCGAGCACCGTGATCACGCGCGGAAGCCTGGTGACGCCCACGGTCGCGAGCGCCAGCGCGGCGGTCAGCGCGAGCACGGCACCGAGGCGCATGAAGGAGAGCGCTGGCCACGCGTAGTACGCGTCCGCGGGCGGCGACGTGCGGGTCCAGGCGAGCGCGCCGACCGAGAGCGTCACGGCGGCCGCCGCAGCGACCCGCGCTGGGACGAAGCGCCCGCGAAACGCGACGCCGCCCAGCGCCGCGCCTGCGAGGAGGAACCCTGCGTACGGGGCGAGCGGGAACAGCGAGCCCGCGCGCCGCGTGAGGTAGTTCGCGAACGGGAGCAGCGGCCCCTCGGGCGCGATGCTCGCGGCGAGGGGTGACACGAGGAACACGACGACCGCGAGGACGCCGGCCGAGAGGGCGAAGCGCGGGAGCCTCACGAGCGCCTCGAGGACGAGCAGCGTCACGCCGATACAGCCGAGCACGTCGACGGCGAAGAGCTCGCGCCACGCAGATGCCGCGAGCGCCGGATCGCCGCCGAGCGCCGCGGCGGGCGGGTGGAGCGCATAGCCCAGCACGATGAGCCCGGCGGCCCGCACGATCCGTCGCCGCGCGCGCTCCTTCGGCGCGTCGACCGCGACGAGCGCGAACGCTGCGCCCGCAGCGAAGAGGAAAGCGACGGCGGTCAGACCGCGAGCGACGGTCCACCCGTCGTAGAACGCACCCGTCGCGTGCTCGGGAGCGAGGAGCGCGCCGATCGTGTGGCCCGCGATCATCTGGATCGACGCGATCAGCCGCAGCAGATCGATCGCGTGCACCCGCGGCCCGCGCGGCAGCGAGCGAGGCTCGGCGTCCTTCACGTGGTCCGGAATCGATCGAGCGGCGGTCGTGCGCTCGGGTCGCCCCGCATCGCCGCGCGAGAGAGCGAGACGAGATCCTCGGGCGCGTCCTCACCGAGAGGCCGGAGGAGCTCGGCGAGCGTGGCGCCGAGCGCGTGTACGTCCATCGCCGTCGCCGTCGCGTCACCAGCCCGCTGCTCCGGCGCGAAGTAACCGAGCGAGCCTTCTCCCTTGGGCCGCGTCTCGCCGAGCCGCGCGGAGATCCCGAAGTCGGTCAGCACGACCTGGCCCCCGTGGCTGAGCAGCAGGTTCGACGGCTTGATGTCGCGGTGCACCCAGCCTGCGCCGTGCACGAACGAGAGCGCATCGGCCGTCGCCGCGATCGCGCGCCGGATGAAGCCGACGTCGACGGGCCCGCGGTTCAGCTCGGTCCGCAGCGACCCGGCCGCCAGCTCCATCGCGATCGCGTTGATCGCCTCGTCCACGTCGAGCACGCGGACGATCGCGGGATGCGCGAGCGTCGCGGGAAGGCGCGCCTCGTGAAGCATCCGCTCGCGGTCGGTCCGCCCACGACGCTGGTATATCTTCAGCGCCACCTCGCGACCGAGAGGAAGATCCTCGGCGAGGAAGACCGTCCCCGCGCCTCCGCGTCCGAGCTCCGAGAGCACGCGAAACCGACCGCGAGCGAGAGCCCCCTCGCCCATCAAGGTCGCGCCCGCGTCCATCGGTCGGCCTTCGCCGGCGAGCCTCGCTTCGCGCAGCCGAAACGCTCGCTCACGCGCGCGCGGATAGCCGAGGTCCCGCGCGATGATTCGCTCGTAGCAGGACAGCGCGCGCACGGGATCGGCGCGGCGCTCGGCGATCTCCGCCGCCAGCATCAGCGCGTCGAGCGGAGCGTCCGGACGAAGGACGATCGGGGCCAGGACGGCGTCCGCGCCTGCCTCGTCGCCCCGCGCGTCGAGCCGCTCGGCGGCGCGCTGTGCGAGACCCGGCAGCATCGTGCGCTCGAGGAGCCGTCGCACTTGATCGATCGCCTCGAGCTCGAGGCCGTCCTCGCACGCTCGGGTGAACATGCTGAGCGCGACCTCCTCGTGGGCTCGGCCCACGCGGGCCATGACGGCGAGCTGCTCGAGCGCCGAGAGCGGTTGCTCGGGAGCGACGACAGCCCCCGGCGGCGGCGTCGCGGGCCCCTGAGCTGCGGGCGCCGGAGCTTCCTCCACGCCGGTCAGCGCGGTGCGGATCCGGCCCCAGACGCTCACGAGAGCACCTCGACGCGGATTCCGTTCACGACGAGGACGTCGCCGCGAAGGAGATCCACCTCTGCCCCCACGCTCCGGTCGCCGAGCCCGATGCGCGTACCCGGCGCGACCGCCAGCGTCGTTCGCTCCGGCTCGAAGCGAACGAGCGCGCCGAGCTCCTCGATGGGCACCACGCCGGCGCCGATCGCGACGACCTCACCGCGATCGAGGCCGCGCACGACCTCGAGCGAGATCGCCATGGCCGACGGCCGGAGCTGAAGCAGGACATCGTCGCCGAGGCCGAGCTCGATCGGGCCCTCCACCACGAGATCGCGCGCGATGGGCACGCCCTGGACGAGGGTCCCGTTTCGGCTGCCGAGGTCTCGAACGACGTAGCCGCCGCCGACCTCGACGATCTCGGCGTGCCGGCGCGACACGGACCCACCGCGAAGCACCAGATCTGCCTCGGAGCGCCCCATCACGAGGGGCAGCCGGCCGACGGCGCGGACGCGCTTCTCCCCGACGCGCAGGCGGACGGACGAGCCGATGACGAAGCGCTTTTCGAGGCGGCGGAGCGAGGTCGTGATCGCGGGGTCGTCCTTGGCGAGCGCGCTGGCCTCTCGCAGCGCCTTGCGGGCGGCGCTGCGCTGTCCGAGCGTGAGGGCGAGATCGTGCTCCGAGAGCAGCCGCCGGATGCGGCTCTCGCGCTCTTCGCTCGCGTTCTGCTCCGTCAGCACGCGCTCGAGCCGCTCGACCTCGCCGCCGAGCTCGAGACAGCGCGCGACGTCGTCGGGACGCTTGAGCAGCTCGAACGCATCGGCGGCGTCCCGATACTGCTCGGACCGCTCGAGGCGCGCTGCAGCGTCCCCGAGCTGACGCTTCTCCTCGCTGCCCATGGCGCCGTGCTCGCGGCGGTGCGCGAGGATCGCCCGGCCGATTCGCACGTCGATCTCGCGCAGCAGGTCCGCCGCCTCCCCCGGGAGGATGGCCGCAGCGTCGAGCCACGCTCCCAGGCGCGACTCGAGACCGCCCGCCTTCTCCCCCTCGTGGAGCAGGCACTTCGCCGCTTCGACGAACATCTGCATCTCCGCGTACAGCGCGGCTGCACCACGGAAGTCGCCGGCCGCCTCGAGCGCACGCGCCCGGCGCAGGCGCCCGTCGGTCATCTCGCGCCAAAAGCTCATCTGGCCCCTCTCGGCCGACGGTCGCGATGCACGAGAGCAAACCCACTCATTGACACGACGCGCCTCTTTCCACGACGATCCGCGGTCACCATTCGCAATACCTCGGAGGCCATCGGATGAGCAACCGCCTGGGAGAGCTCCTCGTTCGCGAGAGGCTCATCAGCCTGCAGCAGCTTCGCACCGCCCAGGACGAGTCGCGCAAGGGCAACACGACCCTGAGCTTCCAGCTCGCGCGCATGGGGTACATCTCCGATCAGGAGATCACCGACTTCCTCAGTCAGCAGTACCGGGTCCAGTCGATCAACCTCGAGGAGTACGAGATCGACGAGGAGGTCCGGAAGCTCGTCTCCCAGGAGGTCTGCGAGCGCCACAAGGTGATCCCGGTCTCGCGCAGCGGCTCGACGCTCATCCTCGCGATGGCCGACCCGTCGAACCTCCACGCGATCGACGACATCAAGTTCCTCACTGGATACAACGTCGAGCCCGTCGTCTCGGCCGAGAGCGCGATCCAGAAGACGATCGAGAAGTACTACAACGCGGCGCCGGAGATCTCCTACGACCAGATCATGGAGGGCTTCGACGAAGGTGAGATCGAGGTCACCGGCGACGAGGAAGAGATCAACGCGGGCGACCTCGAGCGCGCCGGCTCGGACGCCCCCGTCATCCGGCTCTGCAACGCCATCCTCTTGAACGCGATCAAGAAGCGCGCGTCCGACATCCACATCGAGCCCTACGAGCGAAAGCTCCGCGTCCGCTACCGCGTAGACGGCGTGCTCATCGAGGAGATGACGCCTCCTCTGAAGCTCAAGAACGCCATCGCATCGCGCCTCAAGATCATGAGCTCGCTCGACATCGCCGAGCGACGCCTTCCGCAGGACGGACGCATCAAGCTCAAGCTCGGCAAGGGCCGCGAGATGGACTTCCGCGTCTCGTGCATGCCGACCATCTGGGGCGAGAAGATCGTCATGCGGCTCCTCGACAAGGGGAACCTGCAGCTCGACATGACGAAGCTCGGCTTCGATCAGAAGCCGCTCGACGACTTCAAGTGGGCGATCGAGCAGCCCTTCGGGATGGTGCTCGTCACGGGCCCGACCGGTTCGGGCAAGACGACGACGCTCTACTCTGCTCTCTCGGAGCTGAACCAGGTCGACACCAACATCAGCACCGCCGAGGATCCGGTCGAGTACAACCTGATGGGCATCAATCAGGTCCAGATGCACGACGACATCGGCCTGAACTTCGCCGCCGCGCTGCGCTCGTTCCTGCGGCAAGACCCGGACATCATCATGGTCGGCGAGATCCGCGACTTCGAGACCGCCGAGATCGCGGTCAAGGCCGCGCTCACGGGCCACTTGGTCCTCTCGACGCTCCACACCAACGACGCGCCGAGCACGGTCTCGCGCCTGCTCAACATGGGCGTCGAGCCCTTCCTCGTGACCGCGAGCGTGAACCTCGTCCTCGCCCAGCGTCTCGCGCGGAAGATCTGCGAGCACTGCAAGACCGAGGTGAAGATCGAGCCGAAGCTGCTCACGCAAGCGGGCTTCCTCGACTCCGAGCTCGCGACCGTGAAGATCTTCAAGGGAAGCGGCTGCCGCGAGTGCAACGGCACAGGCTATCGAGGCCGCGTCGCGCTGTACGAGGTCATGCCCTTCACCGATCGGCTCAAGGAGATGGTCCTCCAGGGATGCTCCACGGCCGAGCTCAAGGAGGAGATGATCCGGGGCGGCGTGCCTTCGCTCCGCATGGCGGGTCTCGCGAAGATCCGCGCCGGCATCACCACGATCGACGAGATCGTGCGCGTGACCGCCGCCGACCGACGTCTGAGCTGAAGGTCTGACCAAATACGTTGGTCAGATCCCTTCGACTGAGAGAAATTCCCAGCGCTTCACGCTGGGAAAGGACAAGGCGCGACCATGGTTGGTCACGCCTCGAGCGCGCGGCCTCAGTCGGGCCGCAACACCATCAGCATGAACGTGCCGATCAGAGAGGCGACCGCGAGGCTCGCGCCGATCGGCCCGCGGCGTCCCTCCTTGCCGACGGACCAGAGCACGACGTTCAGCGTGAAGAGCGACGAGAGCATCGCGCCGATCGACCAGGTCGAGATCGGCGAGGTCTGCCGCGCGAAGAGCAGGATGAAGCCGAAGAGCCAGGAGACTCCGAACCCAGGCCCCATCAAGAAGTACGCGGCGCGCTGACGATCGACGAGATCGCGCGGGAGGAACGCGCCGAGGACGCCGGCTGCATAGAGCGACGCGGCGAGCAGCTTCAACAGGCGCAGCCAGACGATGCCGGAGACGAGCATCAGCCTGCCATCAGCGCGGCGGCCGCGAGCAAGCCGTTGTAGACGAGGTGCGCGGTCGTCGAGACGAGCGTCGAGCGCGTCGCCGCGCGCAGCGCAGTGAAGCCGAAGCCGGCGATCGCGATGGAGAGGAACCCGCCCCAGTTGCCCCAGGTCTGCGGCAGGTGCGCGAAGAGGAAGAGCAGCCAGGCTCCGGCGAAGGCGAGCACGGTGCGCCCCCGACCGCCCTTGCCGAGCAGCGTTCCGTAGACGAACCCGCGGAAGAAGATCTCCTCGCCGATCGGGGCGACGACGGAGAGCATCGCGAACGAGAAGAGGCCGCTGGGCCAGGAGACGAACGCTTCGATCGGTGCTTCGCTCGTCGACAGCCGCAGAGAGAGCACCCACATCGCGATGAAGCGAAGCGCGATCCCCACGACGGGCGCGAGACCGAACGCCGCGAGCGCGAGCGCGGGCCCCACGGGCCGTTCGATCGAGAGCGCTCGGACGCGGCCGCCGAGACCCTTCGTCACGAGCAGCCCGGCGATCCCGACCTCGACGGTAGTGAGCGCGAGGCCCGCGGCGAGACCGAACGTCGGGCCCGGCGGCATCAAGAGGTTCAGCCCGACGCCGACCAGGACGACGAGCGCCACGCCCGAGCTCGCGACGAGCGCCGCCATGACTGCGCTTCGCTCGTCGATCGCGAGCACCGAGGGCGTGCGTAGCGCGAGCGCGACGATGAGCCCGAGCGCGAGCATCAGCGTCGCGAACACGAAGTTTCGATCGATCGACGAGAGCGAGTGCCTCGCGAGCACGCGCGCTCGCACCTCGAGGCCGGCGATCGCGCCGGTGACGTCGTGCGCGCTCACCACGTAGTGATCCGAGATCTCGAACGTGCCGCCAGCGAACGTGAGGCACGCACCGTGGTCCCCGCGACGCGCGCCCTCGATGACCCCAGCGTCGAGCGGGACGCTGATCACGTTCTCGCGCGCCGCGCCCGCGTCGAGGCTCAACGTGATGGCGTCGCCCCAGCGATCGGCGCGCATCTCGTCAGGCGTGCAGATCTCGAACGTGACCTCGTCACCTTCCTGGATACCGACATCGTGGAGCGTCGGCGCCCGTCCGACAGCGAGCACGCCCGGAGGCCCGGCGCGGTCGAGCCCGCGCGACTCGAGGCCCGAGATCCGCAGTGCTGCGGCGGCGAGCAGGCCCACGATCGCAGCGAGAAGGCAGAGAGCCAGGCCGAACGAGACTCGGTTCACGCGCGCGGAGTCTAACGCGCCCGCGCCGATCCCCGCGCAGGATCGAGGAAGGAGCGACCGGCGTAGACGCGCCCACCGGATCACTCATGAGGCGCGATGGCACGGATTCGATCCGCATCGATCGCGATCCGCTTGGCCTGACGGCGATCGCCTTCGATACCCATTCACCGCGGGATCGGGGGCTTCTCTCACGCCATGGATCACGGTCGATCCGCATCACTTATCGAAGTTGTTACGTACACTTCGAGCTCGAACCTATGACCAGGAGTGACGGTCGGTGACCACACATTGCACATCACCCGTTGTCACTCCTTTGATCCTCTGTTAGATCGCCGGACATGCGAATCAGCAATTCGTTCTCCGAAGGCGAGATCCAGGTCATCGACTTCATCTGCTCCACCCTCCTCCGCGGCGGGACGCCCAACATGGCGGTCCGTTCGAAGGACTTCGCGTCGCTCTGCCGCAAGGTTCAGGCGATGAAGGTCCGCGTTCAGGAGATCAAGGACGGCAAGGTGACGCAGCGGCGCGCGCCGGCTCAGTCCTCCGTCGGCGTCATCGGCGCGCCCGACGACACGGACTCGATGGAAGAGTCCGACGGCCTCGAAGAGACCGGCTGAGCGCTCTGGCTCCGCGAGACCCGTCGGGGTCGGCGGGAGCCGTCGGTCGGGCCTCCACGTGGTTGACGCGGAGGCAGCTTCCCGCTAATCGCGGGGCCCGATGACGGAACCCGCCGGGAGTCAGTCGCACGCCGCGAGCAGCGTCGTTCTCTTCGGGGGACGCGTGCTCGATCCCACGCAGGCGCCCGCGAGCGGACAGCGGGCGAACGAGCGGGGGCTCGACGCCGAAGCCGACGTGGTGGTCGAGCGCGGCGTGATCCAGCGCGTGGGTCGGGGTGCCGGCGACGGCATCGCGGGCGAGAGCGTTCGGCGGATCGACTGCCGGGGTCGGTGGGTCGTCCCTGGCTTCGTCGATCTGCACGTCCACTTCCGCGAGCCCGGCCAGGAGTACAAGGAGGACATCGCCTCCGGCCTCCGTGCGGCCGCGCGCGGTGGGTACACAGCCGTCTGCCCCATGCCGAACACGCGGCCGGTGAACGACAACCGTGCGATCACGGAGATGATGCTCGCGCGGGCGAAGGAGCATCGTGGCACGCGCCTCCATCCCTTCGGCGCGATCACGGTCGGCAGCAAGGGCGCCGAGCTCACCGAGATGGCGGACATGCGCGACGCCGGCGCGATCGGCGTCAGCGACGACGGCGTATGCGTCATGAACGCGGCCGTGATGCGGCGCGCGCTCGAGTACGCGCGGACGTTCGACCTGCTGGTCTCTCAGCACTGCGAGGATCACCACCTCACGGCAGGCGCGCAGATGCACGAGGGCGCGATCTCGACGCGGCTCGGCCTACGGGGATGGCCGCGCGAGGCCGAGGACGTGATCGTCGCGCGGGACATCCTGCTCAACGAGCGCGTCGGCGCGCGCTACCACGTCGCGCACATCTCGACGATGGGCTCCGCGCGCCTGGTCCGGGAAGCGAAGTCGCGCGGGCTGCGCGTGACCACCGAGGTGACGCCGCACCATCTCTTGCTCACCGACCACGAGCTTCTCGGCTACCGCACCGCGTGTAAGGTCACACCGCCGCTGCGCGAGGCCGAGGACGTGGAGGCCATGATCGCGGCGCTCGCCGACGGGACGATCGACTGCATCGCGACCGACCACGCGCCGCACAGCCCGCTCGAGAAGGAGTGCGAGCTCGCCGCGGCCTCGCCCGGGATGATCGGGCTCGAGACGGCGCTCCCGCTGCTCCTGGGCCTCGTGCGGAGCGGGGCGCTCTCCGCGATGCGCCTCATCGAGGCTCTCTCCACCAGCGCGACGCGTGTCGGGCGACTGCCCGGCGGAACGCTCGCCGTCGGGAGCCCGGCCGACATCACCGTCATCGACCCGGAGGCTCGCTGGACCGTCGCAAGAGAGACGATCACGAGCAAGCAGCTCAACTCGCCCTGGCTCGGACACGAGATGGTCGGCGCGTGCGCGTTGACGATGGTCGCGGGAGAGGTAGTGCACGCGCGATGACGAAGGCGAAGGCTCACCTCGTCCTGGCCGACGGGACCGTGTTCGAGGGCATGGCGATCGGCGCGCCAGGACAGACCGTCGGCGAGGCGGTCTTCACGACGGGGATGACCGGCTACCAGGAGGTCCTGACGGATCCGTCCTACGCCGGGCAGCTCGTCACCATGACGGCGCCCGAGATCGGGAACACCGGCATCACGATCGAGGACGAGGAAGCGATCCGTCCCTTCGTGGCGGGCTTCATCGTCCACGAGCTCTCGCCGGTCACGAGCAGCTGGCGCTCGACCGAGTCGCTCGAGGCCTACCTCACCCGGCAAGGCATCGTGGCGATCGCCGGGGTAGACACGCGATCGCTCACGCGTCACCTGCGCGATCGAGGCGCGCAGATGGCCGCCATCGGAACGGGGACCGTCGAGACGTTGCTCGCGGCGGCGAAGGCCGCGCCGAGCATGAACGGGCTCGACCTGACCGGGCTCGTGACGACGCGGGAGCCTTACGTCTGGACGAAGGGCGGCGGCGTCTGGACCGAGCCGGCCCGCGAGCCCCGACACCACGTGGTCGCGATCGACTACGGCGTGAAGCTGAACATCCTGAGGAACCTCGTCGACCACGGCTGCCGGGTCACGGTCCTGCCCGCGACCGCGACGGCGAAGGACATCCTCGCCCACGATCCCGACGGCATCTTCCTCTCGAACGGGCCCGGCGACCCTGCCGCCGTCGAGCATGGCATCGCCGCGATCCGCGATCTGGTCGGGAAGAAGCCGATCTTCGGGATCTGCCTCGGTCACCAGATGCTCGCGCTCGCGCTCGGCGGCACGACCTACAAGATGAAGTTCGGGCACCGCGGCCTGAACCACCCGGTGAAGGATCTGGCCACGGGCAAGATCGAGATCACGACGCAGAACCACGGCTTCGCCGTCGACGTCGAGTCGCTCCGCGGTCGCTGCAGCGTCACGCACGTCCACCTCAACGACGGGACCTGCATGGGGCTCGAGCACGCTGGCTCCGGCGGGGAGCCGAGCGCGTTCTCCGTGCAGTACCACCCCGAAGCGAGCGCCGGCCCGCACGACGCGCGCTACCTGTTCCAGCGCTTCGTCGACCGGATGGCCGCCGCGGTCGCCTGAGCGGACGCTCGGGCGACCTGAGCCATCACCTCAGCGGAATCGGCGCCGACCCCG
>JBBSAT010000026.1:0-42932 GCA_038252025.1 Polyangiales bacterium | reverse complement strand
CTGGATCCCTCCGAAGGCCTGGACCCCTCCGAAGGTCTGGACCCCTCCGAAGGCCTGGACGCTCTTGGGCGGCTCGATGGCGGCGGTCTCGTCCGCGCGTTCGAGCGCGCTCGGCTCCGGGCGCTCTCCGAGAGCGCGGGGGAGACCCCACGCGAGCGCGCCGAGTGGGTCCTCGAGGCGACGGCGTACGTCTCGGCGCTCGAGGTCGTCGGACGGCTCGCCTCGATCGAGCGCGCGGATCGCGACGCGCTCGCGGCGAGGGCGCGAAGGACGCTGCTCTCGCTCGCGGGCGTGGCCACGGATGAAGACGGGCGCGAGGCCCTCGACCTCGCGGCCCGCTACGCGCGTGAGGGGCTCCGCGCCCTCTCCGGGGCAGCGGCGAGCGAGTGGGGCGATGGGGACGATGCGCCGCCGCCGGTTCGGGACCTCGTGCGGCTGGTCCGCGGGGACCTCGACGGGTTCGCGTCGGCCGACGTGGCGCTCCGGCTGCGCGGCTCGCGGCGGGGTCGCGCGGAGCTCGCCGGTCTCGTGCCGTCGATCGCGTCGCCGGCGGCGGTTCGCTTCCGCGTGGCGGCAGACACGCTCTCGGACGATGCCCCGAACGCGGCCCTCCGCGATCCTCGGGAAGGGCGCGCCATCGGGTCGCTCTCCATCGGGTCGCCGCCTGGCGATGGAGCGCTCGAGGCCTTCGTGTTCCCCGACCGGAGCGTCTCGATCTACGCCGATCCCCCGCTCGCCCTGCGCGTCTCGGGCATCGGGGTCGAGGAGCGCGCGGCTCGCCCAGGCTACGTCGAGGTCCGGCCGCTCGACGTGACCGGCCCGCTCTCGCTGCGGGTCGAGTACGGCGATCGATCGTTCGAGTGGGTCCTCGCGCTCGGCTGAGCGTCGCCTCGACCGCCTGGCATTCGCTCAGCTGCCTGTTCGCTCGGCTGCCTGTTTCGCTCAGATGCCCGCGCGGTAGTCGACGCGCGGCGGCTGCTGCCGGAGGCGCGCGACGTTCCCGAGACGCTCGAGGGTCTGCGGATCATCCGCCGAGCCATCGGGCGGGAGCTGTCGCCACTGTCGATAGCCCGCGATGTAGTCGAGCCAGATCGCCTCGAAGCTCGGGTACTGCTGCTGCAGGCGTTGCGCGACGGGACGGATGCCGTTCCATGCGCTCGGCACGTCGAGGTAGCCGGCCGTCACCGCCGCCATCGCGACTCGGAAGAGCCGGACCGCGTTCCACGCCGTCGACGGCTGCGAGGTGAGCTGACCGAGCGCCTGCTGGAGGATCGCGCGATCGTTGATCTGCCAGTCACGGCTCAACATGAACGCCGCTTCGACGGGCTTCTTGTCGAGCCAGCTCGAGCCATCGTCCATGAACGCGCACGCCATCCGGATCCACGCGTGCAGCGGCTCCGGGTGGTTGATGGGCGCCATGCCCTTGCCGCTCTGCTCGTTCTTCTCGAGCTCCTTCTCCATCCGGCTCTGGATCACCTGCCAGATGATCACGCCGGTGATGACGACGACGAAAGAGAACGAGCCGATGCAGATCATCGGCCAGGAGAGTCCTCGAAGGGCATCCATGCCGGGAACGAGACACGAGCGCGCGCCGCGGGTCAACGACGATCGTGCTACGGTGCCTTCACGCGGGTCGCCGCGAGAGAGGAGAACGTCATGGTTGCCACCTTCATCCCCGCGCTGCGTCTCTCCTCGATCTCTCTGCGCTGAACCTCCGAATCACGGCGACGCTCTCGCCGCTCGTCGTACACGAGGGCGGCTGACTGAGATCGGCTCGCCGAGGCGAGCACTTCCGTCCGCGGTCGTCTCCGCGCGCGCTCCCGCTGGGATCACAGCGCGCGGCCTGGGGGGACGGCGGCCGTCGCGACCAGGACGCCGGCGGCGATCGCCATCGCGACGAGCAGCATGCGGAAGAGCGTCTCGATCCCGGTCGTCACATCGTCGTCCAGCATCGAGCGGATGCCGAGGAAGCCGATGCTGCCCGGGACGAGGAACAAGATGCCTGGGACGAGGACCAGCGCCGCGGGCCGATCTCTCAGGCGAGCGAGCGCATTGGCCGCGGCCGCGAGGACGAACGCCGCCACGAACGCGCCGAGCGCTGCGCCGAGCAGCCAGCCGCCGAGCCTCGAGTCGATGGCCGCGAGCCCGACGGAGAACAGGATCCACCACCCATCGCGCGGGTTTGCCCGCAACAGCACGAGCAGACCGATGGCGGCGACGAGCGGCGCGACGATCATCATCCAGTCCGGAAGATCCGGCGCCACGCGGACACGCGGCAGGTGCGGCAGGAGGGACGCGAGCCGCTGGCCCAGCGCGAGCCCGAAGCCGAGCTGGAGCAGCGTGACGGCGCCTCCCATCAGCCGGCCCGTGCCGGCGACGAGGTGCGCCGAAGCCAGCTCGATGATCGCGGTCGTCACCGTGAGCCCCGGCAGCACGACGATGATCGCCGCGAGCATCAGCACCGCAGGCCGCACGTCCGTGCCCGACGCAGCGATCGCCGAGCCGACGAACGAGACGGACAGCGCAGCGATCGCTGGCAGGAGCCGAGCGAGCGTCGGCACTCGCACCGACGCGGCCTCGAGCCCACCGACGAGCACTCCGAGCGCGCCGCTGACCGGGATGTCCAGGCCGCCTCCTCCGAGCAGGACCACGCTCGCCGCCGAGACCAGCCCGTACGCTGCGATGACGGAGAGGACGCCGTAGCGCTCTCCGCGCGCGAGGATCGAGGCGACGCGCGTCTCGGCATCGTGGGGGCTGAGCTCCTGTCGCTCGACTCGCCCGACGAGGTCGTGGAGCGCAGACAGCCGCTCGAGGTCGGTCTGACCGGGCGCCACGCGCACCACCTGTGTTCGGAGGTGCTTCCCGTCCCCGAGCGTCACGATGAGAGCCGTCGCCGTGCAGAAGGCATCGACCTTCAGACCGAGCGGGCGAGAGAGCCGCTCGAGGGCCTCCTCCACGCGGTGCGCGCCGAGCCCGAAGCGCAAGAGCGCCCGTGCGAGCGAGACGACCAGCTCGACGCGCTCCTCGAACCCAGGCTCCGCGCTCGTCTCTCGCGGTGCGGCGCGAACGAGCGAACGGAGGCTCTCGTCTGCCGCGCTCAATCGCACCCGATGCGCGCGTCGTCGATGGCCACGTCGTCGACCCACATCTCCCGCATCGTCGTCGCCTGGTAGTGCTCCCAGCCGAGCGAGAGGCGATCGAAGACCGGCGCATACCAGTGGTCGCCCGTGTCGTGTCCGCCGCAGCCCTCGCCCACTCCGCGAACGCTCACGTCGTCCAGCGCCGCTCCGTCGAGCCAGTAGTCCATCTCGTCGCCCGCGGTGCGGTAGTGCCACTCGACGCACGCCCAGCGCCCGGTGGGGAGGACGGTAGCGGAGTGATCCCAGCAGTCGGTCGACGCGCCGGTGGTCTCGTAGTTCGCCATGATCCGTCCGTCGTGCTGTCCGCCGTAGCGATAGAGCGCGCGGAAGCCCATCCCGGTCACATCGCCCTCCGCCTGGATGTTCGTCCAGTGCACCGAGCCGGGCGGCGTCGCAACGAGCCAGATCCGCATGCGTCCGTACATCTCGGTCGACGCGGCCGGAAAGAGCGGCGCGCCCTGGAGCACCGCGAACGCGCGGCGGTAGGTGCCCGCGCCGTCCTCCGTCGTGAACCGCAGCGCGCGGGCGCCGCTCACGGCGCGCGTCTCGTCGACGCTCACGCTCCCGAGGTTCTCGGAGGTGGTCCAGGGCGCTCCGGGCGCGCCGCCGACGGCGTAGCTCTCGAAGTCGTCGCAGAAGATCGCGCCCGTGCAGTCGAAGCCGGCGGCCCCAGCGTCCCCTGCCGTCGCGTCCGTCGCGCCCGCCTCGATCGCGCTCGCGTCCGTCGCGCCCGCGTCGATCGCGCCCGCATCGACGAGGTCACCCGCGTCGATCGCGCTCGCGTCCGGACGAGCCGCGTCGGAGCTGTCCGAGACGGACCCGGTGCAGGCACCCAGGCCCAGGAGAAGAACTATGGCGGCGTTCCACGTGCGCATTCCGCCATGATAACGTCCCCGCCCCTTCGAGACCCGACGAGCGCGCTTCCGTGCGTACGTCCCCGAGAAAGATCCGCGATGGCTGACAGCTTCAAGCCCAAGTTCGAGACCTTGGTCGACGTCTTCGACAGCGCCATCGCGCGCTTCAAAGACCGTCCGCTCTTCGGCGAGAAGCGCGGGGGCACGTGGAATTGGATGACGTACGGCGAGTTCGCCACGCAGACCGCGGAGGTCCGCGGTGGGCTCGCGTCGCTCGGGATCGGCGAGGGCGATCGCGTCGGCGTCATCGCCAACAACCGCGCCGAGTGGGCGATCGCGGCCTACGCCACCTACGGGCGCAACGGCGCATACGTCCCGATGTACGAGTCGCAGGCGCCGAAGGAATGGGCGTACATCCTGCGCGACTGCGGCGCGAAGATCGTGATCGTCGCGAACGACAAGGCGCGCGATGCGATCCTCGAGACGAAGGAGAAGAACGAGGACGGGAAGGGCCTGCCCGATCTCGAGCACGTCGTCGTCCTCGGCGGGACCGCGAAGGGGATCGCGATCACCTGGGACGAGCTGCGCGAGCGCGGCCGGAACAACCCCGTGCCGTCCGCGAAGCCGAAGGAATCCGACATCGCCGGCTTCATCTACACGTCGGGCACGACGGGCAACCCGAAGGGCGTGAAGCTCTCGCACAAGAACATCGCGTGCAACGTCAGCGCGATGCACGAGGTCTTCCCGATGAGCACGGAGGACCGCTCGCTCTCGTTCCTTCCGTGGGCGCACAGCTTCGGCCAGTCGGTCGAGCTCCACGGCTTGTTCTCGATGGGCGCCTCGATCGCGATCGTGGAGAGCGTCGACAAGATCCTCCAGAACCTCGGCGAGGTGCACCCGACGCTGCTCTTCAGCGTGCCGCGGATCTTCAACCGACTCTACGATGCCGTGAACAAGCAAATCGAATCGGGCCCGGCCTACAAGAAGCGGATCTTCAAGACGGCCATCGCGAACGCAGCCCGCCGCAAGAAGCTCGCGGAGCAGCACAAGTCGAGCGGCTTCGCCGAGCTGAAGCAGAAGATCTTCGACAGGGTGGTGTTCCAGCAGATCCGCGACCGCTTCGGCGGGCGCCTTCGCTACGCGTTCTCGGGCGGCGCGGCCATCTCGCGAGAGGTCGCCGAGTTCATCGACAACCTCGGGATCACCGTCTACGAGGGCTACGGCCTCACGGAGACCTCGCCGATCGCGACCGCGAACTGGCCGGGCGCGCGAAAGATCGGATCCGTCGGCAAGCCCATCCCCGGCGTCACGATCCAGATCGACCGCGCCGAGACGGGAGACCCGAAGAACGGCGAGATCGTCGTGCACGGGCACAACGTGATGGTCGGCTACCACGGTCTGCCGGAAGAGAACGCTCAGGTCTTCACGCCCGACGGAGGCTTTCGCACCGGCGACATGGGCCACCTCGACGAGGACGGCTTCCTCTACATCACGGGGCGGCTGAAGGAGCAGTACAAGCTCGAGAACGGGAAGTACGTCGTCCCCTCACCGCTCGAGGAGAAGCTCAAGCTCTCGCCCTTCATCGCGAACTCGTTCGTCTTCGGCGACAACCGTCTCTACAACGTTGCGCTCGTGGTGCCGGAGATGGGCGAGCTGAAGAAGTGGGCCAGCCAGCACGGCATCACGGAGACGGGCGATGCGCTCCTCGCGAACGAGCAGGTCAACGCGCTCATGCGCGAAGAGGTCGACAAGCAGTCGAGCGAGTTCAAGCAGTTCGAGAAGCTGAAGAAGCTCAAGCTCATCGGCGAGGACTTCACTGTCGAGAACGGCATGCTGACGCCGAAGCTCTCGCTGAAGCGTCGAGTCGTCCTCCAGAAGTACCAGGCCGACCTCGACAAGCTGTATTGAGCGTCGATTCGCGCTGGTGTTTGCGATCCCCAGACGAAATTCCCAATGATTTCGTGATTGCTAGGACAGCCTGGCACATCGCGATGGGGTCGGTCGTTTCCGCGAGACGAGTTTCTGCGAGATCTTCTACGATTCCGCTCGTTCCCAAAGCTGGCACGAGCATCGCAGTAGGGCTCCGCCAGATGATGCGGTGCAAACGCATCGCGACAAACCTCCAGGAAGGACGAACCACCATGATGAAGACCCGCCGGATTCGCAGTCTGCTCGCCGACACCCAGGGCCTCTCGACCGTCGAGTACATCATCATCCTCTGCCTCATCGCCGTCGTCGGCTTCGCCATCTGGCAGAAGTTCGGTAACACGGTGAAGACGAAGACCCGCGGCGCGGAGAGCGTGGTCAACGGTCTTCCGACCACGTCGACCCCATGAGCTGAGCACGGTGGATGGCTGGCCTTGCCAGTGCGTCCCGCTGAACGAGCGTCGCGAGTCATCGCGGCGCTCGTTTCGTTTTTCCGTCGCGTGAAGTAGAAGCGTCTCCCCATGCCCGAGGCGCAAGACTCATCGACGAGCCGCGCGGTCACGCTGGCCGTGATCGTCGCTGCGCTCGGCTACCTCGTCGACATCTACGACCTGATCCTCTTCAGCGTCGTCCGCATCCCGAGCCTCACGACGCTGGGCGTTCCGGAGGCCGAGCGCGTCGACGTCGGCGTCTTCCTCCTCAACATGCAGATGCTCGGGATGCTCGTCGGCGGGGTCCTCTGGGGCGTGCTCGGCGACAAGCGCGGGCGACTCTCGGTCCTCTTCGGCTCCATCTTCATCTACTCGCTCGCGAACATCGCGAACGGCTTCGTCGACCGCTTCGGGGCCGCATCGATCGACGTCTACGCCGTCATGCGCTTCGTGGCGGGTGTGGGCCTCGCGGGCGAGCTCGGCGCCGGCATCACGCTCGTGAGCGAGCTGGTCTCGAAGGAGAAGCGCGGCTACGCCACGACGATCGTCGCGGGCATCGGCATCTGCGGCGCGCTGCTCGCGGTCGGCGTGTCGAAGGTCGCGACCTGGCAGCAGGCCTACTGGGTCGGCGGCGTGCTCGGGCTCCTTCTGCTCGGGCTGCGCATCGGCGTGGTCGAGTCCGGGATCTTCAGCCGCGTGCGACAGACGGCTGGCGTCTCGCGCGGCAACTTCATGTCCCTGTTCGCCAAGCCGGCGCGCGCGCGGCGCTACGTGTCGGTCGTCCTCACCGGGCTGCCGATCTGGTTCGCGGTGGGGATCCTCGTGACGCTCTCTCGCGAGCTCGGCCAGGCGATGGGGATGGAGGCCCTGCCCGACCCCGCGAACGCCGTCCTCGCGGCCTACATCGGCCTCGCGATCGGTGACTTCGGCAGCGGCTTCCTGAGCCAGCTGCTGAAGAGCCGCCGGCGCACGATCGTGCTCTCGATCGCTCTCAACCTCGTCGCGATCGGCTGCTACTTCACGATCGGCCGGACCTCGCTCTTCGCCTTCTACGCGAGCGTTCTCCTCCTCGGCATCGCGAACGGGTACTGGGCGGTGTTCGTCACGGTGGCGGCAGAACAGTTCGGCACGAACCTCCGGGCGACGGCCACGACCACGGCACCGAACTTCGTGCGTGGATCGCTCACCGTCATCTCGCTCGCGTTCATCCAGCTCCGCGACCACGGCGCAGGCCCGATCTGGAGCGCGGTCATCGTCGGGGGAACCGTCGGCGTGATCTCTCTCCTGGCGGTCCTCGGAATCGACGAGACGTACGGGAAGGACCTCGACTTCCTCGAGGACTGAAGGTCTGCGGGGCCGTTCCCACCGGAATCCCGACGGCGAGATCGCGAAGGTCTGGCTCCCCGCTCTCGGCGCGCGTTACCCTGGAGACGATGTCCGCGAGCCCGAAGTCCGAGGAGCGCGTGTGGGCGCTCGCGGATCAATTCCGAGTGCTCTTCGACGAGGCACCGATCGGCATGGTGCTCTCGACGGATCAGGGCGTGATCGTTCGGGCCAACGCCGCGGTCGCCGAGCTCTTCGGGTTCACCGAGGAAGAGCTGGTCGGAAGGACGATCGGGTCCCTGACGGTCCCTGAGGATCACGAACGCGACCCCGGCGTCCGACACTCCTTCGTGGGCGGGCGCAGCGACGCTGGGCTCGTGGAGAAGCGGTACCTTCGCAGCGACGGACGCATCGTCTCGGCGCGGCTCTTCCTCCGCCGGCTCGAGGGCGTCGAAGGCGAGGATCTCTTCCTCGGCGTCGTCATCGACGACAGCGAGCGGAAGGAAGTCGAGCGAAGGCTCCGTTACGAAGCGTTCCACGATCGGATGACCGGGCTCCCGAACCGATCGCTCTTTCTCGATCGCGTCGGCCAGGCGCTGATCCGCGACGCACCGGGCGCAGTGATCGTCGTCGGTCTCGACCGCATGCGCGCCATCAACGAGGCCTTCGGCCACTCGGTCGGTGACCGCTTGGTCGTCGAGGTCTCGCGTCGGCTCGTCGCGGCGGTCGCACGCGGGGACACCGTCGCGCGGATCGGCGGCGACGAGTTCGCGCTCCTCGCGACGCACGGCTACGACGAGACGACGCTCGACATGATCAGCGTCGCCGGGCGCGCCGTCGTGACGCAGGATCAGCGCGAGCTCTCCACGACGGTGAGCGTCGGCGTGCGCATCCTCTCCGGGCTCGAGGCTCCGGAGCTCGTCCTCGGCGACGCCCTCCTCGCCCTCCAGCGCGCCAAGCAGCTCGGCCGCAACCGGATCGCTGTCTACGAGCCCGAGCTCCGCGGACGTGCGTCTCGCACCGCCGAGATCGCGCGACAGCTGAGGGATGCCATCGCTCGCGGCGAGATCGACGTCGACTACCAGCCGATCCACCGGACCTCGGATGGTGTGCTCAGCGGCTTCGAGGCGCTCGTCCGCTGGCGCCGCGGGGCGCTCGGGATCGTCAATCCGACCGAGTTCGTGCCCGTCGCGGAGGAGCGGGGGCAGATCCAGCTGATCGGTGCGTTCGTCCTCGAGCACGCCCTCGCCGAGCTCGCTCGCTGGCGCACCCGATTCCCCGACGCAGCCGAGCTCCTCACCATGTCGGTCAACCTCTCACCCATCCAGGTGCGTGACCCCGAGCACATGAAGGTCCTGGCGGGGTTGATCGCGAGCTCGGGTGTGCCGCCGTCACGGGTGAAGGTCGAGATCACCGAGAGCGTGTTCGTCGATCTGACGAGTGAGGTCGCCGACTCTGTCGAGGCGCTGCGCGAGGTCGGTGTCCAGCTGGTGCTCGACGACTTCGGTACGGGCTACTCCTCGCTGAACCACCTCCAGGCTCTTCCGTTCGACGGGCTCAAGGTCGATCGCGCCTTCGTCGCGCGAGCGCTCGAAGACCCGCGGAGCAAGAACCTCGTGCGCTCGATCGCGTCGCTCGCCCGAGGCCTCTCCATGCACACCGTGGCGGAGGGCGTCGAGAACGACGCGCAGCGCGAGTTCCTCGAGGAGGCGGGCTACGACTACCTTCAGGGGTACCTCTTTGGCCGGCCGCAGACCGCGCAAGACGTGGTGTCACTGCTCGACGGCAGCGCGCGCAACCGGGTCGGCGGCAGCAACGAGATGTGAGCCCCGGGCTCGGCGCGGCCTCCTCGCGCAATGTGTCGTCCGATTTGCTATCCCTCCGGGATGTCGCCTCCCGGGCTCCTCACGCGTCTCTTCGTCCTCTCCTGGGTGGCGTTCTTCCGGACGCTCTTCGACGCCCAGTTCGCGGCGGGCGTCGAGCGTCTCCGGAGCTCGAAGGCGCTTCCCGCCACGACGGTCGAGGCCGAGGAGGCGCCCCCGAAGGAGCGGAAGGCGCCTCCGAAGAAGAAGGCCGAGCCGGTCGTCCTCCGTGAGGCGGGCCCGGAGGCAGCGCTCCAGCTCCTCGCGCTCCTCCAGCGAGAAGGGCGCTTCGTGGACTTCCTCGAGGAGGACGTGGCCGCGTTCTCGGACGCGCAGATCGGCGCCGCCGCTCGCGTCGTGCACGAGGGCGCCAAGCGCGCGCTCGCCGAGCACCTCCCGATGGAGCCCATCCGCACCGAGGAAGAGGGCACGAAGATCACGCTCGAGAAGGGCTTCGATGCGGCGCGCGTGAGGCTCACCGGCAACGTCGTCGGCGATCCGCCGTACACCGGCACGCTCGCCCACCGCGGCTGGCGCGTGAAGGAGGTCCGCCTTCCGAAGATGGCGGCCGGACACGATGCGAGCGTCATCGCGCCGGCCGAGGTCGAGCTCTCGTGAGCTACACGATCGGCATCGATCTCGGAACGACCCATTCCGCGCTCGCCTCCGTCGACCTCGATCTGAGCGAGGGCGAGGAGATCGCGCTCTTCGTCCACGAGATCCCGCAGTGCACCGCGCCCTCCGAGGTGGACGCGAAGAAGCTCCTGCCGTCGTTCCTGTACCTGCCGGCGCAGGGAGAGCTCCCGGAGGGCGCTCTCGCGCTCCCGTGGGACCCGCGTCCGCCTTTCGCCGTCGGCGAGCTGGCCCGCTTGCTCGGGCAGAAGACACCCATGCGGCTCGTCTCGAGCGCCAAGAGCTGGCTCTGCCACGCCGGCGTCGATCGCCGTGCGCCGATCCTCCCCGTGGCCTCGTCGATCGGAACGGCGGACGACGGCATCGAGCGTCTGTCTCCGCTCGCCGCTTCGATCGCGTTCCTCGCACACCTCAAGGAGGCATGGAACGCGAAGAACCCCGACGCGCCGATGGAAGAGCAGGACGTGGTCATCACGGTCCCCGCCTCGTTCGACCCGGCCGCGCGCGAGCTGACCGCCGAGGCTGCGCGTGAGGCGGGGCTCGGTCATGCCGTGCTCCTCGAGGAGCCGCAGGCGGCGCTGTACAGCTGGATCGAGCGCTCGGCCGGGCGGTGGCGCGAAGAGGTTCGCGTCCGAGACATCATCCTCGTGGTCGACCTCGGCGGTGGCACGAGCGACTTCTCCGTGATCGCGGTGCTCGAGAAGGAGGGAAACCTCGAGCTCCATCGCGTGGCCGTCGGCGACCACGTCCTCTTGGGCGGCGACAACATGGACCTCGCGCTCGCAGCGCTCGTCCGGAAGAAGCTCGAGGACGACGGCAAGACGCTCGACGCGTTCCAGGTCTCGACGCTCGTCCACGCTTGCCGCGCGGCGAAGGAGCTGCTCCTCGCCGAGGGCGCCCCGGAGAAGACGCCGGTCGTCGTCACGAGCCGGGGCAGCAAGCTCGTCAGCGGCTCGCTGCGCACCGAGCTCACGCGCTCCGAGGTGGAGGAGGTGCTCGTCGAGGGCTTCTTCCCGAAGGTCGAGGCGAGCGCTCGGCCCGTCGTCCGCGCGCGCGCTGCGCTCACGCAGCTCGGTCTCCCGTACGCGCAGGACGCTGCCATCACGCGGCATCTGTCGGCGTTCCTCACGCGGCAGATCGCCGCGACCGACGAGCTCGAGGGCTTCGCACGGCCGCCGGCGGCCACCTTTCTCCACCCGACCGCGGTCCTGTTCAACGGCGGTGTGCTCAAGTCGACCGTGCTCGCCGATCGCGTGATGGAGACCGTGAACGCCTGGCTCTCGAAGGAGGGCGCGCCCGCGGCGCGACTGCTCTCGGGCGCCGATCTCGATCTCGCCGTCGCGCGTGGTGCGGCCTACTACGCGTACGTGCGACGCGGGAAGGGCGTCCGAATCCGAGGCGGCACGGCGAAGAGCTACTACGTCGGAGTCGAGAGCTCCGTGCCGGCCGTGCCGGGCCTCGAGCCTCCCGTCAGCGCGCTCTGCGTCGCGCCGTTCGGCATGGAGGAGGGCACCGACGCGCCGCCCGCGCCGCAAGAGCTCGGGCTCGTGGTCGGCGAGCCCGTCCGCTTTCGCTTCTTCGAGAGCGCCACGCGTCGCGACGACAGGCCCGGCACGATGATCGAGCGCTTCGGCGACGAGCTCCGGGAGCTCAGCGAGATCGAGGCGACGATGCCGGCCGAAGGGCGCGCGCCAGGCGGCGTCGTTCCGGTGCGCCTCTCCGCCTCCGTGACGGAGGTCGGAACGCTGCGTCTCGAAGCACAGCCGCGCTCCGGGCCCGAGCGCTGGAAGGTCGAGCTCGACGTGCGCGGGAAGTAGGCCCGGCTCGCTCGTCAGTACGATCAGTACGAACAGCCGCTCGTCAGTACGAAGAAGTCGGCAGCCCGCCCGCGGTCGTCGGGGCGTTGCGGACCTTCGTCTTCACCGTGTTCGCGAACTTCTGCCAGATGGCGAAGCTGACGACGGCGATCATGCAGAGAATGATGATGTACTCGACCGTCGAGAGACCTCGAGTGTCGGCGAGCAGGCTGCGAATCCGGGCCTTCGTCATGTCGACCTCCCCATCTCTGTCCGAGCGTTGCGAGCGGCTGGTTGCGAGCTGCCCGGACCCCAGTGTCCATTGGAATGGACCCGGGTGCCAGCCGGAGCTGAGCCCACCGATGGTAGATCACTCCGAGGGGGACTGGCAGGCAAAATTTCTGTGCCTGCCCCGGGCCGTCATCCAAGCATCGCGCGGGCGATCCCGAGGTAGATGAGGAGCCCGACGACGTCCGAGACCGAGGCGATGAACGGTGTCGAGCTCACGGCCGGATCGAGGCCGATTCGCTGGATGAGCAGCGGCAGGAGCGATCCGAGCAGCGAGCCCACGATCACCACGGAGATGATGCTGATCGAGACGACGAGCGCGAACGGGATGGGATCGGCGGCATCGCTCGCGAAGAGCGCGCGCGCAAAGCCCAGGGCCCCGACCACCAGGCCGAGCGTCACGCCGACGAGCAGCTCACGGGAGAGCACCCGCACCCAGTCGCGCGGTCTCACGTCTTCCACGGCGAGCGCGCGGATGACGAGGGTCGCCGACTGAGAGCCCGCGTTTCCGCCCGTCGAGATGATCAGCGGCACGAACACGGCGAGCACGGCGAGCGCGTGGATGTCGGCCGTGAAGTGCTGCATCACGTTGGCGGTCACGAACCCACCGAGAAAGAGCAGGACGAGCCAGGTGACGCGACCGCGCCAGTAGGCCCAGAACGACGTCTGGAAGTAGCCGCCCTCCATGGGCGAGACGGCGCCCATCTTGTGCGCGTCCTCGGTCGCTTCCTCGATCACGACGTCGACCACGTCGTCGACGGTGATGACCCCGACCATCCTCCCGGCGGCGTCGACGACGGGCATCGCCGTGAAGTCGTACTTCGCGATCGTGCGCGCGACGTCCTCGCGATCGGCGGTCACGAGCAGGCGCACTACGTTCTCGGTCATGATGTTCGCGAGCGTCTCGTTCGGCTCGGCGAGGATCAGATCGCGCAGCGAGACGACGCCCACGAGCTTGTCGCCGTACGCCAGGGCGTAGACGTAATAGACGGTCTCGACGCCATCCGACTTCGACGCGCGCCGGACCTCCTCCATCACTCCCGAGACGGTCGTCTCGGGAGGAACGCCCACGAACGCAGGCGTCATGATCGCGCCGGCGCTGTTCGCCGGGTACGCCGAGAGCTCGCGGACCTCTTCCGCGGCCTCGGGCTCGGTCTCGCGGAGCTGAGCGAGCAGCTTCTCCTGGAGCGGAAGCTCGAGCGACTGCACCGCGTCCGCGCGGTCGTCGGGCGCCATCTGCGCGAGGTACGTCGCTGCCTCCGTGGGCTTTAGCAGCCCGAGCACCTCGCTTCGGCGCTCGTCCGGCAGGCGCTCCAGCACCCCGCCCGCGAAGTCGTCGGGGAGCGCTCGCAGGAGCGCCACGATGTCGTCGAAGCTGAGCTCCTCGCAGATCTCCGCGATCTCCTCCTCGTGAAGCTCGTCGAGGACCTCCCGTACCGCCTCCGGCTCCTCGAGGAGCGTCTGCCGAAAGTCGGGTCCGAAGAGCGTGGCCAAGCGCATGCCGCGGAATGTACCCCTCTCGCGGGGCTTCCGATCGACCATGCGCCTCTGGTATCGTCCCGGCGCTCCTATGAATCGGAACATGCTCGCTGCCGCCGGTGCCCTGATCCTCGGCGGTCTGTTCATCTTCTTCGGCGTGTACCCGGACGCGTACATCGCGACCGAGACGGGCGGAGCGCCGATCCCCGTGATCGTCGCGCTCGAGGACATCCCCCTCGGTGAGCCCGTGGCCGCCGAGTGGCTGACGATCCGGGAGATCCCGCAGACCTACGTCGAGGATCGACACATCCCGGCGAGCGACATGCGCGAGCTGATCGGTCTCCCGCTGGCGCAGTCGGTCCACGCAGGTGAGGCGGTGCTCCGGACGGATCTCTCGCCGCTCTCGGACTCTCGCCGGACGCTCTCGGGCAGCATCCCGACAGGCATGCGGGCGCTCACGATCCAGGCCTTCCAGACGGCCTTGTTCAGCGACCTGCTCCGGCCGGGCGATCACGTCGACGTCCTCGTCACGGTGGGCGATCCGGTCATCCCGAACCAGGGCCGCACCGCCGTGGTCCTCGAGAACATCACGGTCCTCGCCGTCGGACGGGACGTCCACGCGACGGGCCCGGACGCGCCTACCACGGTGGCGCAGGCTCAGGATCGGTCCGTGCGCATGGGCCAGGCTTCGAACGTCACCCTGCAGGTGTCGATGGAGCAGAGCACGCTCCTCGCCCAGGCGCGGAACCGCGGATCGATCTTCCTCGCGCTGCGAAGCCCGCTCGATCAGCTGGTCAACCCCGGCCGATATGCCGACGTCGGCCCGCCCGACGTCAGCGATCCGGTGCGGCGCTGGCACTTCCAGAACACCGGGCCGCGGAGCTTGCTCGAGGCCCTGCCCCAGCTCGCCGCCGACTCGACGCTCGCGCCCTCCGCGCCCTGAGCCGGTCGTTCGCGCAAACCTGCCACTCCACTGACAGCAGACCCCCGCGTCGCCGTCGTTTCTGGCGCTAGGATGCGCCTGATGGAGAGCGACCGCTTCGAGCTCGAGTCGGCGATGACGCCGAAGGGCGATCAGCCCCGCGCGATCGAGCTGCTCACGGAGGGGCTCGAGCGCGGCGAGGCGCGCCAGGTGCTGCTCGGGATCACGGGGAGCGGCAAGACGTTCACGATCGCGAACGTCATCTCCCGCGTCCAGCGGCCGACGCTCGTGATCGCGCCGAACAAGACCCTCGCGGCTCAGCTCTACGGCGAGCTGCAGTCGCTCTTTCCGAAGAACGCGGTCGAGTACTTCGTCAGCTACTACGACTACTACCAGCCGGAGGCCTACGTCCCCTCGAGCGACACGTACATCGAGAAGGACGCGATCGTGAACGAGAAGATCGATCGCATGCGCCACTCGGCGACGCGAGCGCTCCTCTCACGCCGTGACGTCATCATCGTCGCGAGCGTCAGCTGCATCTACGGCATCGGCTCTCGCGACGCGTACGCCGAGATGCTCATCATCATCAAGAAGGGCGAGACGTTCCGCCGCGACGAGCTGCTTCGCGAGCTGGTCGAGATCCAGTACGAGAGAAACGACGTCGACTTCCACCGCGGCACCTTCCGGGTCCGGGGAGACGTCGTCGAGGTGTTCCCCGTCGCCGAGGACGATCGCGCCGTCCGGATCGAGTTCTGGGGAGACACGGTCGAGCGGATCTCCGAGATCGATCCGCTCCGCGGCAAGGTCCTCAAGGAGGTCCCGAGCTACGCGATCTATCCGGGCTCCCACTACGTGACTCCCGGCGAGATGCGCACGCGCGCGATGGAGAGCATCAAGGTCGAGCTCCAAGGCCAGCTCACGCACCTGTCGGACGAGATGAAGCTCGTCGAGAAGCAGCGCCTCGAGCAGCGCACGCTCTACGACCTCGAGATGCTCGAGCAGACGGGCTTTTGTCACGGCATCGAGAACTACTCGCGGCACTTCTCCGGGCGAAGCGCAGGCGAGGCGCCGCCGGTTCTCGTCGACTATTTCCCCCGCGACTTCCTGCTCGTCCTCGACGAGTCGCACCAGACCGTCCCGCAGATCTCGGCGATGTACCGCGGCGATCAGGCACGGAAGACGGTGCTCGTCGAGCATGGGTTCCGCATGCCGAGCGCGATGGACAACCGTCCGCTCCGCTTCGAGGAGTTCTGGGACCGCGTGGGTCAGACGATCTTCGTCAGCGCCACGCCCGCCGACTTCGAGCTCGAGCAGACGCACGGCGAGGTCGTCGAGCAGGTCATTCGTCCGACGGGCCTCCTCGATCCGATCATCCACGTGCGGCCGGTCGGAACGCAGGTCGACGATCTCCTCGCGGAGATCCGCATCCGCGTGAAGAAGAACGAGCGCGTGCTGGTCACGACGCTGACGAAGCGGATGGCCGAGGATCTGACCGAGTACTACGCCGAGCTCGGCGTGCGAGTGCGCTACCTACACAGCGACGTCGACACGCTCGAGCGCGTGGAGATCCTTCGTGACCTGCGCCGAGGCGAGTTCGACGTCCTCGTCGGGATCAACCTGCTCCGCGAGGGCCTCGATCTGCCCGAGGTCTCTCTCGTCGGGATCCTCGACGCGGACAAGGAGGGCTTTCTTCGCTCGCCGCGCTCGCTCATCCAGACGATCGGCCGCGCGTCACGCAACGTGAACGGCGAGGTCATCATGTACGGCGACAAGGTCACCGACGCGATGAGGCGCGCGATGGACGAGACGGATCGCCGTCGGATCATCCAGGCGAAGTACAACGAAGAGCACGGCATCACGCCGGAGTCGACGGTGCGCGCAGTGCACGACATGTCGCCGGCGAACGGAACCACCGACTGGTCCCCGGTGCCGGGCAAGGGCCTCTCGAAGGGTGACCTCGAGACCCTGGATCCGAGCGAGCTACGGGATCGCGTCGAGGAGCTCCGCAGCGAGATGCTGCTCGCGGCGGAGCAGCTGGAGTTCGAGAAGGCCGCGCAGATCCGCGATCAGGTCAAGAAGCTCGAGGCGCGCCTCGATCGCACGAGCGAGACCGTGCCGAAGAAGGCGGGCCGCCCGGCGCGCGCTGCCGGCGGCCGACGTCGCCGCTGAGGCGCTCAGACGAGCCGGTTGATCCCGTTCAGCGCCGCGACGCGGTAGGCCTCGGCCATCGTCGGGTAGTTGAACGTCGTGTTCACGAAGTACATCACGGTGTTCGCCGCGCCCTTCTGCGCCATGATCGCCTGGCCGATGTGGATGATCTCGGCCGCCTGATCGCCGAAGCAGTGGATCCCGAGGATCTCGAGCGTCTCGCGGTGGAACAGGAGCTTCAGCATCCCGACCGTGTTGCCGGTGATCTGCGCGCGCGCGAGCGAGCGGAACAGCGAGTGCCCGACCTCGTAAGGGATGCCGTCGTTCGTGAGCTCGCGCTCGTTTCGCCCGACGCTGCTGATCGCGGGTGAGGTGTAGATGCCCGTGGGCACCTGCTTCACGAGCTCCCAGCCCGGCATCGCGTTCGTGGCGTGCGCGGCTGCGAAGCGGCCCTGATCGTAGGCGGCCGAGGCGAGGCTCGGCCATCCGATCACGTCGCCCACGGCGTAGATGTGCTCGAGCTTGGTGCGGTAGCAGGCGTCGACCGCGAGGAGGCCGCGCGAGTCGGGCGTGAGGCCGATGGCGTCGAGCCCGAGGTCCTGCGTGTTTCCGCTCCGGCCCTGCGCCCAGAGCAGGAGGTCGCTCTTGATCTTCTTTCCGCTCTTCAGGCTGAGCACGACGCTGTCGTCTCGCGTCTCGACCGACTCGTGCTCCTCGTTGTGCCGGATCACGACGCCCTGATCGCGCAGGTGATAGGAGAGCGCGTCGATGATCTCGTCGTCCAGGAACGAGAGCAGCTTGTCGCGCCCGTTGACGAGGTTCACCTTCACGCCGAGGTTCCTGAAGATCGATGCGTACTCGCAGCCGACGACGCCCGCGCCGTAGATCGTGATCGAGTCGGGCGTTCGATCGAGCTTCAGGATCGTGTCGCTGTCTCGGAGGAGCGGGTGCGTGAAGTCGAGCTCTGGCGGCCGGTAGGGGCGACAGCCCACCGCGATCACGAAGCGCTTGCCTCGGATGCGTCGAGCGCCGGCGGACGTGGCTACCGAGAGCTCGTTCGTCCCGGTGAACCGCGCATGTCCCCGGACGATCTCGATGTGGTTTCGCTGGTAAAAGTCGCGCCGCATCGCGACCTGCTTCGCGATGACGCCTTCGGCCGCGCGGAGCAGCTCCGGGAAGGTCGGCGAGATGTCCCGCGCGTAGCGTCCGAAGAGAGGGCTGGTCTTGAGATCCAGGAGCTGTCCGACCGAGTGCCGCAGCGCCTTGCTCGGGATGGTGGCCCAGTGGACGCAGCCGCCGCCGACGTCCTTGGCCCGCTCGACCACGACGACGGACGCGCCGTCCTTGCTCGCCTTCATCGCGGCGCCTTCGCCCGCGGGTCCGGAGCCGATGACGACCAGATCGTGCTCGCGATCGGGAGGAGCTGAGGTCTCTCGCATGTCGCCGCGGAGCATAGCGGAGGCTCGCAGCCGCGCTCCCGCCGATCACCCCATTCCGAAGAGCGCGACCAGCCCGGCGAGGAGCGCGAGCACCGCGAAGGGCGTGAGGAGGAGCGCGATCCGGCCTGCCGTTCGCCGAGCCTGCGCGCGGGGCCGTCTCCCCACGCGCGCTTCCCCGAGCGGCGCCAGAACGGCCAGGTTCCCGATCGCGCAGATCGCGAAGCACACCACGAAGCCGATGAGCGCGTAGCCCGGCGCGCGCGAGACGAGCCTCGCCTCGACGGAGTCGTCCACGCGGAGCCCGGCGCGATCGACGCGGACCACGCGGCTCTCTCCGGCGCTCGTGATCTCGACCGCGTGGTCGTCACGGATGCGGACGACGCGAACGCGCGAGATCGGCAGGCGAAATACGCGAGGAAGCTCGCCCACGCCGTCGCCGTCTCCGGCGAAGATCGAGACGCGCGCGCCGTCGACGCGCACCTCGAGCGTCGTGTCGGGCACCGCGATCCGCGCCCGCGATGCGGTGTCGACGACGACGACACCGTCCGGCGCCGTCCCGAGGCGCGGTGCGGACGGAACGAGGCCCCCAGCCGCGACCAGAACGAGGCCGATGATCGGCGCGAGCGTCCCGAACGCGAGGAGGATCACGAGCGAGATCGGATGACGCTCGCCTCGCTGAGCGGTGCGGGCGTCGCCGAGGAGCGGGCGCTGCGCGAGGTAGTGGGCCGTCAGGAGCCCGAGGCCGAGCGGGATGCTGACCGGCAGGAACGGCAGCGCGACGAGCACGCCGAGCGGGGTGGCCGCGCGCTCGAGCGTCCTCGCGACCACGATCATGCTGACGAGCGCCGGCGAGAGCGAGAGCATGCTCGCGAGGAAGGTCAGCGCGTAGTGCCGCAGCGCGCCACCGTGACGGACCAGCGCTGCGCTCTCGAGCACCGCGCCGCCGAGCCTTCCGCCGCGGTCGAGGAGCACCAGCGGCGCGTACACGAAGGGCGTGCTCGCGGCGACAGCGAGCCCTCCCGTCCCGCAGATGAGCCCCACGCGCCGCAGCGCCTCCGGCCACGGGAGCGGCGCCTCGGAGCGGTCCGCCGTCGTGACATCCGGTCCGAAGCCGAGCGCCGCGATCCAGCCTGCGAGCGCGATCACCACCACGACCAGAAGCACGACGAGCGCCGCCGACACCCAGCCACGACCTCGCGGCTGCGGCGTCTCACCGAGGCTCGCGAGCTGGACGGCGAAGAGCTCGCACATGAACCAGGGCGTCACGAGCGCGCCGAGCCCCGTCGGCACGGCAAGGAGCGAGAGGACGATCGCGGCCCCGAGCGAGAGCGACACGACCGGGTGCCTCACGAGGACACCGATCGAGGGCGCCACGAGGGATCGCGCATTGCCGGCCATGAGTCGCACGCGCACGCTACCATCGCGTTCGCTGAATGGTCATTCAGCGCGAGGAGGAGCGCGGGTGCAGAGCATCTATCGAGACGGTCTTTTTGGTGGCGAGGTCGTGATCGTCACGGGCGGCGGCACGGGGATAGGTCTCGCCGTCGCGCGCGAGCTGGGCGGGCTCGGCGCCAAGATCGCCATCTGTGGCCGGCGCCTGCCGCCGCTCGAGGCGGCCGCCAAGAGCCTATCGGACGAGGGCATCGAGGTGCTCGCGAAGACGTGCGACATCCGCAAGACCGAGGAGATCGAGGCGTTCGTCGATGCGGTTCTGGCCCGCTTCGGCCGCGTCGACGTGCTGGTGAACAACGCCGGCGGGCAATTCCCGACGCCGGCCGAGCACCTGTCGCCGAAGGGCTTCGAGGCCGTCGTTCGGAACAATCTTCTCGGCACGTGGGCGATGACCCACGCCGTCGCCACGCGCGCGATGATCCCGCAGAAGCGCGGCCGCATCGTGAACATGATCGCGCAGATCGTCCGCGGCTTTCCCGGGATGATCCACACGGGCGCGGCGCGCGCGGGCGTGGAGAACGCGACGAAGACGCTGGCCGTCGAGTGGGCCTGCCACGGCATCCGCGTGAACGCCGTCGCGCCAGGGGTCATCAAGACGAGCGGTACCGAGCAGTACCCGCCCGAGCTCCTCGAGCGTTCGCGCACCGCGATCCCGCTCAAGCGCCTGGGAGGCGAAGAGGAGGTGAGCCACCTCATCGTCTACCTCGCCTCGCGCGCGGCCGACTACGTCACGGGGCAGACCTTCATCATCGACGGCGGTCAGGCGCTCTGGTCGAGCGGCTGGGAGATCCCCGACGACGTCCCGAAGTACCCGCCCTATCCGGTGGAGTGATCGGCTCGCCACGCGGCCCGATTCCGTCCGTGCTCGCGGCGAGCACTCCAGTCCGCGGTCTGCTTCGCGAGCCCTGCTGAGATCATCACGCCCAGCGCGAGCATGTCGAGCGCGACGGTGACGAAGATGAACGCGAACGCCGCGCGCGCGGGCGTCGCCGGCGCAGGCCGTCAGTGCGGGATGTAGATCCATGCGATCGCGATCAGCGCGGCCGCACAGAGCCCGAGGAACGCGAGCTGCACCGGATCGACGCCGATCCGGTAGAGGTAGTCGCGCCCCACGTCGACGAGGCGCGGATCGCTCGCGGCGACGAGCTCGTCCGCGATCTCCTTCGTACGGACGAAGTCCCCCGCGCCGAACATCACCTCGATCTCGCGCACACGGGGGTCGTCGATGGGCGGAGCGGCGGCCTCGGGCTTCCGCTTCTTCTTCTTCGCCTTGGGCGCACCCGTCTCGGCGGCGGTCTCCGCTGTCGGCGTCGTCGCGGGGGCGGCGTCGTCCTTCACGGGGCCCTTCTCTTCCGCGTCCGCCTCGTCCTTTGCGGGGCCTTTCTCTTCGGCGTCCGCCTCGTCCGGCTCGCTCATCAGATCTCGAACTCGCCCGCTTCGAGGATCTCGTTCACGCGGTAGAGGAATCCGTTCGCCACGACGCCATCGACGATCCGGTGATCGTACGAGAGCGCCATGTACATCACGGGATGGATCGCCATGAGGTCGTTGCCCTCGTGCTCGATCACCACGACGCGCTTCTTGATCTCACCGATGCGCAGGATGCCGACGTTCGGCTGGCTGATCACGGCCGCGCCGACGAGGTTGCCCTTCCGGCCCGGGTTCGAGATCGAGAACGTCTTCCCTGCGAGATCGTCGGGGACGAGCAGGTTGTCCCGCGAGCGCTTCGCGACCGAGTCGATGGCCGAGGCGAGGCCGCGGACCTTGAGGTTGTCGGCGTTGCGAATGACGGGGACGACGAGGCCATCGGGCGTCTCGACGGCGAGGCCGAGGTTCACGTCGCCCAAGAGGACGTAGCTGTCGTCGAGCACGCGCGCGTTCATCACGGGGAACTCGCGCAGGGCGCGCGTCGTGGCGGCTGCGACGAACGCGAGGAAGGTGAGGCTCACGCCCTCCTTCTTGAGGGCGTCCTTGTGCTTGTCGCGGAGCGCCGAGGTCTTGAACAGGTCGCACTCGGCGAACGCCACCACGTGAGGCGACGTGAGCTTCGAGTAGACCATGTGGTCGGCGATGACCCGCCGCCTGCGCGTGAAGGGAACGACCTTGTCGTTCGCGCGCGCGATGTACGGCGGGACCTTGAAGACGCCGAGCCCACCGACGGCTCGCAGCGCTTCGCCGATCCCCGTCGGCGTGAGCCCGGGCGAGGACGGCGTGGGCCCGCGTGGCGCAGGCGTGGGCGCGGGGGCGGGCGGCGGCGTCGCCGGATGCGAGGTGCCCTTGTTGCCGGCGCTCAGCACGTCGTCGCGCGTGATGACGCCGCCCTGGCCCGAGCCCGTGAGGCTCGCGAGGTCGACGTCCAGCTCGCGGGCGAGCTTGCGGACTGCGGGCGATGCGGCCGGTGCGGCGTGCGCTTCGTTCTTCGCGGTCTCCGCGGGAGCCGACTTCGGAGCGGCCGCGACGGCCTGTGCGGCCTTCGCGCCTTCCTCGATCTCGCAGAGCTTTCCGCCCACGAGGACGACGTCGCCCTCCTTGACGAGGATCTTCGTCACGACGCCGGAGACCGGCGAGGGCACGGGGCTGTCCGTCTTGTCCGTGAGGATCTCGACGACCATCTGCTCGCGGGAGACGGCTTCGCCCTCGCGCACGAGCCACTTGCCTACGGTGCCTTCGAGCACGCTCTCGCCGAGCGAGGGCATCGTCACCACGGTCGCCATTCGTTTTCTCCGTGAAAAAAGCAGGGCGGAGGCGGGGCGGGCATCGGCCCCGCGCGGGCTGCGTGTACCAGAGACGAGCGCGTGGGGCGAGGAACTGTGCTTCGCGAAGAAAAATCGCTTCCGCCGCTTGACGTCCGGGAGCCGCCACGGTACGGAATGAACATTCATCCCGTGGACACCGAGAGCCTCAACGCCACCGACAAGCGCGACCGCATCCTCGATGCCGCTCTTTCTGCTTTTGCGGAGCGTGGCTTCCACGGGACGCCGGTCCCGATGATCGCGGAGCGCGCCAAGGTGGGCGCCGGGACCATCTACCGGTACTTCGAGAGCAAGGAAGCGCTCGTCAACGCGCTCTACCGGCGCTCGAAGCTGGCCCTGCTCGACAAGGTCAGCCTCGACTTCCCGGCCGACCGCCCGCCCCGCCAGCAGTGGGGCCACATCTTTCGGTGCACTCTTGATTTCGCAGTCAATAGCCCGGAAGCATTCGATTTTTTGGAGATGCACCATCACGCGGCGTATCTCGACGACGAGAGCCGAGCGCTCGAGGCACGCGTCTGGGTGACCGTGCAGCAGATCCTCGCCACGAGCCGGTTGCTCCAGCTCACCCGGAACGAGGACTCGATGCTGCTCATCTCGCTCGTCTGGGGCGGTGTCATCCGACTCGTCCGGTGCGCGCGCGAAGGGCTCGTCGAGCTCTCGCCGAGTGTCGTCGAGCGCTTCGAGAACCTCTGCTGGGAGTCGATTCGAGCTTGATCCCGGCAGGAGTAGCGAGCCGATCGACTGGATCTGGCCTCGAGCTTCGCCCTTCGTTTCGTCCGTTAACAGAATGAATGTTCACTCCGTTTCTTTCCATCCAACCCTTCGTACGACCCTTCAGGAGATCCCGACCATGAGCCAGCCCCTCGTCATCCTCGTCACCGGCGCCACCGCAGGAATCGGCAAGGCTTCCGCCCTTCACCTCCACGCGCGCGGCCACCGCGTGATCGGCACCGGCCGAAACGCGAAGGCGCTCGCCGAGCTTCGGACGGCGGGCATCACCGTGGTCTCGCTCGACGTGACGAGCCAGACATCGATCGACGCAGCGCGCTCCGAGGTGGACCGGATCACCGAGGGCTACGGCGTCGACGTGCTCGTGAACAACGCCGGCTACGGTCTCTTCGGCCCGCTCGAGGTGCTCGACGACGCCGACGTGCGCGCGCAGTTCGACACGAACGTCTTCGGTCTGCTCGCGGTCACGCGCGCGTTCCTTCCGGCGATGCGCGAGCGCCGCTCGGGCCGCATCGTGAACGTCTCGAGCGTCGGCGGTCGAATGGTCTTCCCGCTCGGCGGCGCCTATCACGCGACGAAGTTCGCCGTGGAGGCGATGAGCACCGCGCTCCGCCTCGAGCTGAAGCCGTTCGGCATCGGCGTCTCGGTGATCGAGCCCGGGTACATCAAGACCGAGTTCACCGCGACCACGATGAAGCACGTCGACAAGTACACGAAGGACGAGAGCTCGCCCTACGCGCACATGGTGAGCGGCCTGGCCGGCATGGTCGGCGGCCTCGAGCGCTTCGCGGTCGGGCCGGGCAGCGTCGCGCGCGCGATCGAGGCGGCCTCCGTCTCGCGCTTCCCCCGCGCCCGCTACGTCGCGCCCTTCTACAACGCGATGGGCCCGATCATGATCGGTCTCCTGCCGACCTTCCTCACCGACTGGTTCTTCCGCCGCGCCGCGGGCCTCGTGCCGCCGCCTGTGCTGTCGTCGTCGGCCTCGTCGAGCAAGCGCGCGGCGCCTCGGGAGAAGTCGGCCCCGCTCTCGGCGGCGCCCAACTGAGCTCCACGAGCACTCTTTCTGGGGGAGCGGCTCGCTACCCCACGAACTTGTAGCCGGCGCCCCGGACCGACAGGAAGTGCTCGGGGCGCTGCACGTCGGTCTCGAAGTGTCGGCGCAGCCGCGAGACGAAGTTGTCGACCGTGCGCGCCGTCGAGTAGTTGCGGAGCTTCCACACCTCCTCGAGCAGGAGGTGCCGGGAGAGCACGACGCCCGGATGCTCCACGAAGTAGCGGAGCAGATCGAGCTCGAGCCGCGTGAGCTTCAGCGATTTTCCGCGCACGACGACCTCGTGAGAGTCGAAGTCGACCGTCGCCTCGCCGATGCGGACGATGTGATGGCTCGAGCTCGTCGCGCTGGGAGCGCCCTTGTCGCCGCCGCCCTTGTCCCACTGCCTTCGCCTCAGCATCGAGCGCACACGCGCGAGCAGCTCGTCGAGCTCGAAGGGCTTCACGAGATAGTCGTCGGCTCCCACTTCGAGGCCGCGGACGCGATCCTCGGCCGAGTTCCGCGCGGTCAGCATCACGACGGGCACGTAGTTCCCGGACTCTCTGAGGCGCGAGCAGAGCTCGAATCCGTCGAAGTCGGGGAGCATCACATCGAGCACGATCGCGTCGAAGCCCGGCGCACGCGCGAGCGCGCTCTCGGCCTCCCGTCCGTCGGTCGCCACGACGACCTCGTAGCCTTCGAGCTCGAGGTTGAGCTTGAGGCCCATCGCGAGGTGCTCTTCGTCGTCGACCACGAGGAGCCGCGCGGGGCCCTCTCCGTCCGTGCCTTGTTCGCTCATGGTGCTCAGCCCGCGCTGACCTCGGCGCGCTGGGCGAGCGTCCGAGGGTGGTGGGTCGGGAGCCGTACCACGAACGTGGCGCCGCGATCGGTGCCTTCCGACTGCGCTTCCACGGAGCCGCCGAGGTTTCGCACGAGCGCCGAGACCACGAAGAGGCCGAGCCCGGTGCCCTTCCGCTTCCGGACGCCTTCGCTCGGCGCGCGGTAGAAGCGCGCGAACACGCGCTTGAGGTCGTCCTTCGGGATCCCGATGCCGGTGTCCTCCACCGTGAGGATCGTCCGGCGCGCGCGGGGGTCGTCCTTGGCCCTCACCGTCACTTCCACCTCGTCGCGCGAGTACTTCACGGCGTTGTCGATCAAGTTCCGGAGCACGATCTCCATCGCCGCGCGGTCGGTGTGCACGGTGAGGTCTTCGGGGATCGCGATCGTGATCGCCGAGGCGGCGAGCTTCTGCCGCGCGGCCACCGTCTCGGCAGAGTGGCGCGCGAGCGCGGCGAGCGGGACGTCCTCGAGGTCCATGCCCACGCTGTCGTCGTGGGCGAGCCGGCTCGCCTGGAGCACGTCGTCGATGAACGAAGTCAGTCGATCGACGTCCTGCCGCATCATCCCGCGCAGCTTCTCGCGCTTGTCCTCGGGAAGACCTTCGCGCTCGAGCGTCTGGAGGCAGAGCTTGATCGAGGCAAGAGGGCTCTTCAGCTCGTGCGTGACCGAGTCGATGAAGCTGTCCTGCTTGCGGACCTCGAGGATCTCGCGCGCCAGGAAGATCGTGAACATCACGAGCACGCTCATGATCACGACGAAGGAGACGACGCCGAGCACGAGCAGCCAGACGTACTCGACGACCTGACCGTCGTCGGTGATCCGCCTCGCGACGAACACCGTCCAGCCGACGAGCAAGAGCGCGGACAAAGGAACGGTGACGGCGCCGAAGGTGATCGGCACGGAGATCGAGCGGACGGTTCGGCGCGCCACGAGAGGCACTCATGATAGATGTCCCGGCCTCCTGCGGCACGTCGGTCACCGTTTCGTGTTTCCGGTCACCGTTCGGTCACACGAGAGGGCCTGCTTTAGGCCCGTCGTAGGAAGCCGGGAGGCACGTAGTGACGTGGCGCCTCGGGAGAGCGAATGAACGATCTCGCGGTCGGTCTGGTCTGCCTGTTCGTCGGGGTCCTCCCCATCGCGTTGCTCGGCGGCCTCTTCTGGCTCGCCCGCGGCTCGAACCAGCGCCCCGGTGACGCACGCTTTCTCGAGCTCGATCGGCACGTCGCCGACCTGAAGACCGAGAACATGCGTCTCGCCGAGCGCCTCGCGGTCGTGGAGATCGGGCTGCGCGCGGAGCAAGCGCGACGACACGCGGAGCCGGCCCGCATGGAAGCGCCTCGGCTGGCCTCGCCCTCCGCGCCGCTCGAGACGGCGATCGTGACGCCGCTGATCGAAGCGCCGATCGAGAGCGGGATCGCCGCGCGAGTGATCGGCGAGAGCGAAGTCGAAGCCGAGAGTACGCCCGCCGCGACCTTCGCATCGGGCGCGCCCCCGGCGAGCCCTCCCCCGCCCGCGGACGTGACCCCCGTCGTTCCCACAGTCCAGCTCGCGCCACCCGCGCCATCCGCGCCGACGCCGACGCTGCCCCCCGCGCCCCTACCTTCTTTCTTGGAGCTGGAGGAGGTCCCTCCGGACGGGGGCGGCTTCGAACGCTGGCTCGGCGTGCGCGGCATGGCGGCGCTCGGCGCGATCGTGCTCGCGATCGCAGGCCTCTACTTCTTCGAGTACTCGGTCGAGCACGGCTACCTCGGGCCGACGATGCGTGTCCTGCTCGGCGTCTCTGCCGGCATCGGTTGCCTCGTCGCGTCGGAGTGGCCCCTGCGGCGCACGGCGCCGGTCCTCGCTGCCTGGCTCGGCGGCGCCGGCATCGCGATCCTCTACATGGCGACGTGGGCCGCGCATGGCGTCTACGCGCTCGTCCCGTCGTGGGCGGCCGGCGCGATGATGGTCGCCGTCACCGTCACCGCGGCGGCGCTCTCGATGCGGCGCGAGTCGCTCCCGACGGCGATCCTCGGGCTGATCGGCGGCTTCGTCACACCGCTCGCGCTCTCCACCGGCGAGGACCATCCGATCCCGCTCTTCTCCTATCTCCTCTTGCTCGACGTAGCGCTCCTCGTGATCGCGCACCGCAGGCGCTGGCCTCTCCTCGGCTGGCTCTCGCTCGGCGCGACCGGGCTCTACGAGCTGATCTGGCTCTTCGGTCGGATGGGCCCCGACACGAGCCTCATCGGGCTCGGCGTGATCGTGGCCTTTGCAGCGCTGTTCGCGGCGTTCGGTGCCACGCGCGACCCCGAGAGCGACGCGGTCGAGGGCAGCTCGGCGCTCCTGACGGCCGCCTCCGTCCTCACACCCTTCTTCTTCGCGCTCTCCTTCGTCGGACGCGACATGTTCCCGCCGCACCTCTACGCGATCGGCGCGCTCGTCCTGGTCCTCTCGGCGGCGTCACTGTTCGTCGCGCGCGTTCGCAAGCTTCCGGTCCTCGCGCTCGGCGCATCGACGGGCTCCTTGGGCGTCATCCTCGCGTGGCTCACCACCCACCCGCTCGATACGTGGATGGCCTGGGAGCTCGCCGCGCTGCTCGCGCTGCTGGTGCTCGTCTTCCACGTGGGCGCCGAGCTCGAGAGGTCCTCGCCCATCCTCGGCGGCGCCGCCGTCGTGGCGCTCTACGGCGCGATGGTGATCGCTCTCGTCACGTGCTTCACGGCGACGACGTCGATCGCGCCGTTCGTCGCGCTGCCGGTCGTCCTCGTGCTCATCGGCGCTCGACACGGAGAGCTCCCCGGACGCGGCTGGGTGCAGGTCGGCACCGGCATCGGGCTCGCCATGACCCTCGTCGCGATCGAGCACATGCCCACGTCGGAGAGCGGGCCGACGGCATCCTTCGTCGTCTCGCTCGCGCTCGTCCTCGTCACGCTGCTCGCGGTGCCCGCCGTGATGCCGCGCTCGCAGGAAGGCCGACGGTTCGCCGATCATGGCGCGGCAGCCGCGGCCATCACGCTCCTCGCGTGTCGCTTTCTCGCGCCCTCCTCGCTTTCGCTTCCGCTGGATCTCGGCGCGGCGCTCGTGCTCTCGCTCCTCGTCCACCTCGCTGCGACGCGCCGGTCTCAGCCTGCGTACGCTGGCGCTGCGCTCCTCCTCATCGGCTTCGGCGCCACGTTCTGGATCTTCGATCGCGGGACGCGAGCCGAGGCGTTCCTCTCGCTCGGCATCATGGCGGCCTCCGTGCTCGTCCACTCGATGTGGCCAGCGCTCGCGGGCGCTCGCTACCGCGGCTCCGCCTGGGCCTGGCGCGCCGCCGCGCTCGCGGGCCCGGTGCACTTCTTCGCGCTCCGCTTCACGTGGATCCGCGCGCTCGGCCCAGCGGCGATCGGGCTCTTGCCCGTCTCGCTCGCCGCCGTGTCGCTCCTCGCGCTGCTCGTGGCACGGGCGCGCGGGCCGCGCGAAGTGCTGGCCCGGCGCACGGCGCTCGTCTGGCCTGCCGCGGTGACGACCGCGTTCGTGACCCTCGCGATCCCGCTCCAGCTCTCGAACGAGTGGCTGACGATCGGCTGGGCGCTCGAGGCGGTCGCGCTGCTCGTGCTGTTCCGCCGGCTCGACCACGCCGGGCTCAAGTGGCTCTCCGCCGCGCTCTTCGCCGCGGTCGCCGTGCGGCTCCTCATCAACCCCTACGTGCTCGGGTACTACCCGCGCGGCGACCTCCGGATCGTCAACTGGCTCGCGTACACCTACCTCGTGCCTGCGGCCGCGCTGGTCGGCGCGTACTTCGCGCTCGCGGAAGTCGAGGTGCCTCGCCTTCGCCCCGCCGAGCGATCGTTCTACCCCTCGCTCGCGCCGCTGCTCTCTCGGGTCTTCTTCGCCGCCGCGCTCGTCACCCTGTTCGCGTGGCTCAACCTCACGATCGTCGACTGGTATGCGAGTGGCCCGAACCTGACGATCCCGATGGAGCGCATGCCGGCGCGCGACCTGACGATCTCGATCGCGTGGGCTGCCTACGCGCTCGGCCTCCTCGCGCTCGGCATGTGGCGCGAGAGCAGCGGCCTGAGGTGGACGAGCCTCGCCCTCATCCTCGTCACCTGCGGCAAGGTCTTTCTCTACGACCTCGGCCACCTCGAGGACCTCTATCGCGTGGCGGCGCTCGTCGGGCTCGCGTTCTCGCTGCTCGGGATCTCGCTCGTCTATCAGCGCTTCGTGTTTCGTAAGCGCGACGCCTCGGAGGCATCGTCATGAAGGCTCTCGTCACCGCGTCGCTGCTCGCGTCGCTCAGCCTCGTCCCCCAGCTCGCTCGCGCGCAGGAGCCGCCCGACGTGGCGCGTCTCTTCTCGCACGAGGCGGACGTGAGCACGCCCGGACAGGGTCCCTATCGGGTCGGCCTGGGCCCGGAAGTGCTCGCGCAGTGTCAGCCCGATCTCTCCGACGTCCGTCTCTACGACGCGAGCGGACGCGAGATCCCGTGGCTGCTCGACAGCGCCGGCCGCCTGCCACGCGGAGCGGCGGAGGTGATCGCATCTCACTCGGCGCCTGCCCTCGAAGCGACGCGCGGTCGCGAGGGGACGCCCCTGACGAGCTTTCGAGAGACCTACACCCTCGCTGCGCCGGAGGCCGCGCCTGCGCGCGCCGAGTGGAACCTGGTGGTCGACGTTCGTCGCGAGGCCTTCGTCGCCGCGATCCGCGTCGTGGAGCTCGTGCCCGGGGGCGCCGAGCGCGAGCTCGTCTCGACGAGCCTCTACCGCATGCAAGCGCCCACGCGCGAGCGCCTCCGCTTCGCGGTGCCCGGTACGACGAGCGCGAACCTGCGCGTCGAGCTCACCGGTCAGGACGGGTTCGTCGAGCCGCTCTTCCGCTGGGAAGCCACGCGCCTCGTCCGCGGCGCGACGACTCTGACCATCCCGCTCGAGATCGCCGAGCGCCGCGCCGAGCCGGGTCGAACGATCCTCGTCGTCACCCGCCCCGAGGGCACGATCCCCGATCGCCTCCGCTTCGCGACGTCGACCTCCGCGTTCGCGCGCGTGCTCCGCATCGACGACCTCACCTCGACGTCCGGCGAGATCCATCGCGTGCCCTCCGTTCGCGACGCCGAGTCGCTCGACGTCGCCGTGCCGCCGCTTCGTGGGGCCACCTTCACGATCACGATCGACGATGGCGACAGCCGGGCGCTCGAAGGCCTCACGGTCTCGGCCGTCGTGTCTCAGCCTTCCCTCGTGGTCTTCGAGCCCGCGTCGCTCCTGCGCTTCGGAGGCGGCCGCGTTCGCGCGCCTCGATACGACCTCGAGCTGCTCTCCGGCTCCTGGATGATCGACAGGCTCATCGACGGATCGACGACGCCGACCGATGCCATCGTCGGTCCCGCGCGCCCGAGCCCAGGCTGGGATCCGGCGCCCGCGCTCGCTTTCCTTCATCGACCCGGGGTCGTCGTGAGCCCCACCGAGTACCGCTTCGTGGCGCCCCTGAGCGTCGAGACGGCGCCCGAGGGAGCGAGCCGCTTCCTGCTCTCGCCGGCTGCGCTCTCGGCGCTCGACGAGGATCGCGCCGACCTGCGCATCGTCGACGCACAGGCGCGCCAGTGGCCCTTCCTGATGACCGCTCGGCCCTCGATGACGATCCCGCTCGCGATCTCTCCCGCCGCGCGCGACGGCGACGAGACGCGCTACGCGCTTCGTCTGCCCGTCGAGCGGGCGAACCTCACCGAGCTCCGGCTCGTCGCCGACGCGGAGCTGATCTCGAGACGCGCGCGCGTGGTCGGGATCGACGCGCGCGGCGACGAGGTCACGCTCGGGAGCGGCGTTCTCGAGCACGCGCCGGGGCAGGCTGAGCCGATGAGCGTCTCTCTCTCGGGCCTCCGCGTGTCGGAGCTGGCCCTCCTCGTGGAGGACGGGGACGAGTCGCCGCTCGCGTTCTCTTCGATCGAGGCGAGGCTCGAGACGAGCGAGATCTTCCTCATCGCGCCGCCGGGCTCGTACCGCATGCTCCTCGGCAACGAGGCGGCCAACGCTCCTGCCTACGACATCGAACGGGCGCGCGGGCTCCTCATCGCCATCCCGCCCGCCGCCGCGATGCTCGGCCCGCTCGCCCGGAACCCGGAGTTCCACGAGCCAGGGCTCATCGAGGCTGCGGGCACGCAGACCGTCGCGCTCTGGCTCGTGCTGGTGCTCGCCGTGCTCGTCCTCGGAGCGCTCACGTTGCGCGCGAGCCGCGACCCCGCCGAGGAAACGCCGAGCCCGGCGAGGGGCGACGCGCCGTCCACACGGGCGCCCGACGGCGAGCCGCCGCCCTCCGACGACTCCGAGGAATAGCCGCGCTCGTTTCGAGCGTGCGTCGCTTGCACGCGCGTCTGGCTCGCGCATCTTCTCGCCCGAGGAGAACGCCATGCCCAGCTTCGACGTCGTCTCCAAGCTCGACCACCACGAGGTCGAAAACGCCTTCAACCAGGCGGAAAAGGAAGTCGGCACCCGCTACGACTTCAAGGACACCGGCACCTCGCTCGAGCGCAACGCGGACGGGATCGTCTTGCGCTCGGACAGCGAGTCGCGCCTCGACGCGGCGCGCGGCGTGCTCGAGGAGAAGCTCGCGAGACGCAAGGTCTCGCTCAAGTGCCTCGATCCCCAGAAGACCGAGCCCGCGGGCGGGCAGAGCTTTCGCCAGCTGATCAAGCTCAAGGAGGGCGTCGACACCGACCGCGCGAAGGAGATCGTGAAGGCGATCAAGGAGTCGCGCATCAAGGTCCAGGCGGCGATCAACGGCGATCTCGTCCGCGTCAGCGGCAAGAAGCGCGACGAGCTCCAGGAGACGATCGCGATGCTCCGGGGCAAGGACTTCGGGCTGCCGCTCCAGTTCATCAACTTCCGGGAGTGAGCGTTCCGCGATCGTCGCTCGACCTGCGGCTCGATCTCCCCTAGAAAGCGTCGCGTTTTCGCCCGCATACTCCGGGCGCGGATGCTCGACTGAGCGAAGGAGCGAGATGGACGACGAGCACGAGGCACAGTGGACCGTCCAGCGGAGCGCCGAGCTCTATCAGGTGCGCGGCTGGGGCAGCCCGTACTTCCAGGTGAACACGGCGGGCCACGTCGAGGTCGTGCCGGACCCGGACCGGCCGACCGACGCCATCGATCTGCACGAGCTCATCTGTGATCTCGACGCGCGCGGCCTCGAGCTGCCCATTCTCCTGCGCTTCTCGGACATCCTCAAAGACCGCGTGAAGCGGATCAACGAGTGCTTCGCGAAGGCGATCAGCGAGTACGACTACAAGGGCGTCTACCGCGGCGTCTTCCCGGTGAAGGTCAACCAGCAGAAGCACTTCATCGAAGAGGTCGTCGAGTTCGGTGCGCCGTGGCGCCTGGGCCTCGAGGCCGGCAGCAAGCCCGAGCTGCTCATCGCGCTCGCGGCCGAGCAGGAGCCGGGCGGGCTCGTCATCTGCAACGGCTACAAGGACCAGAAGTACATCGAGACCGCGCTCCTGGCGCAGCGCTTCGACAAGACCGTCATCGTGGTCCTCGAGCGCATCGAGGAGCTCGAGTACACGCTTCGCGCGTTCAAGAAGACGGGGATTCGCCCGGCGATCGGCGTCCGCGCCAAGCTCGGTAGCCGCGGCATGGGGCGCTGGGCGGACTCGACGGGCGACCGTGCGAAGTTCGGTCTCACGGCGTCCGAGATCGTGGAGGTGGTCGACAAGCTCCACAGCCACGACATGGCGGACTGCCTGCAGCTCCTGCACTATCACGCGGGCTCGCAGCTCTCGTCGATCATCCCCGTCAAGCAGGCCATCCGAGAGGCCGCGAACATCTACATCGAGCTCGCGAAGATGGGCGCGAACATGAAGTACCTCGACGTCGGCGGCGGCCTCGCTGTCGACTACGACGGCAGCAAGACCGACTTCCACGCGTCGAAGAACTACAACATCCAGGAGTACGCGTACGACATCGTCGCGGCGATCCTGGAGGCCTGCAACAAGGCCGAGATCACGCACCCGACGATCATCAGCGAGAGCGGCCGCGCGATCGCGGCTCACCAGTCGGTGCTGGTCTTCGAGGTGGTCGGCAAGAACGAGGTGCGCTTCGGCGTCCCCGCCGATCCGGGACCGGGCGCGCACAAGATCTTGCGTCAGCTCTACGAGACCTATCAGGGCATCCAGCCGAAGAGCGTGCAGGAGGCCTTCCACGACGCCCAGCAGGGGAAGGAAGAGGCCGACTCGCTCTTCAAGTTCGGCTACCTCACCCTGCGAGAGCGCGCGGCCTCGGAGCGCCTCTTCTGGGCATGCTGCGAGAAGATCCTCGAGGCGGCGAAGAAGCTGAAGCGCGTGCCTGAAGAGGTCACTCAGCTCGAGCAGATGATGGCCGCGATCTACTACGGCAACTTCTCCGTCTTCCAGAGCATCCCGGACAGCTGGGCGATCGATCAGCTCTTTCCGATCATGCCGATCCACCGGCTCGATCAGGAGCCGACCGTGAAGACGACGCTGGCCGATCTCACGTGCGACTCGGACGGCAAGGTCGATCACTTCATCGACGTCGAGGACGTGAAGCGCGTGCTCGCGGTGCACCCGTATCACGAGGAACAGCGCTACTTCATGGGCATCTTCCTGAACGGCGCCTACCAGGAGATCCTCGGCGATCTGCACAACCTCTTCGGCGACACGAACGCGGTTCACGTCCGTCTCGACGGCGAGGGCGGCTACGAGATCGCGCACTTCGTGAAGGGCGACGAGATCCGCGAGGTCCTCAGCTACGTCGAGTACGAGCCCGGTGTGATGATCGAGCGCGTTCGTCGTCAGGCGGAGCGCGCACGGCGCATGGGCCTCATCACCTTCGATCAGGTGAAGATGCTCATGAAGCACTACGAGGACTCGCTCGGCAGCTACACGTACTTGACCGCCGACGAGTAGCCTCTTCCTCGACTCCCCTCCATCGACGTATATCGACCCTTGAAGGTCGATAGACCGAAGTCGCCGAACGGCTCGTCGCGATCGCGCACTGCTTGCTTGAAGCCCACCTCGACCGCGCGCTTCTGGAATGCGTAGCCCTCCGGCGTGTGGCGCGAGATGCCGTCGAACACCGTACCGAGGATCTGGGTGGTGTGGAGCCCCTGCGCCATCACGGTCTGGTTCAGGAGGAGCTCGACGAGGTCGCGGTGTTCCACGTCTCCAACGGCAAGATCACCCGCGAGGAGTTCTTCTACCCCACCGGCGCGTGACGCTCGCCCTCGCCTCTCCCTCTCCTCCCTCTCCCGCGAAGTGGGAGAGGGCGGGGGTGAGGGCCCCCGAAGCGAACGCCGCGCGGCGCCCTCACCGAAGCCATCTTCCTCCGTACTCGGCGCGCTCGCTCGCCACGCGCGCTGCGTTCGCACCGAGGATCCGCCCGACGAGGTGCAAGCCCAGGTCGAGCCCGCTCGTCACGCCGCCCGCCGTCACGAGATCGCCATCGTCGACAAGCCGTCGATCCACGATCACCGCGCCGCTCGCCCGCAGGTCCTCGATCGCCACGCGATGCGTGATCGACCGCCGCCCCTTCACGAGCCCCGCTGCCGCGAGCAGCATCGCCCCCGTACACACCGACGCGAGCATCGCCCCTCGCCCTCGCGCCTCCAGAAAGAACGCAGGCAACGCCCCGCTCGCGATCTCCGCCTTCACGCCCATCGCGGCACCGCTCGCATACCCGCCGCCCACCGCGATGACCCAGTCGCCCACCGCGACATCCGCCGCCTCGATCGCCCCGCTCGCTTCCAGCACGAGCCCATGACGCGCCCGCACGCGCAGCGGCCGCCCCGAGAGCACCACGAGCCGCACGTCGATCCCCGCCGACGCGAGCATCTCGAAGGGCGCGATCGCATCGAGCTCGTCGAAGCCGTCGAACACCGGGATGAAGATGGCCACGCTCACCGGGCCTCCTCCTCGAGCAGCGCGCGCAGGATCGTGATCCCCTCGCGAAACGCTTCCGTCGGCGTCAGCAGGCTCACCACCAGCCAGGCGCCCTCCGCGAAATCGAAGAGGTACCCCGGCGACACGAGCACGCCACGCTCGAGCAGCGCGAGCGCCCAGGCCTCGTCCTTCTGTGTCTCCGGCACCTGCACGCACGCGAACCAGCCGCCCTCCACGCGCGGCACGTCCGCCGTGCTCCCCACGAGCGTCCCCCGCAGCAGCGACAGGTTCTCTCTCGTCCGCTCCGAGATCGACGCCCGCGTCGCGCGCGCGGCCTCGAGGATCTCCGGAAGTCCGTGCTGCACCGGCGTGCTCACGCTCAGGAACGCATCCGCGATCCGCTCGAGCCGCGTCAGCAGCGGATCGACGCGATCGTCCGGGCCGCTCAGCGCCATCCATCCGAGCTTCAGCTGCGGCAGCCCCGCCGTCTTCGAGAGCCCCTCGAGCGCGATCGCGAAGAGCCCCTCGGTCTCGAGCACCGACCGCACGGCGCGCTCGCTCGTCTCGAGCGGGAAGCGCATGAACACCTCGTCCGAGACGATCGGCAGGTCGAGCTCGGCGAGCGCCGCGAGCGTGTCCGTGTCGACGTAGTGCCCCGTCGGATGGTTGGGCGAGGCGAGCAGCACGGCCCGCGTCCGATCGTTCACCGCCTCGAAGAGCGAGACGGCATCCACCGTCCACGTCCCATCGAAGCGAAGCGGAAACGTCGAGACGTGCACGCCCGCCAGCGACGCGAGCTCGCTCACCAGCGGATAGCTGGGCGCAGCGACGAGGATCTCGTCCCCCGGATCACAGAGCGCGTGCAGCAGGAACGCGTACGCCTCCGACGTGCTCGCCGTGATCACGATCCGCTCCGGATCGACCACGGGCCCCAGCTCGAGGAGGTGCTCCGCCACCGCGCGGCGTGCGCTCGGCAGCCCGAACGGCTGCGGCTCGTACACGAGCGCCTCGCGCTTGCTCAGCGCCGCGAGGACCTGACGCTCGTCGTAGCTCAGCCCCGCCGTCGTCGGGTTGGACGACGTGAGATCGAGGACCGCGTCCCCCCGCGCCACACGCGCGCGCAGCGCCGCTGCGAGCGGGTTCGGTGTCGCATCGTGATCGCTGCGCGCGGAGAACATCTTCGTCGGTCTACACCATCCGTGCGGCAGGTTGTCCAGACACCGCGGTGAGGCTCCATCGCCGTGTGGCCTCGGTTCGCGCTACGATCTCGTGTCATGGCCGATCCCGCCGCGCGCCGCGCCACCTGGGCCGATCTCGAAGCTCTCCCCGAGAACGTGACGGGTGAGCTCATCGCTGGCGTGCTCCATGCGATGCCGCGGCCGCGGCTGAGGCACGCCAGCGCGGCCACCGTGCTCGGCGGCGACTTGAACGGCCCGTTCCAGCGCGGCCGGGGTGGTCCGGGTGGCTGGTGGATCGTCATCGAGCCGGGGATCGCTCTGCCGGAGGTCGACGTCGAGGAGATCGTCCCCGATCTCGCAGGGTGGCGACGCGAGCGGCTCCCGGTGCTCCCCGAGCGCACGACCGTGCCGCCCGACTGGGTGTGCGAGGTGCTCTCTCCGTCGACCCGTCGTCACGATCTCGCGACGAAGCGTCCGCTCTACGCGCGCGCCGGCGTTCGGTGGATGTGGATCCTCGACGTGGACGCGCGGACGCTGGTCGCGAGCCGCAACGAGAGCGGTCAGTGGCTCGAGATCGCGGTACACGCGGACGATGCGCGGGCTCGGATCGAACCTTTCGAGGCGGTCGAGCTCGCGCTCTCGGACCTCTGGGGCGACTGACCCCTACGGGAGCGCACCCTCCGGGGACTTGCACTTCGTCGACCTTCAAAGCATCTTGGCCGAAGCCATGTCGCTCGCGTCTCAGCGCTCTTCCACGACTACGACCCGCTCCGGCGGGCCTGTGGTCGTGTGCGCGCGTTGACGTAAGCGAAGCACTCAGACTCACCGACGACCCGCCCGCGCGACGGGTCGGGCATGGTGGTCATGGCTCTCGATCCTTCGTTCGGGCTCAACCGAGAACCGATGGAGAAGGACGATGTCGAACGGCAGTGATCATAGGGTAGTCGCGGCAAAGATGGGGCTCCTGCACTTCCAGGAGGAAGCGCCCGGTATGGTGTTCTGGCATCCACCGGGGCTCGCGATCTACCGCGCGCTCGAGGAGGCGCAGCGCGAGCAGCTCCGCATCGAGGGATACGAGGAGGTGCGATCTCCTCAGCTCCTGAGGCGTCCCATCTGGGAAGCGAGCGGCCACTGGCAGCACTTCAAGGACGCGATGATCCGTGTCCCGGACGAGAACCACGCAGTCGAGAGCGCGCTGAAGCCGGTGAGCTGCCCGGGCCACGTGCAGATCGTCAAGCGCATGGCGCCCTCCTATCGAGACCTCCCGCTGCGCCTCGCGGAGCTCGGCCTCGTGCATCGCGACGAAGCGAGCGGTGCGCTTCATGGCCTCATGCGCCTCAGACAATTCTCGCAGGACGACGGCCACGTGTTCTGCGCCGAATCGCAATCGGAGGACGAGGTGCTGCGCTTCCTCGCGGGCGTGCGCCCCTTCTATGCGCAGCTCGGCTTCGACGTGCTCGACGTGGCGCTCTCGCTGCGTCCGGCCGATCGCGCGGGCGACGACGCGAGCTGGGATCGTGCCGAGTCGGTCCTTGCGAGTGCGCTCGCCCGCTGGGGAGAGCCCTATCGCGTGCAGCCGGGCGCCGGCGCGTTCTACGGCCCCAAGATCGAGCTCGCGCTGCGCGACCGAAGCGGCGTCCTCTGGCAGTGCGGCACGATCCAGCTCGACCTCGTGATGCCCGAGCGCTTCGACCTCGAGTTCGTCGCATCGGACGGATCACGGCAGCCCATGGTGATGCTGCACCGCGCGCTCTACGGGAGCCTCGAGCGCATGCTCGGAATCTTGCTCGAGCACCACGGCGCGGTCCTCCCCGGCTGGCTCGCTCCCGAGCAGGTCGTGGTGATCCCCATCTCGGCGGAGCAGGAGGACGCCGCGCGCGCCTTCGAGCGTGCCCTCCGGGAGGACGGCCTCCGTTCTTCCCTCGATGCGCGCGGCGAGTCTCTCGCCAAGCGCATCGCCGAGGCCCACGAGCGCGGCGTCCCGTTCGCGTGTGTCCTCGGCAAGCGCGAGGTCCTCGCCGGCTCGATCGCGCTGCGCTCGCGTGCAGGCCAGCAGGTGCTCCCCATGGATGAAGCCCGCTCCCTCCTGAGAAAGTCCTGCACGCGAAAGCAGGAATGACCCCGTCGGAGAGCCCTCTCCCGCGTGCCTCTCGCTCTCCTCCGAAAGCCCTCTCCCGCGTGCGGGAGGGGTTGGGTGAGGGTCAGTGCTTGGCGGGCCCTCGTTCGAGCGCGGCGAGCCTTCGCTCATGGTCATCGACGCGATCGCGATCATCGAGCCGTTCACGCAGCAGATCGGCGCACGACGCTGCGTCTCGACCGCTGGATCGAGCGCGTCGTCTCCGCGCCCAGCCTCGAAGCCGTGCTCGCCGACTGACGCCCGCGCATGCCCGATCCGCGTGGCATCGGGGCGGCGGCTCGGGCATATCTCGCTGCGTGAGCAGCGTGCCCCTAGGCCCCGATCGAGCCGCGGTCGTTCAGGGCGATCGCTCCGTGCTCGTGGAGGTCGATCACCCAGGCTACGAGCGCGCCCGCGAGGTGCTCGCACGCTTCGCGGAGATCGAGAAGTCGCCCGAGCACGTGCACACGTATCGCCTGGGGGATCTCGCGCTCTGGAATGCCGCCAGCGCTGGCCTGACGGCCGACGAGATCGTCGAGGGCCTCCGCTCCATCTCGCGCTACGCATTGCCCTCGATCGTGGAGCACGAGATCCGTGATCGAATGGCCCGCTACGGCGTGTGCTCGCTCCACGATCATCCGAGCGACCCGGCGTTGCTGCGTCTCGCGGTTCGCGAGCGCTTCGTGCGCGATCGGCTCGCCGCGGACAACAAAGCCGCTCAGATCCTGACGCCCTGCCCCGATGGCTTCTTGCTCGAGGTCGCGCGACGCGGGCTCGTCAAGCAGGTGCTGCTCTCGATGGGCTACCCGGTCGACGATCGCGCGGGACTGGTGGCGGGGGCGCCTCAGGCGATCGCGCTGCGCTCCGACGTGTTCACGCCTCACCCCTACCAGGAGGCCAGCGCGCAGGCGTTCGCGGCCTCGGGGTCGCACGGCGTCGTCGTCCTCCCGTGCGGCGCTGGCAAGACCATCGTGGCGATGCTCGCCATGCGCGAGCTCTCGGTGCGCACGCTCGTGATCGCGACCGGTCGCGAGGCGAGCCACCAGTGGCGACGCGAGATCCTCGCCAAGACCACGCTCGGAGCCAGCGAGGTCGCGCTGTACCAGGCCGACGAGAAGAAGATCGCACCGGTGACCATCACGACCTACTCGATGCTGGCCAGGAAGGGCGGCAGCGGCCCGACCAAGCACACGCACTTCGACCGCCTCGCCATCGAGCCGTGGGGCCTCGTCATCTACGACGAGGTTCACCTCCTGCCGGCGCCGGTCTTTCGCCTGACGGCCGAGCTCCAGGCGCGTCGCCGCCTCGGCCTCACCGCCACGCTGATCCGCGAGGACGGACGCGAAGGGGAGGTGTTCGCGCTCATCGGGCCGAAGCGCTTCGACGTGCCGTGGCGCGAGCTCGAGAAGAGCGGGCACATCGCCACGGCGACGTGCTTCGAGGTTCGCGTCCCGCTGCCCGCCTCGCTCCAGCTGCCCTATGCGACGGCGGAGCGGCGCGATCAGCCGCGCGTCGCCGCCGAGAATCCGCTCAAGCTCGCCGTGCTGCGCGAGCTCGCCGAACGACACGCGGGGGATCGTCTGCTCGTGCTCGGCAGCTACCTCGAGCCGCTGGGCGCGGCGGGTCGCCTCCTCGATTGTCCGGTCGTCACGGGCGAGACGCCGCATGCGCAGCGCGAGCGCGCGTACGCAGACTTCCGGGCGGGTCGCGTGCGCCGCCTCGTGCTCTCGCGCGTCGGCAACTTCGCGATCGACCTTCCGGACGCCAACGTTCTGGTCCAGCTCTCGGGAACGATGGGCTCGCGCCAGGAAGAGGCGCAGCGGCTCGGTCGGATCCTGCGGCCCAAGCCGGGAGGCGCCACGTTCTATACGCTGGTGACACGCGACACCGTCGAGCAGGACAATGCGCTCCATCGACAGCTCTTCCTGACCGAGCAGGGCTATCGCTACTTCATCGAGGACTACCAGGATGGCCCGCAAGAAGCACCCGCCGGCACCCTCCTCCACTGACGTGGCCCAGCCACCACCGCTGCGCTTCACCCTCGCGCTCGATCGCGTCAACGGTCTCGGCGAGGAGCTCGCGATCGGCCTCGGGGTCGCCAATGCGGCCGCGGTGCTGGCGCGGCTGAGAGATCCGGGGTTCGTCCGTGAGCGCCTCACGCGCGCGGCGCCGCTCACGCTCGGGGTGCTCGAGATCCTCGTCGACTTCGAGGGTCTCGTGCAGAGGGACGTGCTCGATCGCGTCGTGATCGAGCGGCTCGGCGTCGGCCCCGACGACATCGAGATGGCCGTCGAGTCGCTCTTCGGGACCATGCTCGCCGTTCCGCTCACCGCCAAGATGCACCACGCGTCGCGCAACGAGCGTCTCGTGATGTTGATGGCCGAGTCTTCTGCATCCGTCGCGGCGGCGCTGCGCGGACTCTCGCTCCCCACCTCACCGCCCGACGTATCGCCCGGCGTCGCGGCCCGCCGCCCGCTTCGCGACCGTGTGGCCTTCCTCGCGGCGCTCGCACACGTCGCCGTGCGCGCGACGAGCTCCGACATGGCCAACCGCGCCACCACCAAGAAGCTCGGAGCTCTCTCCGGGCTCGATGCGCACGGCGCGGCCAACCTGGTCGACGACGCCGTGCTCGCCGGCCTCGTCGGCGTCCGAAGCGATCGCCTCGTTCCGCGGGTCGAGGCGCTGCGCGCGATGGCCAGAGGTGAGCCGGCGCCGTCCGATGCGGATCAGGAATGGATCGCGTCACGCATTCCGCGAGACCGCTGGCTCTCGTTCGAGGCGCTCGCGCGAGAGCTCGTTCGCGCGGATCATGTGCACGCCAACGCGCCCTACTTCGAGCGATTCGGCCTCGTGCTCGCCCACGCGCTGCCGGAACATCGACTCGTCGAGCCGCTGCTCCGCTCGCGCGCGTGGTTGATGCTCGCCGATCATGCGGGTGTCCCGTGGGTGCGCCTCTGGCCGGAGGGCGGGAGCGAGTCGGGCGATGGGCACGTCACACCCGCCTTCGAGGTGATGCTCGGACCGGACGCCGACCCCCGCCTCACGCTCACCATCGCGCTCGCGGCCGAGCCGGTGCGCTTCGACACCGTACTGACCTTCAAGCTCACGCCGGCCTCGATCGGCGCCGCGCTCACGCTCGGCCTCGACGCATCGGTGATCCTGGGCGCGCTCGATCGCGTCGGCCGTCACGCCGTGCCGGAGAACGTGCGGCTCATGATCGGCGACTGGGCTCGGTCGGTGCGCACGGCGACGATCCGCAAGGCCTGGGTGATCGAGACGAACGGGCCCGACGCTGCCGATGCCGCGGCGCGCTCGCTCGGCGCGAGCGTCCTCGCGCGCCCGACGCCGACGATGCTGCTGGTGGACGACACCGCCGCGAGTCCTGGCGCGACGCTCGGCAAGGGCGGCGTTCACGCCTCCGCCGAGGTCTCCCGCTCGCTACGTGCCGAGCACGCCTCGATCGAGCCGCAGCCGCTCGCAACGCCGACGCCGTCGCTCGAGCTCGTGAGCCGACTCGAGGTGGCGCGGGCCACGAAGGGCGGGCTCTCCATCCCCACCGCGTCCCTCGTTCGTGCGATTCCGCAGCGGGTCGGGCCCGTGCAGTTGCGCATGGAGCCGGAGGGCGAGGACGAGTCGGACGAGTTCGAGGCATTGCTGGCCGCCATGGACGATGACGACGACGACGATCACGACGAGAACGCGCCGAGCGACGTCCTCGCTGCACTGCTCCCACACGCGCACGACTCGAAGGTGTTCGCCACGATCAATCGCCTCGCCGAGCGCTGGCTGGAGCTCGAGGACCCGTTCCTCGATTGGGCGCGTCGTCGAGCCGCCACCATCGGTGACGCGGCGCTGGATCGCGCGGGTCGCGAGCCGTGGGTATTTCTCCCGCTCCTGGTCTTGAGGCCCGCGGCTCAGCGTCGCGTGCTCCGCGATGCGCGCTCCGTCGACGAGATGCTCGCGCAGGCTCGGAAGCTCGTGACCGCGGGAGACGCCGTCGAGCACCCCGAGCTCTTCGTGCACGCGATGCATGAGTCGGTGCAGAAGATGTTCGGCGTCGTTGGGTCGGTGGCCGAGTCGTCGCAACCGAACGCCACGAAGCACGAGAGCCCCGTCCGGACCGCCGACACCATCCGCGAGGCGTTCGCGCGCGCGATCGATCGCGGCGCGAGCGTGACGCTTCGCGTGCACAGCAAGACGCAGGGCGACCGGAACCTACGCCTCAGGCCCGAGCGTGTGCTCGTCCGCGGCGCGGACGTGACGCTCCTCGGCACCGAGCTCGGCACGGAGCTGGGCCGCTCGTTCCCGCTCGCCAACATCCGCGAGCTGGTCGTCGAGACATCGTGAGCGGGGTGCAGTCTCCGAGACGTTCCCCACGTCCGAACATGGATGAGCGCGCGTCTGCACCCGCGTGCGGCGCCATCTGACCATTGACGTTCCCCGCAGGTGGACGCGAGGTAGCGGTCGTGATCCCGTGATCGAGGTCGCGGCATGCGGCGGCGAGCATCGGTACCGTGCGCCTCGATGTTGGAGCTGGTTCGGTCGCGTGTGCCCGCGGATTGGGAGGCCAAGCTGAAGGCCGCGCGGCTGGACCTACTCGCGCTCTTCCGCTCGATCGACCGTGTTCCGATCGACGCGCGCGAGCTTCCGCGGTCCACGTTCGACGAGCTGGTCGACCTCGATGGCGACTATGCCGAGGCGTTGTCGATCCTCGATCAGCCCTCGACGCAGTACGACGTCGGGCGG
>JBBSAT010000025.1:0-43134 GCA_038252025.1 Polyangiales bacterium | reverse complement strand
GTGTACGGTTCTGCGGGCACGCGCGATGCACTCGACTCCGGGCACGCGCGATGCAGCGCGAGGGTGGGTTCCCGGGTAGCATCCCCGCAGTCGATGACCCGGGATCGCCTGATCGAGATCACGCTTCTGCTGATCGTGTTCGTGCTCGGCGCGGTGCTCCTCTACCGCGAGCTGACCATCGCGCCCGAGCCGGTCCTTCACCCGATCGCTCGCGCCCTCATGCTGGAGGTCGAGACCGAGGGCACGATGGTCGCGTGGCCGCCCGCCGGCGCACCGCTCGACGACGCGATCATCAACACGCGGGCCATCGACGCGATCGAGCGGTCGGCGGATCGCGATGCCGGCGAGGACGCCGCGCAGTTCGACGCGGGGCCTCCCTTGCCGGAGCCTCCGCCCGAGGTGGCGGACTTCCGCGTGCGGCAAGGGGAGGCGAACGGGATCTTCTATCTCGAGGTCATCATCGGCGAGGCGACCTTCGACGACACGCTCCCCATGCTCGTCGTCCTCCACGGTCGCGGTGGCTCGGCACAGATCCCGGGCGGGCCCTTCCTCGGCCTCACGCATCCCGTGCGCGTGATCGTTCCACAGGCGCCCGATCGGCTCGGCAGCGGCTACGAGTGGCTGCCTGTCTACGTGGGGCAAGGCCTCATGGATCGTCTCTCGGCCACGTTGTTCCAGACCTCGACGCGGCTCGCGAACCTCATCCGCGATCTCTCTCGTGATCGTCCGACGATGGGCCGCGTCATCGTCAGCGGCTTCTCGCAGGGCGCACTGCTCACGCTGACGCTCGCGCTCTTCCACGACGACGTGGTCGGTGAAGCGTTCCCGCTCGCGAGCTGGCTGCCGCCGCCGCTCGAGCCGCTCTATCGCCGCCGCGATCTCGCGTATCCGCGCATTCGCTCGATGCACGGGACCGAGGATCCGACGATCCCGATCGGCCCCACGCGCGAGCTCTTCGGTCGCCTCGTGTCTCGAGGCTTCGACGTGACCTTCGTGACGTTCGAAGGCGTCGAGCACACGATCAGTGACGACGAGAACGCCCTCTTTCATCTCTGGCTGGAGGCGGCCGTGTGTCGCGCGGCCAGGGACACGTTCTGTGAAGTGGCGGCCGAGCACGCGGCGACGGAGCTGCGCCCGGACGCGCTCACGCCGGATGCAGGGCCGGCCGAGGAAGCCGCGCCCGACGCCGGCCCGCCCGTCGACGCCGGCCGTCGTCGCCCCCCGACCACCGTTCCGCCCGATGCGGGCGAAGACGAGCTCCCTCTCCCAGCAGAGCTGGGAGAGGGCGAGGAGTGAGGGCCGCGAAGCCAGAGCCGCGCTGCGCCCTCGCGCACGACCTCTCAGCTCGGAAGCGACCTCATCTGCGCGAAGCGGTTCGCGATCGCCTTGCCGTCCTCGACGTTCTTCGGGATCTCGAACATGCCGCCCATCACCTTGAGATCGAGCTTGATGGCGCCGCCGTTGGCGTGAACGCTGACCGTCTTCTTCGCGAACATCCCGCTCACCTTGAGCTTGGAGATCGCGTTCCACGGCACCGACTCGACGCTCTCCATGCGGTGCCCGGTGAGCCAGCCGCGGCGGTGGCGGACGAGGAGGAGGCGCTGGTTGGTCGCGAGCACCAGGTACTGGCTCGCGAGCGGCGCGATGCCCATCGCCCACCAGGGCGCGTGGTGGCCGCTCACGCGGTGCATCACCTGCTCGCCCGGCGCGAGGAGTCCCTTGCTGATCGTGTCGACGTAGAGCTCGTTGAAGAAGAGGGCCATGGTCGTGTTCCTTCGTTTCTCGGTTTCGGCGGGCGGGAATCGCCGCGCCACGAGAGAAGGAATGCGGCATGGCCTGCCTCAAGGGTCGTCAAAGCGCGTCAAACGCTTCTCGCCGCGTCCCAGGGTCCCGGTTGCGCTACCTTTTCGCGGAGATGAACGAGAAGCAGACGCCCTTCGCGCGCGGCGCCGTCCTCGCGTCGAAGTACCGTGTCCTTCGCACGATCGGTCGTGGCGGCTTCGGCTGGGTCTTCGAGGTCGAGCACGAGTGGACGGGGCGCCGCCTCGCGCTGAAGGTCCTGCCCGCCGCTGCGCACGAGGGAGACGAGCTGCATCGCCGCTTCCTGCGCGAGGCGCGAACCGCGGGCCGCCTCGTGCACCCGAACGTCGTGCTCGTGGTCGATGCGGATCGCGATCCCATCACGGGCTGCCTCTTCCTCGTGCAAGAGCTGCTCGAGGGCGAGGATCTCGCCGCTCTCCTCGAGCGCGAGAAGCGTCTCTCCTTCGAGCGCGCGTCGCAGATCCTCGTGCCCATCATGGACGCGCTCTCGGCCGCGCACGCCGCGGGCGTGATCCATCGCGACGTGAAGCCATCGAACATCTTCCTCGCGTGCGGCGGCGAGCTTCCGAAGCTGATCGACTTCGGGCTCTCGAAGCCGCTCGCCGAGCCGGGCATCACGGCGATGGGTCAGACGCCGGGCACGCCGCACTACATGTCGCCCGAGCAGCTCACCACGCCCGCGGAGGTGGGCCCGGCCACGGACGTCTGGGCGATGGGCGTCGTCTGGTACGAGACGCTCAGCGGCCGGATGCCGTTCGATGCGCGCGAGCTGCCGCGCCTCGTGACGCGCATCTGCGGCGATCGCGCCCGCCCGCTGCGGCAGCTGGTGCCGGAGCTTCCCGAAGCGGTCGCGCGGGCCGTCGACCTCGCGCTCCTTCGCGAGCGGCAGTGGCGCTTCCCGATGATCGACGCGTTCCGCGCGGCGCTCCTGATGGCTCGCGGCGACGAGCTGCCGAGCGCGGAGGGAGTCATCGGCGATGACGACACGCTCGACGATGAGGATCAGGGGCGCGTGCAGCAGTGGGGTGTGTCGCGCAGCGCGTTGACGTCGTTCAACTCGCGGTCCGGCGTCGACCGAATCCGCTTCGGCCTCGTCGCGAACAACGATCGCGCCGAAGATCCGTCCCTCGCGCGGGACCTCGGCAAGCTCTTCGGCTCACCCCCCGTCGTGCTCAAGCACGCGCGCTACGCCGATCTGCTCGAGGCGCTCCGCGCCGGCACGGTCGACGTCGCCTGGCTCTCGCCGGTGGCGTTCATCCACGCGCTCAAGGAAAAGCTCGGCGTCGGCCTCGCGAGCGTCGTCCGCTCGGGGGCGCGCTCGTATCGAGGGGCGCTCGTCGGTCACAAGGACCGCGCTCCGCGCCTCGATCGCGAGTCGCTCCTCGGCAGGCGGGTCGCGTGGGTCGACGAGTGGTCGGCCGCTGGCTACCTCGCGCCGAGGCGCTTGATCCGGAGCAAGGGCCTCGACCCGAAGGCGCTCTTCGCCTCCGAGGTGCAGCTCGGCTCCTACGACGCGATCGCCGACGCGCTCCGCTCCGGCCACGTCGACGTGGGGCCGACGCTCGTGACGACGACCGAGACCGGCGATCTCGCGGGGCATCAGCTCGAGAGCGAGCCGTGGGCGGTCCTGCTCGGCATCACGGAGAACATCCCGTCGGACATCGTCTGCGCGCGCGCGGGCCTGCCGCGCGCCGACGTGGAGCGGCTCTCGCGGACGCTCGCGGGCGTACGCCTCTCCCCGCGCGACAGCGTCGGCCGCCTCATGAACTGCTCGACCTTCGGCGAGGTCGACGAGCGGAGATACGCCGTGATGTCGTTCGCGATGGACTGACGGCGCGACCGCGACCCCCGCGCCCCCACGACGAAGGGCCGCTCGGTTCTCACCGGCGGCCCTCTGATCGCCCCATTTTTCAGGGGGCTTCGGAGATTTTGGACGAGTGGGGGATCGAACCCCAGACCTCTAGAGTGCGATTCTAGCGCTCTCCCAGCTGAGCTACACGCCCGAAGTTCGCGGACTATAGCGGCCTTCGTGGGCGCTGCAAACTCCGTTTTTTCACTGGCTTCGAGGATCGTGGAGCACGGCGGATACCGCCACCGGCCGGCCCCGCCCCCGAGATCCCCGATGCCTCACGCCCGCGCTTTACGGATGCGCTCGGGCCCGTCATCCTCGGCGCCTCCATTCGAAGAGGCAGGAGCCGCGATGAGCTTTCAGGGACTCGACTACTACCAGCTGGACGATGAGCTCGAAGAAGAGGAGCTGCTCGTCCGCGCGAACGTGCGGAAGTTCGTCGAGGCCAAGCTCGATCCGATCATCGCCAAGCACTACGAGGACGGCACCTTCCCGATGGAGCTCATCCCCGAGTTCGGGAAGCTCGGGCTGCTCGGCGCGAACCTCGAGGGATACGGCTGCGCAGGCATGGGCGCGGTCTCGTACGGGCTCGCGCTCCAGGAGCTCGAGCGCTGCGACTCGGGCATCCGCTCGTTCTGCTCCGTGCAGGGCTCGCTCGCGATGTACCCGATCCACGCGTTCGGAAGCGAAGAGCAGAAGCAGAAGTACCTGCCGAAGATGGCGACCGGCGAGATGATCGGCTGCTTCGGGCTCACCGAGCCGGACTTCGGCAGCAACCCGACGGGGATGATCACGCGCGCCGAGCGCGTGGCGGGCGGCTACAAGCTCAACGGCGTGAAGCGCTGGATCACGAACGGCACCCTCGCCGATGTGGCCGTGGTCTGGGCGAAGCTCGACGGCGTCGTTCACGGGTTCCTCGTCGACAAGGGGACGAAGGGCTTCACGGCGAACAAGATCGCCGACAAGTGGTCGCTGCGCGCGAGCGTCACGGCTGAGCTCTTTCTGGAGGACTGTATCGTTCCAGAGACGGCGATCCTGCCGAACGTTCACGGGATGAAGGGGCCGCTCTCCTGTCTTTCGCAGGCGCGCTTCGGGATCTGCTTCGGTGTCATCGGCGCGGCGATGAGCAGCTATGATACTGCGCTCAATTACGCGAAGGAACGCGTGCAGTTCTCGCGGCCGATCGCGGGCTACCAGCTCGTGCAGCAGAAGCTGGTGCACATGGTCAGCGAGATCACGAAGGCGCAGTGCCTGACGCTGCGGCTCGGCCGGCTCAAGGACCAGAAGAAGATCAAGCCTGCACAGATCTCGCTCGCGAAGCGGAACAACGTGCACATGGCGCTCGAGATCTCGCGTCAGGCGCGAGACATCCTGGGCGGCAACGGGATCATGTACGCGTACCCGCCGGGTCGGCACATGCTGAACCTCGAGACGGTCTACACGTACGAAGGGACGCACGACATCCACACGCTGATCGTCGGGCAGGACATCACGGGGATCAGCGCTTTCGAGTGAAGGCAAGAGTGCTCCCGTTGCGAGCCGTCTAGGGGGGTGGTGGCGTTTGGTCAGGCGGCGGCTGGCTTTTTGGCTTGCTCGAAGGTTCGGGTGAGCTGGTTCGTGGTTGCGTTTGGTCAGGCGGCGGCTGGTTTTGCAGCGCGGCTTTGGCCCGCATGCCCTCACCCCCCGCCCTCTCCCACGTTCGTGGGCGAGGGAGCTGGTCTTGGCTTGCTCGAAGGTTTGGGTGGAGGAGAGCTCCGCTTCGAAGGTCTACGCGAGGGGGGACTCGCAGAGGGCTCGGCGGCCGCAGCGCTGGCAGTCGCCGCCGGTCCAGAGGTGCTCGTAGAGGCTCTGGACGTCGTCGAGCATCGCCTCGTCCTCGGTGACGAAGCCGAGCTCGAAGTTGCGGTTGCGATCGGACTTCGCGCCGAGGCCCGCGCCCGTCCAGTTCGCGCTGCCGAGGTAGAGGATCCTGCCGTCGACGATGACGCACTTGAGGTGGATGCGCGGGCAGAGGCGGAACTGCAGCGCGCCCTGATAGAGGCGCGGGTGACGCTCGAGCTCGGCACGGAACGGGCGCGAAGGGTGCTCGGCGTGGAGGATGCGGAGCTCGACGTTGCGCTGAGCGAGCTCGTCGAAGATCCCGAGCATGCTGCCGAAGCGGCTCTTCCTGCCGAGGCGCGAGACCTCGACGAGCATCTCCTTCAGGTTCGCCGTCGCGATCCAGACCGAGACCCGCGCCTCGCGCACCGCGCCGATGACGGTGTCGAGGTGGCCGCGACCGCCGATGAACGAGAGCCGGACCGGGCGCGCGGCGCGGACGAAGTCGGCGGGCGAAGGCTCCGCGAGGACCGAGAGCGCACGCCCGGAGGAGCCGCGCCTCATCGCGTCGGGTGCGCCCAGCTCGGCACCGGGCGGAGCGGGTCCTTGCCCTCGATCACGCGCCGCGCGTCCGTGAGGGCCATCGTGGCCATGCGCGAGCGCGCTTCGAGCGTCGCGCTGCCGAGGTGCGGCAAGAGGATGACGTCGCTCCGCGCGAGGAGGCCCGGATGCACGCGCGGCTCCTCTGCGAACACGTCGAGCCCGGCGCCCGCGAGCGCTCTCCGCTCCAGCGCGCGCACGAGCGCGGCCTCGTCGACGATCGTCCCGCGCGCGGTGTTCACGAGGAACGCGCTCGGCTTCATGCGCGCGAGCTCCGGCTCTCCGATGAGGTGGCGCGTCGCGGGCGAGCCCGGGCAGTGGATCGAGACGAAGTCGCTCTCCTCGAGCATGCGCGACAAGGGCACGTGGGTCGCGAGCCCGTCGGGCGAGAAAGGCGCATCACGCGCTTCCGTCGCGATCACGCGCATGCCGAACCCTGCAGCCCGCCGCGCGACCGCACGGCCGATGCGGCCATAGCCCACGATGCCGAGCGTCTTCTCCGCGAGCTCGACGCCGAGCAGCAGCGTCGGGGACCAGCCGGTGAACCCGCCGCTGCGCAGGAGCGCTTCGCCCTCGTGGAAGCGGCGCGCGACGGCGATCATCAGGCCGAACGCCAGATCAGCGGTCGACTCGGTGAGCGCATCGGGCGTGTGCGTGACCACGACGCGCCGCGCGCGGCAGGCCTCGACGTCGATGTTGTCGTAGCCGACGGCCATCTGCGCGACGATGGCGAGCCCAGGGAGGCGGTCGAGCAGCGCCGCGTCGATCCGGTCGGTGACCAGCGAGACCAGCGCGCGCGCGCCCTTCGCTTGCAGCGCGATCTCTTCACGCGTCGGTGCGCGATCCTCCGGGAAGACGATCGGGTCGAGCGCCTCGCCCAGGATCTCGCCAGGGTCGACGGGGAGCCTTCGCGTGATGAAGACCCGCGGCCTCACCGAGGCCTCGGCCGATGCTTCTTCCACTCCTCGACGAACTCCCAGTCGGCGACGAGGCCCTTGCGCATGAGGATCGAGAGGAGCGCCGCAAAGAGCGACTCCCAGTGCGCGTCGGGCAGCACGCGCGAGACGTCCTTGCCCTGTGTGCGCGCGATGAGCGCGGAGATGAGATCGCGCGTCGTCAGCTGCTCCTCGACCTCCTCGGTCTCCGCGCTTCCGGGCGCCGGTAGACGGACCTTCGTACCGTCGAGCAGCGTCAACGTGATCATCTTCGGGCCCTTCTTGCGGACCCGGCGCAGCACCACGGGCTCGGGCGCAGGCTCGGCCTCGGGCGCGGTGGACTCTTCGGTGGGCGTCTCCATCTCCTCCGTGGCTGGCCCGATGGTGATCTCGGGGTCGCTGCTCTCGACGTCGACGTCCTCGACGAGCTCCATCGGCTGGATCGAAGGGATGAGCGCGCGCTTCGGCTGGGCGGGCACGACGGGCATCGGGATGTCCCGCTCGTAGTACGCGCGGATCGCGTTTCGCACGTCGGTCGAGCCAGCGACCATCGGCTTCACGGGCATCGCGACGTGCTCCGCGACGAGCGCGAGCGACGCGTCGTTGAGCGGATCGTCGGTCGCGACGAAGAGCGTGTCGCCCTGCTTGCGGATCTTGCGGACGTAGACCGGCACCATCGCGACACGCTCGGCGAGCTCGCCCGGGATGAGGTTCAAGAGCTCGCGCGAGAAGTCGACGTGGTGGAGGTTCACCCAGGGGATCGAGAGCTGGTTCGAGAGGACCTGCGCCAGCTGGTGCTCGCTGACGTGGCCGAGCTCGACGAGCAGCTCGCCGAGGCGCTTGCCCGAGCCTCGCTGCCGCGAGAGCGCGTCGTCGAGCTGCGCTTGTTTCACCGCGCCTGCCGCGACGAGCATGTCTCCGAGCCGGGGGCGAGGGGTCGTCGTGGACATGTCGGGTGATCTCCACCCGGGATCATAGGAGAGCCCCCGCGCAGACCCGAAATTCTCGGGGAAAAGCCGGCCTCGGTCCCGGGAGCCCTCGTCGCTCGGCGGGCTTGCAGGGAGCCGCGCGAGGCTTCATCCATTCTCGCCATGCCCAGCACCGATCCGCGAGGCGATCACGCCCTCACCGCCGTCTCCAACGATGGGGCTTTCCGGGTGATCGTCGCCCGGACCACCGAGACGGCGCGCGGCGTGATCGCTGCGCAGCGCGCGACGGGACGCACGGCTCACCACCTCGCCGACATGGTCACGGGCACCGTCCTCGTGAGGCTCACGATGTCGCCCGCCTATCGCGTCCAGGGCATCGCCAGGGGCAAGGATCAAAAGGGATTCTTGCTCGCCGACTCGTACCCGGACGGGTTCACGCGAGGTCTCGTGAAGACCGGATCGGGTGAGGTCGACTTCGGTCCGGGCGCGCAGATGCAGGTGATGCGGACCCTGATGAACGGCTCGACGCACCAGGGCGTGGTCGAAGTCAGCTCCACGCACGGCGTCTCGGGCGCCCTCATGAACTACATGCTCGAGTCGGAGCAGGTCACGTCTGCCATCGGCGTCGGCCACGTCGTGACGGACGCAGGGATCGCGATCGCGAGCGGCTACATCGTGCAGGTGCTTCCGGAGTGCACGGATCCACCGCTCGCCGTGATGTACGAGCGACTGCGCAACGACTTCGCGGACTACGCCAGCGTGCTGACTCGGTTCGCCGGGGACCCGGCCACGATCCTCTCCGAGATCCTCTACGGGATGGACTACACGAAGACGCAGGACCACGAGCTCGGCTACCGCTGCCGCTGCTCGAGCGAGCGCGTGCTCGCCAGCCTCGCGACCATCGGCAAGGCCGACCTCGAGGACATGCTGCGCGCCGCCGAGCCGCTCTTCATCACCTGCGACTACTGCAACACGCCGTACGAGGTGAGCCCCGAGGCGCTTCGCGGGCTCGTCACGGCGAGCTGAGACGAGCCGAGAGCTCGGCGAGCCGAAAACTTGGCGAGATCGGCTCCGCTGGCGAACATCGGCCGTGCGCACGCGAGCCGTCAGTCTGATCACTCTCGCGCTGGCGCTCGCCGGCTGCGAGGGCCCGCCGCCCGTCGCTCCGCTTCCGCCCGTGCCCGCGCCGGTGGTCGCAGCGCCCGCCGAGCCCGACGCGGGGGAGGACGCCGCGGACGAGGTGGCAGCGCTCGTCGCCGCCTCGCCCGATGCGTTCTTCGAGGTCCCCGATGCTCCGATCCTCGAGCGGCTCGGGACGCTCCCCATCGCGCGCATCGAGCGAGGCAGCGGGGGGCGCAGCCTGGCGTTTCACCTGACGTTCGAGGACGGGACTGAGGGCTACTTCAAGCCTGCGTAGACCTTCTCGGGCGCGCACTTCTACGCCGAGATCGCGAGCTATCACCTCGACCGCGAGCTCGGCTTCGGGCGGACGCCGCCGACGGTCGGACGACGGCTCGCGTGGGCGCCGCTGCGAGCCGTGGCGGCGGGCGATGCGCGCGTCACCGAAGCGGTCGTCGACGCGGACCAGACGGTCTGCGGGTCCTTCTCCTGGTGGGTGCCCGAGCGGCTCGTGGCGCTCCGGCTCGGTCGGGGGTGGGAGCGCTGGGTGCGCTTCGATGCGCCGCTCGCGATCACGCCGTTCCAGCGCGCGCGCGAGTACGCCGCGCAGGCCGGAGGGACGCTTCCTCTCGACCTCGGTGATGCTTCGCCCGCGGCTGCTGCCGAGCCCGACACGGACGGGCGCGCGGCCGAGCTCTCGGACCTCGTCCTCTTCGACTACCTGACGCACAACATCGACCGCTGGGGCGGCGACTACACGAACGTCCGAACGCGCGGTCCCGGCGGTGCGCTCGTCTTCCTCGACAACGCGGCTGGCTTCATCGTGGGCCAGGCGCGCTTCGGCTTCATGGACACGCGCCTGCACTCGGTGCAGCGGTTCCGGCGGAGCACCATCGATGCGATCCGCGCGCTCTCGATCGAGCACTTCAGAGCGCGCGTCGAGGCCGACGTGTGCGCGCCGCTCCTCGACGAGCGGCTCTACGCACACCTCGAGGAGCGCCGGACCGAGCTCCTCGCGCACGTCGATCGGCTGATCGCGAGCCGCGGCGAGGAAGCGGTCCTCGCCTGGTAGCTCTCGGTTGTCCCGCCGACGGTTGCGCTCAGGTGGGGTTACAGACCAGGACGCCTGTCATGCCCGTCGCCTCGATGCACGAGAACTCGCGCGGACAGATCGTCGCGTCGTCGGTGCAGATCGCATGGCAGAAGAAGCGACCCGTCGACCCGCCGGAGAGGCAGACCGAGCCAGCCTCGCAAGGCGTCGCGTCGTCGCAGCTCTGGTAGCAGCGCTGCTCGCCCTCGGTGAGGAGACAGAAGTCGCACGTCGCGTTCGTGCAGCGCGCGCCCACCATCTCACGGCACGTGTGGGTGTACGGCGAGCAGTGATCCGTCACGCACTCCTCGCGGCGCGTGCACGGCTGGCCGAGCGGGACGGGCGTCACGCACGCGCTCGCGCCCGGGCCGTCGTTCTCGCAATTGTCGCCGGCGGTGGGGCAGCCGCAGTTGCCGCACCAGCTGGCCCGCACCTCCGCGCTCGCGGCCGCGCACGCCACGGGAACGTCGGCGTCGCAGACGACCATCGCCCCGTCCGGAACGGTCGGCCCCTCGGCGCCCGTCGAGCACGTGGTGCGGCAGCCGCGCCCGGTGGCCGTCACGAGGCACTGCGGATCCACGTCGTCGGTCGCGTCCGTCGCCGGGCAGAGGTGTCCTTCGCAGGTCGCGAGGCACGCGCCCATGTCGCAGAGCCCGCTCTCGCACTGCGTGTGCGCGTTGCAGCGCTCCGCCATCGGGCAGGAGTACTGGGTCCCCCAGCAGGCTGGATCGGAGCTGCAGCCAGCGACGGTGACGAGGGCGAGGACGACGATCGAGCGAAGCGCGTTGGACATCCGCGAGACTTTGCCGGAGCGGCCCGCGGCGTCAATGCCCGTCAGCACAGGGGCGCACCCGCTTCCGTTCGTCCTCGAAGCGAGGGCTGCCGTGCACGGGCCCGCTCAGCGAGCGATGATCAGGAGGCACGGCAGGAGAGAGGCGCAGCGGGACCGGATCAGCGGCGTGCCTGTTCCCCGATCGACTTCGCGCGGTGGATGCGCTCGGCGAACGTCTCTTCTTCGCCCGTCGACGCGCGCACCGTGAGCACGGGGCAGGACGCGCCCCGGACGACGGTCTCCGCCACGCTGCCGAGCGTGGCGTGGAGCCGGCCCACGCGACCGTGCGTGCCCATCACGACCAGATCGTAGCCTTGCGCCGCGGCGTTGAGGATCGTGCGTGCGGGCTCGCCGCTCTCGATCCGCCGCGTGAGGCGGTCGCTGAGGGCGCGCTTGGCGGACTTGAAGGCCTCCTCGAGCGCCTGCGCCTCGCCCGCGCTCGCGGAGGGCGGAGGCGTGAGCTCATTTTTCGGCATCTTCACTTCGAGCACATCGATCGCCGCATCGAGATCGAGGGCGAGGGTGATCGCCTCGGCGAGCGCAGCGATCGACGGGGGTGAGCCGTCACATGGGACGAGGATCCGTTGAACGTGGGCCATGCCCTACGAGCGGAGCAACCGGCGTGCCTCAGTCGGGTCGAAGGTGCGGAGGGCCCGTCACTCCCAGCGCTGGCCCTCGCCCCACCGCACCGTGTAGGGACGCGCCTGGAGCACGACGATGTGCCGGTCTTCGCCGGCGACGAGGAACTCCACGTCGACGGCGTTCGCATCCCCGGACCAGCGCGGCACGAAGTGCTCGTGGAGAACGCGGAGCACGTTCGTGAGGTGCAAGAGGTCGAGCTCCGTCAGGAGCACCGCGCCCCCGTCTCGGGAGCTCCGCGACAGCAGCTCGTACTCCGGCGTCTCCATGTACGTGTAGACGAGGTGTTGTTCGGGCACCTCGTCTCCCGTCGCACCGGTGACGCTGCCGCCGAGCCCCTGGGCGTTGATGAAGTAGCCGGGCCGGCCCTCGTAGAACGGGTTCTGCGTGATCGCGACGCCGTTCACCATCGCGCCGTCCACGAAGGGCTCGGCGAGCACCGCCATCGCGACGCGCTCGTGCGGCACGCGGTACCACTCGCGCTCCTCGTAGGCACCGAGCAGCCAGACGCTCGCCCAGACCTGGCGGAGCGCGTCTTGGACCTGCGCGTCGGTCGCGTGGGCCGGGATCACGATCGAGCGGTAGAGGCCTGCGCCCGTGAAGCCGGCGAGGTCCTCGGCGTTCGTCGAGCTGCGGAGGATCCAGCGCGCGTCGGGCGCCGTCGCGTGGATGCGTTGCTGGACGTTCCGGAGCAGCGCCGGGTCGACGGCGGCGCTCTCGATGCGCGCGCGGAGCTCGGTCAACATCACCTCGCGACGGTGACCATCGGCGCGGAAGTCGGCGGCGGCGAGCATCGGCGCGATCGTGCTCGCCGCCTGCGCGGTCTCGAGGTGCCCGAGGTAGTGATGGAAGGGGATCGTGAACCCGCCCGGCGTCCGGATGGAGCCGCCGATGCTGCACGCCTCGCCCAGCTGCGCCGCCTTCGCGCCGACCGAGCGCACGTCCGCGAGCCGCACCTCGCAGAGCTGCCGAAGCGCCGTCTCCGAGGAGTCGATCGCCGGGACGACGGGCGGCTGCGGACGTCGCGCGGCCCACGACGTCTCGGCCTCGCTCCGTGTCGCCGGCCGGAGCGCCCACTCCTGCGGCGCGACCGTCAGCGCCACGAGCTGACCCTCGAGCGCCGCGATCTGCGGATCCGTCATCGCGCTCCGGAGGCCCATGTTCGGCGTCTGCCGGGTCGCCGAGAGCACGGCGATGTGCCCGAGCGGCGCCTGGATCTGAGCGCTGATGATCCCCGACACGACGGGGATCTCGTCCGGCAAGAGCTCGAGCACGACGATCTGATCGGGGCGCACGCTCGCGAGGTCGAGCGCGCCGTGGATGATCCGCAGCGTGCCGAAGGCGGTCCCCTGCGTCAGCGGCTCGTACTGGATCCCGCGGAACACCTCGGCCGACGCGATGGTCGGGAGCTGGCCCGCGACGGAGGCGATGCTGGCTTCGTGGACCGGTGAGACCGGATGGAAGCGGAAGCGCTCGCCCGTCCACACGGCGCCCTGGATCTGATGGAAGAGCCGCACGATGCGCTCACCGGAGAGCGTGTCGCCGCTGACCATCTCCATCGTCCAGAGATCCGAGTCGAGGTAGTGGACGACGGAGCCCATCTCGAAGCGTCGCTCGTCGCGTCGGTACTCGCGCGTGTTGAAGGCGCCGTGATCCTCGACGGGGTGACCGATGCTCGCGAGCCTGTCGCGCGCGAAGAAGTAGTGGATGTCCCAGTGCTCGGTGTCGATGAACCAGATGCGCCGCTCGTCGTCGAGGTCCACGAGGAACTTCACGACCTCGGTGCGCGACACCGTCGACGAGGTTGGACGCGCGCAGAGTCGCCGCCAGGTCTGCGCGTCCGGGATCTCGTGCGCGGAGTCGAGCCGCGACAGTGTGTCGAGCGGAGAGGCGACGAGCGGGCTCTCCTCGGCGTGCTCGACGGGCGCGGCGCTTCCGTGCGGAGCGGGGCGGCTCTCGACGTGCGTCATCGACGCGCTCCCGCACCCGAGCGAGAGGAGGAGGAGCAGAGCAGCGGAGACGCGCAGGTGAGTCATGGGTCCCCGTGAGACGCGCGAGAGCCGCGAACGGTTGGCGAGCGATCGTACGGGAGCGGCTGGGGCGAAGGAAGGCCACCCTCGCCGTCGTTCCTGCCCGCCGGCGCTTCGTGCATACTCGCCGTCGCATCCCGCGAAGACCGAGGAGTGACAATGTCCGACGATGGCAAGCTCCAGGGGCCGAAGAAGAAGTCGCTCGAAGACGACGAGATCGTCAGCGGGCGTGCCGAAGAGTCGAGCGATCCTTCGCGGCGCGCCATGCTCACGAAGCTCGCGCAGGCGGTGGGCGCCGTCGCGATCGTCGGCGTCATGCCGGGCTGCCATCGGCACCGCGGCTACGGCTACGCGACGGGGGTCACGGACTCGGACGGCGGACCGTACGCCGACCCCGCGGGTCATGGGCGTGGCCAGCGACGCGCGGTGACCACCGGGATCACGGACTCGGACGGTGGCCCGTACGCGGACCCGGTCGGTCAGGGTCGCGGACGACAGGGCTACGTCTCGGGCGTGACGGACTCGGACGGCGGGCCGTACGCGGACCCGGCGGGCAACGGCCGCGGCACGTATCGGAGCAGCGGGTACACGGGCCTGACCGACTCGGACGGCGGTCCGTACGCAGATCCGGCGGGCAACGGGCGCGGCCGCTACCGCTGAGCCGCATCTCGTGGCACGCCTTTTTTTGCCGAGGGATCTCCGCGGTCGCGCGATACGCTCTCGCGCATGTCGCACGACCTGATCGTCCGGAACGGAACGCTGGTGGATGGAACCGGTGCGCCTTCGCGCCGCGCTGACGTCGCGGTGAAGGACGGGAGGATCGTCGCGATCGGCAGCGATCTCGGCGCCGCCACCAAGAGCATCGACGCCGAAGGCGCGATCGTGACCCCGGGCTTCGTCGACATCCACACGCACTACGACGGGCAGGTCAGCTGGGACGAGGAGATGATGCCGTCGAGCATCCACGGCGCGACGACGGTCGCGATGGGGAGCTGCGGCGTCGGCTTCGCGCCTTGCCGAGAGGCCGATCGCGAGCGGCTCATCGCGCTGATGGAAGGCGTGGAGGACATCCCGGGCTCGGCGCTCGCCGAGGGCGTCAAGTGGGGCTGGGAGAGCTTCGTCGACTACATGCGCGTGCTCGATCGGCAGAAGCACACGATCGATTTCGCCTGCCACGTCCCGCACGACGCGGTGCGTGTGTTCGTGATGGGCGAGCGCGCGTTCGCCGGCGAAGCAGCCACCGACGACGAGATGCGCGCGATGGGTGCGCTGGTGCGCGAGTCGATCCTCGCGGGCGCTGCCGGGTTCTCCACGGGCCGGACCGACAACCACCGGAACCGGGACGGACGTCCCACGCCCGCCGCCGACGCGACGGCCAAGGAGCTCGACGCGATCGCGCTGGCGATGAAGGGCCTCGAGCGCGGCGTCCTCCAGTCGGTCAGCGACTTCGACATGTTCGTGTCTCAGGAGCGCTTCGACCCGGAGTTCGACCTGCTCGAGAACATGGCGAAGGTCTCTGGCCGTCCGCTCTCGATCTCTCTTCTCCAGCGGCTCGGCGCGAGCGAGCAGTGGCGCAAGATCCTCGCGCGCATCGACCAGGCGAACGCGGCGGGCATCTCGATCCGCGCTCAGGTCGCAGCGCGCGGCATCGGCGTGCTGATCGGCCTCGAGGCCACCTTCCATCCCTTCATCGGCTTTCCGTCCTACAAGGCCATCTCTCACCTCCCGATCGAGGAGCGCGTGAAGGCCATGCGCGATCCGGCGTTCCGCGCGCGGATGCTCGCGGAGACGACCGACAAGGTCGCTGGCGATGGAAGCGCGATCCCGCCGCTCGTCGATCAGCTGCTCGGGAACATCGACTTCGTCTCGATGAGCCTCTTCCGCCTCGGCGCGAGCCCCGAGTACGAGCCCGATCGGAAGACGGCGATGTTCGGCGAGGCGATGGCGAAGGGAAAGCCCGTGCTCGAGGTGATCTACGACACCCTCCTCGAGGACGACGGGCACCAGCTGCTCTACTTCCCGATCTACAACTACGCGTCAGGCACTCTCCGCGAAGTGCAGGAGATGCTGACGCATCCGTACGCGATGCTCGGCCTCGGAGACGGCGGCGCACACGTCGGGACGATCTGCGACGCGAGCTTCTCGACGTACTTCCTGCTGCACTGGGCTCGCGACCGCGGCGTGTTCTCGATCGAGGACGCGATCCGCAAGCTCTCGGGCGAGCCCGCTGCTTGGATGGGCTTCTCCGATCGCGGACGAATCGAGCTCGGCCTGCGCGCGGACCTGAACGTGATCGATCTACCGGGGCTCTCCCTCGCGCGGCCGCAGCTCCTTCACGATCTGCCGGCCGGCGGGAAGCGCTTCCTTCAGCGCGCGACCGGCTACCGGGCCACGATCGTGCGCGGGGAGACCATCTGCGAGGACGGTCGCGTCACGGACGCGCGCCCCGGGCACCTCGCCTCTCCGTCCTGAGGACACAGACGCCGCATCAGGAGCGGCTCGACCTCGTGTTGCCGTCCATGCCGTCGCCGCTGGTCGAGTGGCCTGACTTGCCGTGCGTCGCGTCGGTCGCGCGCTCGCGCGCCTGCTCCACCTTCTCCTCGACCCGGCTCCTCGCCTCCTTGACCTCGTCACCCACGCGACGCGCCCGCCGACTCAGCTTTCCACGGAGCTCCTCGCCCGAAGACGGCGCGAAGAAGAGAGCCGTGCCGGCCCCGATGCTCGCCCCGATCGCGAAGGCTCCCGTCAGCGCGAGGAACGAGCCGACCCAGCTCGTCTGATGCGCGAGGCCGAAGCGGTTGAGGGTCGACTCCGGTGTGGCGCGTACCAGCTCCGCGAGCCTGGCCTCGTTCGAGGGTGCGTGAGCGATGCGCGAGGCGACGTTCATGAGCTCTTGTCGGTCCATGGGTTTCTCCTCTTTCTATCGAGCTCGGGAGAGCCGATGGGCTCGATCGAGCAGCATGCGTGCCGCGCTCACCAACGCGCACGAACGGGCGCTTGTGCCTACCGCGCTGAAGCGCGCTGAGGCGCGCACGCGTCCAGTGTGGCGTGACGGGCGCGCGCGAATCGACTCGTCCCGGTCGTGAATCTGATCGATCGCGCGGCATGTCACTTGCTGGCTACCTGACCAACGTGGACAGCCCTCAGAACGACATGGGGTCCTCTCCATCGCTGCTCCGGGTCACACCCGATCGGCGGGACGAGGTGGGGAACGTACTCTTGCTCCTCGGCACGCACGCCGCGATGGGGAGCTTCTGGCTCGCGGCCTTCCTCGTGCCGATCGGCCCGTGGCTCGTATGCCTCGCTCCCGCCGCGTGCGTGCTGCATCAAAAGGCCATGTCGGAGTGGCTGCACGAGGCGACGCACTGGAACTTCCTCTCCTCGAGGACGTGGAACGACCGCGCCTGCCAGGTGCTGGCAGGGCTCGTCTTGCTCGAGGACGTCGAAGAGCACCGACGCCGGCACTTCCTCCACCACAAGGACGGAGCCTCCGCGGGTCACGAGCTCGCGGTGAGAGATGGTGCGCACGCTCGAAGAGACCTCCTCTCCGGGCTCGTACGCGACCTCGTCGGCGTCACGGCGATGGCCGCCATCGTCGATGGCATCCGCCTGGCTCTCTCGCGGCGGACGCTCGCGACCCGGCGCACCACGCGCGTGGTGCTCTCCGGGATGCTGGCCTATGCCACCTTCGGGCTGGCTCTGGCGAACCTCTTTCCCGAGACCGGTTGGACCGCGTTGGCAGTGTATCTGGGTACGCTCGCGACGTTTCACCCGGCGCTCGAGCGGATTCGGACCCACGTCCTCCACGCGGAGGACACGAACCGTGACTCTCTCGATGGGCTCGACGCCAGCTCGAGCGAGCTTGGCCCGTTCGGAAGACTGTTCGTGAGCTCCAAGCCCCTGCGCCACCACCGACGTCATCTCGAGAGCCCCACGCTGCCCTATCGGCAGCTCGCCCGAATCGATCGACTCCTCACGGCCCAGTCGCTAGCTCCTGAGCCCGTGCAGCGCGCTGGAAGACATCTGCCTGCGCGTCGCTGATGGGCGGGCAAGTCCCGACGCCATAGTCGATCTCGATGTCCTGCGGAAGCCCGATGGGGCTTCCATGGGTGATCGCCGCCCACAGCACGAGCGCCGACACATAGGTTCCGAGACAGCCCGGGTGCGCATCGTCGGCGGCGTACAGGTCGAGGCCCGGAAGCTCGTCCCAGACCCGAAGCCACGCCAGGCCGCCCGCAGCCACGCCGACGCCCAGCGCTGCACCGAGCGCGATCTGCGGGTCGGCCATCGCGTGGAATCCGCTGCGGTCCGGTGCATCGACGTAGGGTGTGGCGTAGAGCAGCGGGAGCGCGCCGGCCGCTCGCGAAGCCTCGATGATGCGCGTCGCGTAGTCGACGAAGAGCGCCGGAAAGGGAGCCGGTCGATATTCCGCGAGATCGATCGACTCGGCAGCGACGACGATGTCGTAGCGGCCTGTCGCGATCGTCTCGGCGAGGCTGAGACCGCCGATGCGTGTCGTCTCCCAGAGGTCTCGCAGGTTGGCACCGCCGAGCGTGAAGGTCGCGGGCACGATCCGCGCGCAGCCTGCGGGCGCACCCGCGGAGAGCTCCGAGACCACCTGCGGCAGATCGGAGACGTCGATCTGGCTGTTGCCGATGAAGAGGACGAGCACCGAGCCTCCAGGCTGCGGAAGACAGCCTCCGCCCGAGAGCCCGGCGTCCCGCGCGCTCGGAGGTCCTGTGTCTCCCGCGCTCGAAGGTCCCGTGTCCCGCGCGCCCGAAGGCCCCGTGTCCCGCGCGCCCGAAGGCCCCGTGTCCCGCGCGCCCGAAGGTCCCGTGTCCCGCGCGCCCGAAGGTCCCGCGTCCCGCGCGCCCGAAGGTCCCGCGTCCACCACGCCCCCCGAGCGGTCGCCTGCGTCCAGGCTGGCGTCCGCGGCGCCGTCGGCGCGCGCGTCCGTTCCGCCGTCGAAGCCCACGTCCGGACTGACATCTGCTGCGTCATCGAGTCCCGCGTCGAACGTCGCGCCGCCATCGACGCCGCCGACGGAGACGCCGCAGCCGTTCCCCGCGAGCACTGCCCCGAAGACCACCGGGGCCCAGCGAGCTCGCGCGGCGATTCCCTCGCCCTTGCGCCCCAGCTTTCGGACGAGCGTGGCCTCCACGCACGACGCACGAGTGAATTCGACGGTATTTGGCATAGCCTCAATCGGCATCGTTTCTGCTGTCTCGCGTCGAATGGACTGGCAACGATCTCTGCGCCACATGGACCTACATACGCAGGACTCGCGCCGCCGACGCTCGCTCTGTCGAGACGAGACACAGCGTCGCGCGCTTCCTCCGGCGCACACGCTCCTCATGACCGGTATCGTGCTCTGGTGCATCGGCGGCGGCGCTCTCTTCGGAGCGGCGCTCGCGGCGTTCCTCACGCCGTTGAACGGACGTGAGCTGAGGCGAAAGCTCGCGGACCTGCTCTCGCCGATCGGCCCATCCCCCGCGCATCGCGCGCCTTCCGAGCCCGTCGCTCGATCGGTCAGCCGACGTTCCGCGTTCGCGACGCCTCCTGCACGGTCGTGATCTCCGTCCGGGAAGTGTCGACCTCGACGCGATTTCTTCCGATCCTCTTCGCGCGGTAGAGCGCCGCGTCGGCGCGCTCGAGCCATTCGTCGCAAGTGCCGCCTGCGTCACCGAGCTCGGCGACGCCCACGCTCAGCGTGAGAGTCCCCGTCGCAGACGCCTGGTGCCGAAGCGAGAGCCCCTCCACCGCGGCTCTGACGCGATCCATCACGCGACGCGCCTCCTCGAGCGCCTGCTCGGGAAGGATGACGAGGAACTCCTCGCCTCCATACCGATAGAGGGTGTCGCCCTGGCGGAGAGCGCCGCCGATCGCGCCGGCAACGCGCCTCAGCGCAGCATCTCCCGCGAGATGTCCGTACGTGTCGTTGTACTGCTTGAAGAGATCGATGTCGCAGAGCGCCGCGCAGTATCGATGTCCGTATCGAGAGACGCGTGACTGCAGCGCGTCCAGATCCTCCCGCAGCCTCAGCCGGTTCCCGCTCTCGGTCAGCGCGTCGATCCGAGCCGCCTTGAACGAGATGTCGCTCTCACGCTCGAGGACCGCGTTGCGCCGGGCGAGCGCTCGCTGCATCGAGATCACGCGCGAGGCCGCCAGCAGGCGCGCCTCGAGCTCGTCGGCGTCGATCGGCTTCGTCAGGTAGTCGTCGGCCCCGGCTCGCATGCCCTCCAGGAAGTGCGCCTTGTCCCCGAACCCGGTCATCACGACGAAGTACACGTAGTCGCGTCCGCCGTTGGCCCGCACGAGACGGCAGAGGTCGATGCCGCTCATGCGGGGCATCGACCAGTCGCTCAGGATGACCTGAGAGGGCTGCCGACACTGCAGCTCCCAGGCGCGCTCGCCGTCGCTCGCGGTCACGACCGAATGGCCGAGCGTCGCCACGGCCGCCTCGAGCACCGTGAGCGCGTCGGGATCGTCGTCCACGATCAACACTTGGAGCCGCTCCGTGGGCTCCTGGCTCGACTTCGGCTCCGTGCTCACGAACGTCACGAACGCGGAAAGGCGCAATCATCATGCCTGCCTCGAGACGACCTGCGATGGAGACCTGAGGCGCGTCGCGTCGATGGACCCCACGAAAGCACCGCGAGGCGTCCCTCGTCGTGGCCAACCAAGCAGATGGAACGCCCCTGCGAGGACCGCTTCGTCGGGTCGGCCCGCGGCGCGCGATCTCCGTCGCTTCGGGCGGGTCGGGCGGCGCGCCTCGAGCAGTGGCCGGCATAGTGTGGCCGATGAACCGCTTCACGATCGGCACGATCTCCGCCGCGAGCCTCGCGATGTCTCTCGTCGCGCTCGGATGTACCCCGGCGCGCGCACCTCGAGCCGACGCCGTCGATGCAGCTTCACCGCCGCGCGACGCCGCCGCGGGTCACGACGGGGCCCTCGACGCCGCACCCACCCCGGGCGACGACGCCAGCGCGCTCGGCGTCGACGCTGCCACCGCCGACGCCGGCGAGATGCTCGGCACCGATGCGGGGGAAGTTGCCCGGGACGCGGCGGTCCCGCCCGACCACGACGCGGGGGCGAGCCTCGAGAGGCGCTTCGTCGCCGTGGGCTACGGCGGGCACCGAACCGTCTCGCTCGATGGGCGGACCTGGGGACATCACCTGATCGAGGACCCTGCGGGCGGCGATGACCCGAGCCTGCTGCGCGGCGTCGGCTATGGCGACGGCACCTTCATCGCCGTCGGCAATCGGATCATGACGTCGACCGACGGAATCGAATGGACCACCCGCGTGGCCGACACCGGGTCGTTTCTGAGCGACGTGGTCTGGGCGGACGGGCTCTGGGTCGCCGCGGGTGGGAACGGCCTCAGGCTGCGCTCCACGGACGGTGGCGCGACCTTCACAGATCCGGCGCCGTACGTCGCTGGGCACTTCCGCTCGATCGACACTGGCAATGGCGCCTTCGTGGCCGTCGGCGCCACGTCCGGAGATGCGGGACTGTCGAGCACGACGACCGACGGTGTCCACTGGACCGATCACATTGGAGGTCCGGCGCTCGCGCAGGTCGCCTTCGGTGCGGACATGTTCGTCGCGGTCGGCTCCGGGGGCAGAGTGAGCATCTCCACCGACGGTATGAGCTGGGACGAGCGGACGCTCGGCTCCGGCGGCCTCCAGGACGTCGCCTTCGCCAACGGCGAATGGATGGTCCATGGGGGCTCCAGCTACTGGACGTCGACCGATGCGAGCACGTGGACGATGCACTCGGGCTCCCTCCCCGACGCGATCGTTCAGCGCGACGGTGTGTATGTCGGTGTCACGTGGTCGGCGCCGCTCCTCGCGAGCTCGACGCCCGGCGGTCCGTGGACCACCGTGGACTCCACGCGGCCAGCCCTGACAGACGTCGCCGTCTCGACTCCCTGAGCGGGAAGAGTCGCTCATCCGCGCATGACGCGGGCCGGCACCCCGACCACGGTGGCGCCCGCGGGAACGTCGGTGACCACCAGTGAATTCGCGGCGATGAGCGCCCCATCTCCCACGGTGATCGCGCCGAGCACCTTCGCACCCGCGCCGATGAACACGTCGTTGCCGATGCGCGGCGCGCCGACACGCAGCCCGCCCGGCCCGGTGTTCATCCCGATGGTCACCTCGTGCATCAGGCACACTCGATCCCCGAGCACGGCCTCCGGATGGACTCGGATCGAGGCGCCATGCAGGATGAGCAGGTCGTCCCCGATGACGGTGTCGCGCGGAAGCACGACTCCGAGGCCGAGCTCGATGCCGAGGCTCAGCACCCCATAGAGATGCGCCGCGGGCCAGCGCAACGCTGGGCTCGCATCGCTGGCCCATCGACCGAATCGATAGACGCCGAGCGCCCACAGCCCCGTATGCCGGAGTCGGCCTCCGTGGCGCGCGTAGTCGTCTCGCAGCTCGGCGATCATGGTGCGAGGAGCTCGGCGACCACGCGGGCGATACCGTCTATGTTGCCGAACGACGTGTCGAAGAGGGCCTCCTCGGGGAGCCGTATCCCATAGAGCTCTTCGACGTGAGCGATGAGCTCCACGAGACCGGTGGAGTCGACATATCCCTCCTCGAACAGATCGACGGTTCGAGTGAAGAGAAGATCGCTCCGCGGCACCGAGAAGCGTGCTCGAACGAACGCTTCCACGTCCGCCGCGACGCGCTCGCGCGCCACCTCGTTCTGGATCTGCGGGAGCTCCAGCACGGGGGAGGAAATCTCGGCCGAGAACGAGCTCATGACCTGCCTCGCGGGTGTGTCGTGGGGAACCGATACATGCCTGCGCGTATGAGCCGCCGCCTCTCTCTGGCGTCGAGCCCGAAGAGCCCTTCGAACCGACGCTCGAGCGCCCGCTCATCGATCCCGCGGCGGAGCAGGACGGCCATGGTGCCGCTCGGCTCTCCGGCGGCGCCCACCTGCGCACGGACCTTTGGCCGGGCGTAGACGAACTCGGGGATGCGATCTCCGAGCGCCTCACGGACGAAGCGCTGCTTGCTGCCAGGGCCTGCGACGAGCGCGTCGGGGAGGGCGGCGTATGCGTCTGCCGCGAGCGCGAACGGCTGCACGGTCTGGACTCCCCAGCGGGCCAGCACACCGACCTCGCGATCGCCCGCATCGAGGCCCTGCACGAGATAGCGACGCAGCCGGCCGGGGCTGAGGTCGGGCAGTGCGTAGTGCTCGCGGCCCTCGAACGCGACGGGCGAATAGTCCGCCACGAGCTCGTTCATCGTGTCCCCGGTGAGCAGCACCGCTCCGGGGCTCGACCGGGCGATCGCGGCGCCGAGAGCCGCGTTCACGAGGCCGCAGTGCACGTTGAAGTCGCGGTAGTCCTGTCCGAACACGAGCGTGTCGTCCAGGTGCGAGGCGAGCTCGTCGGGCGAGATGACGACGACTCGATGGGGGACGCCGAGCTCTCTCGCGACTCGCTCGGCCGCCGAGAGATCGTCGTCTCGCTGCGCGTCGCGCAAGCGGCCGTCGTCGACCGCGAACGTGATCCCCGTGAACGAGCCGAGGTGCTCGCGCGCGAGGACCGCGATCGTGGTGCTGTCGAGCCCGCCCGACATCGAGACGAAGAGCGGCCGGCCAGCGAGGGCGACCGCGAGCTTCCGGAACACGCTCTCGAGGGTCTCGCGCACGCGCCTCGCGAGGCTCGATTCGGTCTCCGGCTCGGCCTGCCCTGGCTCGAGCCTCGACCACTTCGACAGCACGAAGTGCTCCCCGTCGAGGTCGAAGCGTACCGAGTGCCCCGACGGCACCGACCAGACCTCGTCGGCCGGGATGCCTCTCTCGACGAGGTCCAGGAAGTACGAGCTCGTGCGGAGCTCGCGCTCGCGATCGACTCCGAAGAAGAGCTTGTTCACGCCGAGCGCGTCTCTCGCGAGCGCGACCTCGCCGCATCGCCCGCTCGCGAACGCGAAGTGCCCCGTGACGCGTCTCAGGCGCTCTGCGGCGTCGTCCGCGAAGAGATCGACGGGCTCCGCGGGACTGGGTCCGTCCAGCATGAGGTTCTGCACGCTCGGGTAGACGCGGCTCACGTCGCGATCTCCCGCATCACGTCGAGCGCGCGCTCGAGCGCCACACCGGTGCAGGTCAGCGACAGGCGGACATTCCCCGTGTGGTGGAAGACCTCGGCGGGGAGCACGAGCACGCCGCGTCGCGCGAGCTCGAGCGCGAGGCTCTCACCATCGCCGCCGGGCGCGCGCGGGTAGAGGAAGAACGTCGCTTCCGAAGGCACGAGGTCCCATCCCATCTCGGTGAGCGCGCGGACCGCGCGCTGACGACGGACGCGAAGGCCCGTGAGGTCGGGCGAGAGCTCGAGCAGAGGCCCGACGACCCGCTGCATGAGCGCGGTCGGAGCGTAGAGGCTGGTCACGCGGCAGAGCCGCACGAGATCCCGGGCGAGGTCGTCGCGCCGTTCCATGCGCGGTGAGACGGCGAGGTACCCGATGCGCTGTCCCTGGAGCAGCGCCGACTTTCCGAACGAGTACACCACGACCGTGCGCGCGTAGTGGGCGGCCGGCGACACGAGCGCGCCCTCCTCGAACACGATGTCCCGATGCGCCTCGTCCGAGACGAGCATGGGCGGTCTCGCGCGAGACTCGAGGAGCTCCGCGAGCCGCACGAGCTCCTCGCGCGAGTGGATGAGCCCTGTCGGGTTGCCCGGCTGAGTGAGCACGATGGCCACCGTCCGGGGCGTGAGGGCTGCCTCGATCGCGTCGAGATCGAGCCGCAGCGTATGCGGATCGAGGGGCACGAGGACCGGAGTGAGGCCCGCCTCCTCGACGTAGAGCGGATGGTCGAGCCAGCACGGGACGGGAAGGATCACCTCGCCCCCCGGCACGTTCGAGGCCCCGGCGAGCCATCGCATCATGAGCGTGAGAGCTCCCATCGCACCCGGCGTGAGCACGATGTCGGAGAAGCGATACGGCAGCCCGATCGACTCGGTCAGCGCACGGGCGACCAGCCGGCGAGGCACGGCGTCCCCACCATAGGGTGTGTACTGGAGGTCGAGCGCTTCCGCGTCACGCAGCACGGTGCCCATCGCCTCGAGGATCGATGGCGGCGGAGCATCGTATGGGTTCGCGTAGGCCAGGTCGGCGAACATGCTCCCGCCTCGCCGCATCGCCTCGCTGCGCAGCGCATCGAAGCGCTCCTGTGGCGCGAGCCATCGCTCGAGGCGCGGGCCCAGCGCCGCCGCCTCTCGCGGTCGAGGGCCACGGCTCTTACGGATCCAGCGATGAAACGTCTCGACCGAATTCGAGCTTCGATCCAGCTCCTGTAGGTCCCATCCCATGTGGACTCCCTCGCTCGACGGTCCCTGCGCAAGAAGCCTTCCAATCCGGAGACGCAGGCGGCGGTGGAGTCGACATGTCGAGAATTCAACGCGAACGAGGGCGCGAGGTGCGCAGCCGTCGCGGCTCCTGGCGTGCGCCGCGAGGCGCAATGTCACCGCCCGACGACGCCGCTGCGGCGGCTCCGCCGCGCGGGCAGGGCGGGAAGAGCACGAACACGACGACATTGCCCGTGCCCTCACACATTCACCCACGGGGCAACGATCTTGCTCATCGCATGTGGCCGGCCGCCGATGGGGGCGGTCGACAGACGGAGGGTGCGATGCAATCAAGTGGTTTCGGGGCAAGGCTCTCGACACTTCTCGCCGTGCCGCTCGCGGCCTGCAGCGGGATGCAAGCGACCGCGGACGACGGTGGGACGCTCGACGCACGCGTGGCGGAGAGCGACGCCTACGTGTCGGTAGACAGCAGTCACGACGTGGGGCAGGACACCGATCCCGTCGCCTGCGAGACGACCGACGTCGGGTCGATCTGGGGCCACGTATACGATCAGCAGTCCTTCGTTCCGCTCCTCGGCGTGAGCGTCTGCGTGCTCAACCAGCCTCAGCTCCCCTGCGCGAGCTCAGATGGCGATGGCGTCTACGCCATCCCCTGTGTGCCGAGCGGCGATGCCGAGCTCGAGTACGTCGCGGCGGGATATCCGAGAGAGCTCTGGGCATGGAGCTCGCGCTACGGGATCGCCGAGGACGTCAACCTCGGCATCCAGCACGAGGCGGACAACACACACTTCCTCGCGCCGACGCACGAGCGCTTCCCCGACGGGGCGCGGTCGATGATCACGATCGACTTCATCGGTGTGGCCGAGGGCGCCACCGTGGCTCTCCGGCGCGGCAGCGGCGCGGGGCCGTTCTACACCCGATACGAGGGAGGGACGCTCGATCCCGCGTTGACCTCGATCGCCAACGACCACGAGTACGCGTACTTCGTGGCGCAGGCGGCGGCCGGTGAGCACGACATCGAGATCTCCGTCACCCCCGGCCCGACCGGACACGGATGCACGCAGTACTACGGTGGCTGGCTCCCCGCAGACGGAGCGCCGAACACGATGCGCGTACCGGTCGGTCCCGACTCGGTCTCGGTGATCTTCCTCGAGTGCAACTAGAGCATCGAGGGCATCGAGCGATTGGACCCGCGATGGGCTCATCACGCCGAGCGGCCGAGGGGCTGTCTCTCGTCCCCCGCTTCTCGACGGAGCACGAAGAGGGCGCCCCGGAGAATTCCCAGCCGGTTCAGGACCGGAGCGCCGTCGTCCAGCACGGCGCGCTCCGTTCCGTCCGCGCCGAGCACGACGAGGCGGTCGGCGACGCCCACGAGGCTTCCGGTGCGCACCACGTGCTCGAACGGGCTCTCGACCACCTGCCTGGTGCGCCCGTCGACGACTCGCAGACGCTCGTCGAGCCGAGCCCCGAGGACCTCCTTCAGGGTGTAGCCGGTGCTCCGCTCCGCGCGCCGGCTCATGTGAACGACGCATCCGGCGGCGTCCGTCACGATCACTCCGCCGCCGATGCTGTCGAGGGTGATGCGGAGCGCCTCTTCGTTCTCGCCGAGGCGCTCCATCGCGCTCCGCTGAGCTTCTGCGCCTCTGGCCAGCCCACGCGCGCTCCATCCGATCACGAGCGAGAGCGTGAGGATCTGGCCGAGCACCGCGAGCGCGATGCCGGCGCCCGGTCCGTAGTAGCCGGCGCTCTCGCCGAGCAGACGAAGCGCGTTGAACGCGATCGGGACCACCACGATCGCAGGGAGGGTGGTTCGCAGGAGGCGTGCTCCGAGATCTGCGCGGAGCAAGAGTCGCATCGGTCCGCGCGTCGGACGCGCGAGGAGGATGGCGAGGCTCGAGAGGACGAGGCCGGCGTACGTATTGGCGGCGACGGCGTGCGAGGGTGAGGCGCTCCCGCCTTCGGGGACCCCGTGCATGTGACCCACGAAGAGGCCGAGGGACACGAGGCCGACCATCGCGAGCAGCCCGTCGACCGCACGGCGCGTCAGAGGGCCCGCCTCGAGGTCGAACCCGGCGAGCGCGGCTCCCACTGCGACGAAGCTCACCGAAGTGAGCCACGTGGGCCTCTCGAGACCGAGACGCCCGAGCGAGCCGCCCAGGCGAAGCGGCTCCGGCCCCGGCGCGAGAAGCGCGGTGAGACCGAGCGTGAAGACGATGGCGGCGAGGACACGCACGGTCACCCGTCGTGCGAGCGCGGGGCGCTCGTCGCCGAGGAGCAGCACCGCGATCGCGATGAACAGGAACTCCGCCGTCGTGTCGGCGGCGTCGGAGAACGAGGGGAACGTTCCAGCGAGCGCGACGCTGCCGAGGAGCCAGCCGAGCAACACCGAGCCACCGAGCCCGCCCATCCCGAGCGTGCTCGAGATCGAGCGGAGAGGGTGCGCCGAAGGAGCGTCCCGGATCGTGTGGGGGAGGGTCAAAGTCGTCTCCAATCCGAGACCCGGCCGAGCACGATACGTGCCTTGGAGCGGACATGACCTCGACGAACCAAGCGATCTCCGCGAGCTACGTGATCGAGTCGATGGGGCCCAGCGCCACGCCCATGGCAGGCCAGCGCATCGAGGCATCTCTCTGGCGGGCGATGGAGCTCTCTCCCGCACGCGTGGCGATCGCCGAACGAGATAGGCAGTTGACTCACCACGATCTCGCGAGCCGCGCGGCCGGGTTCGCGCATCGCCTCTTTCTCGCAGGCGCCGATCGCGGTGACCGTGTCGCCATCCTGCTCGACAAGAGCCTCGAGTGCGTGATCGCGATCTACGGCACCTGGGCGGCCGGAGCCGCGATCGTGCCGATCCACGAGGGGCTCAAGCGCGCGCAGATCGCGCACATCGTCGCCGACAGCGGAGCGCGGATCCTGGTGTCCGACGCACGCCGCCTCGCGCGCGTCGGAATCGCCGAGACCGGAGCGCACTACGTCGAAGTGGGCAGCGAGGCCGAGCCGCCTTCGACGTTGCCTGTTTGCGACACCGAGCCCACGGAGCTCGCGGCGCTTCTCTACACCTCCGGCTCGACCGGCCGCCCGAAGGGGATCGCGATCTCGCACGACAACCTCATCGCCGGCGCTCGCATCGTGACGAGCTACCTCGGGATCACCGAGAACGACCGCATCCTGTCCGTCCTGCCGTTCAGCTTCGACTACGGTCTCAACCAGCTCCTCTCGGCGGTCGAGCGCCGCGCCACGCTCTTTCTCCAGCGCTCGCTCGTTCCCGCCGACATCTGTCGCTCGCTCGAGACCTTCGAGATCACCGGCCTCGCGGGCGTGCCTCCGCTCTGGGCCCAGCTGCTCCAGCGCACGTCGCCGTTCGCGTCGCTCTCGTTTCCTCACCTGCGCTACATCACCAACAGCGGCGGCGTCTTCCCGAGGCCGCTTCTGGCCCGCTATCGAGAGCTCCTACCGAGCACCGACGTGTTCCTGATGTACGGGCTCACGGAGGCGTTTCGATCGACGTATCTCCCACCCGAGGAGCTCGATCGGCGGCCGGACTCGATGGGAAAGGCCATCCCGGAGACCGAGCTCTTCGTCGTCGACGATCACGGGCGCCGCTGCGCGCCGGGCGAGGTCGGCGAGCTGGTCCACGCCGGCCCGACGGTCTCGCTCGGCTACTGGGGCAACGACGAGGCGAGCCGCGAGAAGTTTCGCCCGCACCCGTTCGAGCCGTGGCGAGACGAGCGCGTGGTCTACTCGGGTGATCTGGTGCGGACGGACGACGAGGGGTTTCTCTACTTCGTCAGCCGCCGTGACCAGATGCTCAAGTGCCAGGGCTTCCGCGTGAGCCCGGAGGAGGTCGAAGAGCAGCTACACGTCTCGGAGATGGTCGACCTCGTCGTCGTCGTCGGCCGACCGCACGACATCGCCGGCACCGTGCTCGTCGCGCACGTCGTGCCGAGAGACCCCGCGCGCTTCGAGCGAGAGGCCCTGCTCGAGCACTGCAGGGCGGAGATGCCGCCCTACATGGTGCCCGTGGAGATCGTCGTGCACGAGAGCTTGCCGAGGACCTCCTCGGGCAAGCTGGATCGAAGGCGCGTGGCTGAAGGGCTCAGCTCGAGCTGAGCTCCGTGAGCGGGCCGCTGAGCGGATGCACCGTGCCGTCCACGCCCGTGACGCTCGTGGTCGTGCCGAACGTGGTGTCGGGGAGCCCGGCCGCCTGCATCAGGCTCACGAAGAGCCGCGTGTGCGAAGGACCGATCGGGTACGGCCGGTCCCACGTGAACGGCACCGTGAGGTTCTGTGGATAGCGAACACGCCGTCCCGTGTGGAAGTAGCCGTTCGCGCCTCCCGCGAGGACGATCGGCAGGTCGTGTCCCTGGTGCGAGCCGGTCGCGCACTCGCTCGTCCACACGACCGTCGTGTGATCCAGCAGCGTGCCGTCGCCTTCCGGCACCGAGTCGAGCTCGTCGAGGAGCGCTGCGAAGTTCTCCGCGTACCGACGATTCAGCGTGGTCATCACCGTCTCACCCTCAGGGGTGTAGCCACCTTCGCCGGCGATCGAGGTGTGGGCGTAGCGCTCGTGCAGGTCCGAGCCCGGCGCGCCTCCGATGTCGGTGACGTTCGGCAGGACGGCCGTGTAGGTGACGACGCGCGTCAGGTCGCAGGAGAGCACCAGCGCCGTGAGGCGGCGGAAGTCCGACTCCGCGTCGCTCGACCGGCTGAACGCCGGATCGCAGGTGACCACCGAGCTGCCGCTGCCCGAGCCCGAGCCCGTGCTGCCTCCACCGCCGAACGAGCGCTCGAGATCGGCCAGCAGATCGCGATGCCGCTCGAGCTTGAGGCGGTCGTCTCCCGACAGGCGCGGTGCGAGGCGAGCGAACTCGGTCTGCGCGAGGGCCGCAGCGCTCGCGCGCGCTGCGTGGATCTGTGCGTCCCGCGAGGGTGCAGCCGGCGGCGGTGGCGTGCTCCCGCCCGCGGGCGGGACGTAGGTCGCCGTGATGTCGTGGAACGCGCTCGACGGATCTTCCACGCGTGTCGCCGGCTCGCCGCGCGCGACGTAGCTGTAGGGCTCGTTGCCGTTGAAGCCCCAGACGCGGCTCGACCACGCAGCGTCACCGCGGATCGAGCGTCCGAGATACTGATCGATGGTCTCGCCGCCGCCGCGCGCGGTGGAGCCGCCTCCGTTGACAGAGGGCGAGGCGCAGAGCGCGTGCGCGCGTCCGAGGCTGTGTCCGTTCACGTCGCCGCCGCCCGCGACGTTGACCCGGTAGTCCTCGTAGAACGTCGCGCGGGCGACGCCTTCGACGATGAGCACCTTCGAGCGGTGACGATCGAGCGGCTCGAGGATCGGACCGAGGTCAGCGGCGCTCGTGAGGTCGGCGCTGGCGAATCGATCCGTGGGGAGATCGGTGCGCGCCGTCTTCCAGTTTCGCCAGACGGTGCCGTGCGGCGTGACGAAGAAGACCACGCGGGTCGGGAACGTCATGCCTCCCGCGCTCGCGCGGCTCGTGAGGAGTGAAGGCATGAACGCGGTGGCGGCGCCTCCGATACCGAGGGCCTGCAAGAACCTTCTGCGTTGGATCAACATGTTCGACTTTCTTCCGTTCTCGAAGGGTTCTCGTTCACTCGGCCAAGGGGCGTCGGCGCATCTCGGGCGCTGTGGCGATCGACACGAGCAGCTCGCGCACGTCGCCGCCGGTTGCATCGAACGCCTGCGTGAGACGCTCCGCGAAGCAGCCGTCCGCCTGCTCGGCGCTGCGGCCGAGGGCGAAGCGCGTCCACTGCGAGGAGGCGCAAGCGCGGACCTCGCCGCTCTCCGCGAGGTGCTCGGAGAGCGCGACCGCACCATCGTAGTCGCCGTCGACGTCGGTCCCGATCAGGCTCCCGGTCGCGTCGACGGGAAGGCCGTCGTCGAGCGAGCGGAAGCGGCCGATCGCGTCGTAGTGCTCGAAGCCGAAGCCGAAGCCATTGATGCGCTGGTGGCATCCCAGGCATGCGGGCGTCTCCGTGCGGCGCTCGAAGAGCGTGCGGTTGGTGACGGGCCCTTCCCCAGCCATGGGCGTGGGCGGAGTCAGGTCCGCAGTCGGCGGAGGCGTGAGCGAAGGCTCGCAGAGGACGCGCGTCATGATGTACGCGCCGCGTAGGGGCGGTGAGCCGCTCGTGGCGTGCGCTCGAGACGCGAGGAAGGCGCCGCGGGTCAGGATGCCGGCGCGCTCGCCCTCGGGAAGCGTGACGTCCGCCCACGTGCCCGGCGAAGGCGGCGCGACCCCGTAGAGGCGTGCCAGCGCCTCGTCGACGTGCGCGCTGCGCGAGAGCAAGAGGGACGAGAGCGTGCCGTCACCGTCGACGAGCGCGCTGCGCACGAGCGCTTCGGACTCGGTCACGAGCGAATCGCGGAGCGCTTCGTTCCACTCGGGGTAGAGCGAGGCCACGCGCGGCTCGTCGACGCGGGCGACTCGGCCCAGCGCGAGCCACTGCTGATGGAAGTCGACGATGGTGTCGCCCGCGCGAGCATCGTCGAGCATCCGCCTCACCTCGGTCTCGACGCCGGTCGCGTTCTCGAGAGCGCCGGTCGCGGCGGCCGCGAACAGTTGCTCGTCGGGCATGCTCTGCCAGAGAAAGTACGAGAGGCGGCTGGCGAGCTCGTGCGGCGAGAGCGCCACCGAGTCCGGGCCGGCCGCGCCGTCGAGCTCCATCCGATAGAGGAACCGCGGGCTCTCGAGCATCGCGGTGATCGTCAGCACTGCCGCGGCGTCGAAGTCGATCGCGACTCGCTGCGACTCGAAGTACGCCTCGAAGCTCGTCTGCTCGTCCGCGCTCAGGGGGTGCCTCAGTGCGCGCGCTCCGAAGCGGGTGATGAACTCGCTCGCGCAGGCGTGCGCCTCGGCCGCCGTCGTCGGCGCGCCGCACGAGAAGAGATCCGCGCGCGTGGCGCCATCACGTACGGCGGCGTCCGCGATCGTGAACGCGGTCGTCTCCCAGTCCGAGACGCGGACGTCCGAAGGACCGAGCGCGAGGGCATCGTTGTCGTACGTGTGCTCACCGACGTCGTCGATCGGCCCGGCGGGGAGGCTGACGGTCAGCCCCGGAAAGAGGTCCGCCAAGGTCCGTCGATGCTCCGTGAGGGAGAGCCTGCGCAGCGGCGCGCTCCCGACGCTATCGACGCAGACACCGCCTGGTCCGGGGCCGCCCGTTCCAGGATGTCCCGTTCCAGGGCCCGTCCCCGGGCCTCCTGGATCATACGGCACCGGTCCTCCATCGACGGTTCCGACACAGCCCGTGAGCCCCATGGCGAGCACCGCTAGGCTCGTTGCAATTCGCATCATGACGACTGGGTGTATCGGGAGTCCAAAACAGGCTCAGATCCAAACCAAGGATCGACCTTCATGGTGCATAGTTGAACGAGGGTGATGTGTGCTTGGGTCCGCCCGGTACATGCGATGGTACGGGCCTCCTTCTTCGCGGAATGTCCGGTAAATCCCGGACCCGCGTTCGAGGACTCTGACGATGGTCCTAGTCGATGAGACATCGACCCAGGGGCGATAACGACGGCGCGCTCCGCTCCACTGCGTAAGCTCGGCTCCTCGTGTCTTCGAGTGATCCGCCGACCGCCGCAGACGGAGATCTGGTGTTGCTCGCACGCGCTGGCGATGCGCAGGCAAAACAGCATCTCTTCCGGAGACACGCGTCGATGGTCCAGGGCCTCGCGTTTCGCCTCCTCGGCAAGGACGCCGATCTCGACGAGGTGGTCCAGGATGCGTTCGTCGAGGCGCTCTCCAGCCTGGACTCGCTCCGCGACCCGTCCGCGTTTCGTTCCTGGCTCGGCACGATCGTCGTGCATCGGGCTCGGCTCCACATCCGCCGTCGCGTGGCGTCGGCCGTGGGCCTCGGGAAGCCGGATGGCGTCGACGTCGATCTCCTCGTGGATGCGGGCACGCCGGACCTCGCGCTCGAGCTGTCCGAGGCGCGGACCTGCATCGCTGCGCTCGGGCCCGAGGAACGCACGGCGCTGCTCCTCTACCGGGTGGAGGGCTACACCCTCCCGGAGGTCGCGGCCGAGATGAGGCTCTCGCTGGCGACCGTGAAGCGGCGCCTCGCGAGCGCGGACGAGAAGCTCGCGGCGAGCCGCGCGCGGCCGGCGGCCTGAGCGTGGGGATTCCCCGGACGCGGCCCCCGCGTGTCGTGACGCGACGGTGCGCCAGGGGCTCACGACCGTCCCGCCCCAGAGGAGCCGGGCTCCCCCGCGATTTCACACGGAGATCTCCGCGCCCGGCCTTGGCACCCGCTTTGCTCAGCTCGACCGAGGGGGTCGTCATGTCGCGCGTTCCGTACGAGAGGAGCTATCTGCGGCGCTGGATCCGGAACGTCGCGGCGAGCCCATCGGGCCGCCGAGCGAGCGCGGGCACGAGACTGGAGAGCACCTACGAGGACACCTTCCGGTGGCAGGTCGGTTCGAGCGATCGGCCGAGCGTGTTTCTCTTTCGTCGTGGCGGCGCGCCCGTCGGGATGGGCGATGCGTGCGTTGGGCTCACGCCTTTCGACGCCGTGCTCGTGGACGCGTGCCACGGCTACGAGTGGGTTCGCTACGAGCTCGCGGAGCTAGGGGCGTGCGTGCGGCCCGGCGGGGTCTTCCTCGTGCCGCGCGCGCGCAGCGGGCTCGATCGCGCGCTGTCCGCGCTGCACGCCTGGGCCGACGATGCCGGCAGGGCCAGAGCGTGGCCGCACCAGGCGAGCCAGGAGGTCTTGAAGGTCTTCGAGGACCTGCGGGCGGCGACGCCTGGAGGCGCAGAGCTCTCCGGCGACCCGCAGCTCCGCGATCTCCGTGAGGACTTCGCGGACGAGGCGGCGTCCGAGGGCTGGGGCAGCGCGGTCGCGCGCGCCGGCGGAACCGCTCAGGGAATCGGAACGCGGTCGATGCTCGCCTCGAACACCTTGCCCGCGGCGTTCAGGTAGAGCGTCCCCCCGCTCAGCGAGAGGTCCCATCGGTTCACGCGATCGAGCGTGGCGGCGACGCGATCGAGAAAGCCCGGATCGATCGCGAAGATCGCGAGCTGCTCTCTCTTGTGGACCTCGCGCTCCGCGACGCCCTGCGCGAGCTCCTTCATGCGCTGCCACCCGTAGACGGCGACGCGCGCGCCGGTCTTCTGCGCCTTGTGCAGGCGATCGACCGAGGGCGCGCCGACCTCGATCCAGGCCTGCAGATCGTTTCGCAGATCGCGCTGCCAGATCGCGGGCTCGTCGTCGACGGCGAGCCCCTTCGTGAAGTCGACGCCCTCCGCGTGCTCGAGACAGCGCGCGATCACGCGCGTCACGAGGTAGCGGTCGGTCTCGGACGGGTGCTGCGCGACGCGCAGCTCGAGGGCCTCGTAGACGCCGCGATCGCTGTCCGCGAGCGCGATCTCGAAGCGTCTCATCGTTGCGGTCAGCGCCATCGGCTCACTCTTTCACGGTGCGGCGAAGAAAGCTCGCGATGCGGAGCCCGGCGTCGAGAACGCCCGGCCGGAGCTCGCCGCCGACGTAGCGCCAGCCCTCCGCGTCCTTCGCGAAGCTCGAGAGCTCCGCGAACGAGGCGTCCTTGCCGCGCTGCTTCATCCGCACGTGGAACAGGACGCGAGCGACCCCGTCCTCGTCCGGGCCGTCGCGGTCGAGGATGTGGAGCGCCTCGTAGCGCAGGTGCATCCCGTGCGCGGCCATGCTCTCCGCGAGGGCGGCCGCGCCTGCCGCATGGTCCTCGTGGTCGGGATGCAGCGTCCGGAAGAGATACGCGGGCTCGCCTCGAGCGTAGGCGCTGAACCGCGAGCGCATCAGCGACTCGGCGTCCTCTGGCTCGCCCCCTCGGTGAAAGGGCTCGCAGCACGCCGCGTATGGCTGCCCCGAGCCGCACGGGCACGCGCTCGTCATCGCATCTTCATCGCGTGCTTCACCGGCGTTCGTCCGTCGGCCGTCATCAGCGTGCCGTAGAGCTCGGGACGACGATCGCGGAAGAAGCCCCAGCTCGCGCGGTACTCCGCGATCTGCGCGCGATCGAAGGTCGCGAGCGCGACGCCTTCTTCCGTCCGGTCGAGCTCGCTGAGCTTGTCGCCGCGCATGTCGGCGCAGAACGAGCTTCCATAGAAGGTCTGCCAGTCCTCGGTGCCGACGCGATTGGCCGCGATCACCGGCGTCGCGTTCGAGACGGCGTGCCCGATCATCGCGCGCTGCCACGGGTCCTTGGTGTCCACGCCGTTCGGCTCGGCGCCGATCGCGGTCGGATAGAGCAACACGTCGGCGCCCATCAGGGCCATCGCGCGGGCGCACTCGGGGAACCACTGGTCCCAGCACACGCCGACGCCGATGGTGCCGAAGGCGGTCTTCCACACGCGGAAGCCCGTGTCTCCGGCGCGGAAGTAGTACTTCTCTTCGTAGCCGGGCCCGTCGGGGATGTGGCTCTTGCGATAGAGGCCGAGCACCTCTCCTCGCTCGTCGATCATCGCGAGCGAGTTGTAGTAGGCGTTGCCCGCGCGCTCGAAGAACGAGATCGGGATCACCACGCCGAGCTCCTTCGCGACCTTCTGGAAGCGCGCGATCACCGGGTTGCCCTCGAAGGGCCGCGCGAGCTCGAAGAACGCTTCCTTCTCTTCGCGACAGAAGTACGGGCCCTCGAAGAGCTCGGGCGGCAGGACGACGTTGGCGCCGAGCTTGGCCGCTTCGCGGACGAAGGCCTCGACACGCTCGGTGTTCTCCGCACGGCTTCTACCGAGCGCGCACTGGACTGCCGCGACGCTGAGCTTCTGGGTCATGCGCGCGACCCTAGCGCGCCCGCGGTCGTCCTCCCAACCTCTCGGGCTCGCACCGTCACGCGTGACGGATACCTTCCCTCCCTTCGAGCGTAACGATCGCCGTAACAGTTCATCTCTCCGCGCCGAGATCGTGGAACTTCCCTGATTCATGGGGTCTTCCTCCTGGCACGCGCGCTGCTCTAGAGCGCCGTCGGAGGTCGATGAAAATGGAAACGAAGACAGGTTCGCGCACGGGTCTCGCGGTCGAGGTGGTCGTCAGCTGGAAGGGCGAGGTGATGGACGCGGAGACCGTCTCGCTCGATCGCGCTCGCACGGTCTCGGTCGGTGAGAACGGTCGCTTCCTGCTTCCGATCGCGAGGGCGTTCGATCTCCTCGTCGTCGAGAACGGCGAGGCGACGCTCCGCGTGCCGCCCATGGCCTCCGCGCTCGTCACCGAGAACGACGTGACGCGCGAGCTCGCGGTCGACGTCACCGGTGAGCGCACCGTCGTTCTCGGCGCGGCCGCGATCGCCGAGGTGAAGGTCGACGAGTTCACGTTCTTCCTGCGCGCGTCGGCCGAAGAGAAGTCGGTCGGCCGTGGCCCGCTCCTCGACGCGCGGCCCCTGCGCTGGATCGGCGCCGCGCTCGCCTTCCACATGGCCGTGCTCGGCACGTTCTTCTTCGCGCCTCCCGACGCGAGCGCGCTGAGCATGGACCTCACGTCCGAGCAGGCGCGCTACGTCCAGGTCCACCTCGCGGCGATCGAGCTCACCCCTCCTCCGGCCGTTCCGACGCTGGCCGGCAGCGAGGGCGGACCGAGCGGCGCTTCGAGCTCGGACGCGGGCGGCACCACGCCGACGCCGGCCGTCGCGGGTGGCCCGGGCCGTCCCCACGTTCGCTCGCACGCCGTCTCGGCTCCGATCACGCGCGACGTGGTCCAGTCGCTCTCGGCCTTCCAGCAGCTCGCGCACGCGTTCGAGTCCGACGGTGACGCGTCGCCGTACACGTCCGGCTCCGAGCTCCTGACCGAGGGCCCCGGCGGCCCCGGCGACGCGCTCCTTCCCGGCGGTATCGGCGACGGCGTCGGCGGCCCCTTCGACATGCACGGGCCCGGTCACGGCACGTGTCGCCTCGGCGAGCGCTGTGGTGACGGCACGATCGACCAGGGTGGCCTCGACACCGGTGGTGACCGCGGACCGCGCACCGGCGTCGTCCTCACGGGCGACCATCACGCGCGCGTCCCGGTCATCCGCCCCGATCCACACGTCACGACCGTCGGCGGCCTGAGCCGTGAGCAGATCCGCGCCGTCGTCGCGCGCCATCGTCCCGAGGTTCGCTTCTGCTACGAGCAGGGCCTCATCAGCCGCCCCGACCTCGCGGGCCGCGTCGCGGTGGCCTTCCAGATCTCGCCCGACGGTCACGTGTCCTCGAGCGGTGTGACCGCGGCGACGGACGGGACCGAGCGCGTCGCCAGCTGTGTCGGTCAGGCGGTGAGCCGCTGGACCTTCCCTGCATCGCCGAGCCCCACCGGCGTGACCTACCCGTTCATCCTCGAGTCCGCGCAGTGAGCTGAGGCGAGCCGCAGCGTGCGAGCCGACTGGGCCCCCGAGAGCGATCTCGGGGGCCTCGTTGCGTTCGACACACGGGCCCGCCGCCTCGATCACTGAACAGACGCGGCGCTCGGGAAGGTTCTCGGGGGCCTTTGCCGTTCTGTCCGCGTACGATCCGCCACGAATCACTCGGGTTTTCGCGAACTCCGATCCAAGCGGGAACGAAAGCGCGAGTCGATCGTCTGAAGCTCCACCACCTGGCATGAGAATCGAAAGCGACATCGCGTGAGCGCGCACGACGACCGGGACTCCGTGCCGGATGCCGAGGCGTCGCGCGCCAGCCATCCCGGCAGTGAGCCGATGCCGCCGCGCGTGATCATCGATGCCGTCGCGGCGGTTCGCACCGGAATCCACCGGTGGCTCGTTCTCGACGGTGTGTTCTCGAGCGTCGGGCTCGGCGTCGCGGTCGCACTGCCCATCGCCGTCGGCTGCGATCTCTTTCATGCCCCGAGCTGGCCCGCCCTCGCGATCGGCGTGATCGCCGGCGTGGGCGGTGCGGGCTGGGAGACGCGGCGGCGCTGGCTGAGCGATCTGCACGCGGCGCGGATCCTCGATCGCTACGTCGATGGGAAAGATCGCTTCGCGAGCGCCCTGTCGTTCGGCAAAGAAGAGGCTCCTCCTCCGCTGCATCGTCTGCAGATGAAGCAGGCAGCGGCGTTCCTCGAGGGGCTCGAGACGCTGCCGCAGATCCCGAGGCCCGTGCTTCACGCGCCGCGCTGGCTCGGCGCAGCGGCGGTCTCGGCGGCGCTCGCGCTTCCCTTCGCGATGGCGTGGCCCGCGATCCAGGCGGCCGTGCGCGAGGCGATGGGTCAGGAGGCCGAGGCCCGGAGCGCCGAGGAGATCGCGGAGGAGGCGCAGGAGCTCCGGCGCGCGATGGCCGAGGATCCGGAGCGGCGTCTCGACTCGGAGATCAACCGTCTCGAGCACGAGCTCGAGCGCGCGCGCGAACGGACGCAGAGCGAGCGCGCGGAAGCGTTTCAGCGCGCGGCGGAGGCGATCGAGCGTGCGACGGGACGAAGGCCCGATGCGACCGGCGACGAGAGCGGTGAGGGCGCGGCTCCCGAAGAGACGGCCGCGGCTCCGACCACGGTCGAGGGCGAGCCGCCTGCGTATGCGTCGGAAGAGCTTCGCGAGGCGTGGGACGAAGCGCAGGACGCGCTCGAGCGATGGCGCGAAGCGGCGGCCGATCCGGCGACGTCCGAGTCCGAGACGGCGCAGCGTCAGGCTGAAGCGCAGCGCGCGCAGATGGAGGCCCTCTCGCTCGCCGATCAAGAGCACGGCTGGGCCGAGGAGCGCGCGGCGCGCGGAGAGCAGACGAGGGACACGGCGGAGGACACGAGCCGCACCGACGAAGGCCAGGCGCTCGTCGACTCGATGCAGCGTCTCGACTCGGCGCTCCAGGGTCTCGATCGCACGGACACCGACACCGGCGTGCCCGGTGAAGAGGTCGGCCACGCGCTCGACGAGGCAGCTCAGGCGACGGCCGAGCAGGCGCCGGAGACGTCCGACGCGCTCGCGCGAGCGAGCGAAGCACGTCAGCGCGGCGATGCGCAGGCGATGGATCAGGCGATCGAGGACGCACGGCGGTCCTTGCGGCAAGAGGGCGGCCGCGAGACGCAGGACCTCGCGGACGCACGACATGCGCTCGACTCGCTGCACGACGAGGTCGCCGACCGCGCAGGGCAGGACGCGCGCGAACAGCTGGCGAGCGCGGAGCAGAGCGGGAGTGAGAGCGGGAGCGAGTCTGGGAGTGAGAGCCAGAGCGGGAGTGAGTCGGGGAGTGAGAGCGGGAGCGAGTCTGGGAGTGAGAGCGGGAGCGAGTCTGGGAGTGAGAGCGGGAGCGAGTCTGGGAGTGAGAGCGGGAGCCAGAGCGGGAGCGAGTCTGGGAGCCAGAGCGGGAGCGAGTCGGGGTCGCAGTCCGGTTCGCAGGGCGAAGGTCAGGGCCAGGGCGAAGGTCAGGGTCAGGGCGAAGGTCAGGGTCAGGGCGAAGGTCAGGGTCAGGGTCAGGGCGAGGGTCAGGGGCAGGGCGAGGGTCAGGGTCAGGGCGAGGGGCAGGGTCAGGGCGAGGGTCAGGGCGAGGGTCAGGGTCAGGGCGAAGGGCAAGGGCAAGGGCAAGGGGAAGGGGACGGGGACGGGCAGGGGCAAGGGCAAGGAAGCGCCAGCGAGACCGGGCACGGCGATGGGCACGGCACCGGCACCGGACACGGCGCAGGGCAGACCGGCGACGCAGACGGGCAGAGCGGAAGTCAGACCGGCCAGGGCACCGGATCTCCCGAGAGCGGAGCGTCCGGCTCGCGCCCGCAAGCACCGTCCGACGGCTTCGGCAGCGGGTCGGGCGGCGATCCCACCTCGCAAGCGCGCCATGCCGTCGAGTCCGCCACCACGACCGACGTCGATCCGGGCACGCAGCCGGGACAGACCTCGGCGACGGGCGGTGACATCGATCCCACGGGCCTGCTCCCCGGCGGCGGTCGTGACACGGGGCGCTCGGGCAGCATGCAGATGGACGGTGTCGACAGCGGGGACACCACCGCCGGCTCGGGAACCGTCGCGGGCACGGGCTCCGAAGGCGGTCGTGTGGGACGTGGCAGCGATGTACCTGGCTCGCTCCGTGCGTACGTCCGCCGTTATCTCCGCGCGCTCGAAGAGCGTCGCGCTCGTGAAGGCACAGGAACCGGGACGGGCGCTCACTGAGCAGAATGGCCTCGCGCGAGGCCTGCCAAGAGGACAAACGAAATGGTCGAGACACTCAAGCAGCAGGTACACGTCCTGAACCCATTCGAGCACGTTCGGTCGCTCTGCCAGCGGATCGCACAGAAGGTCGGTGAGCGCGTCGTCGGTCAGGAAGAGACCGTCGAGTGCGTGACCGCTGGCCTTCTTCTCGGAGGTCACGTGCTCATGGAGGGCGTGCCCGGCGTCGGAAAGACGCTCCTCGCGCGGACGCTCGCCGACGTCGTGCATCTCAAGTTCGCGCGCGTTCAGTTCACACCGGACCTGATGCCCTCCGACATCCTCGGCACCTACGTGGTCCAGGTCGGGCAGGACGGTCGCCCGATGATGACGCTCCAGAAGGGCCCGCTCTTCTCGAACGTCGTGCTCGCCGACGAGATCAACCGCGCGTCACCGAAGACACAGTCGGCGCTGCTCGAGGCCATGCAAGAGAAGCAGGTCTCGCTCGGCAACGAGACGTTCACGCTGCCGGCGCCGTTCTTCGTCGTCGCCACGCAGAACCCGATCGACAACGAGGGCACGTACCCGCTGCCCGAGGCTCAGCTCGATCGCTTCCTGATGAAGATCCTCGTGCGCTTTCCGACCGAGGACGAGATGGTGAACATCGTCGCCCGCACGGCCGGTGCGGCCGAGGCCGAGGTCTCGAAGGTGGCCGACGCCGATCAGCTCATCGCGGCGGGCAAGACGATCCGGCAGATGCCCGTGGCCGATCACGTCTCGCGCTACGCGATCCGTCTCGTCTTCGCCACGCACCCCGATCACCCGACGGCGCCCGCGTGCAACCGCCGCTACGTGAAGGCCGGCGCGAGCCCGCGCGCCGCGCAGTCGCTCCTCGCCGTCGCGAAGTTCTTCGCGCTGCTCGACGGGCGGCTGAACGTCGCGATCGAGGACGTGCACAAGGCGGCCTACCCCTGCCTTCGGCACCGCATCCTCTTGAACTTCGACGCGCTCGCCGACGAGGCGACGACGGACACGCTGATCCGTCAGACGCTGATCGAGCTCGACAGCAAGGACAAGAGGTCCGCGCCGGTCTCCCTGAAGGAGCCGAGCAGCAAGAGGCGCTGAGATGCCGACTCTCTCACCTACTGCATCATGAAATTGCTCGACGATGCCGCGCGGCGACTCCTCGATCGCTTCTCGATCTCGGTGCGGCCCGGTGCGACCGCGATGCGGCAGGGCGGACACCGCAGCAAGGCGCTCGCGAGCGGCGTCGAGTTCGCCGATCACCGCGCGTACGTTCCGGGCGACGACTTCCGTCGGATCGACTGGAAGGCCTTCGCGCGGAACGGCTCGCTGAACCTTCGCCAGTTCGAGGAGGAGCGCGACGCACGCGTCTACGTGATGATCGATCTCTCGGGCTCGATGAGCCGCGGCAAGCCGCCGAAGATCGACGTCGCGAAGAAGCTCGCCGCCGCGTTCGCCTACGTCGGCATGCGCCAGTACGACCGCTCCGTCGTGCTGCCCTTCGGCGACGACCTCGAGCGCGCCAGCCGCCCGCTCCGCTCGATGAGCGACCTTCCCGAGGTCGATCGCTTCCTGTCCGCGTGCACGGCCGGCGGGAATACGCACTTCAGCCAGACGGTCCGCACGCTCGCCGAGCGCCACGACAAGCGCGGGCTCGTCGTCGTGATCAGCGACCTGATGAAGCCCGAGGGCTTTCCCGACACGTTCCGGACGCTCGGCGCGCTCGGGCACGAGCTGCGTGTCATCCACGTCGCCTGCGAGGAGGACCGGCGACCCGCGCTGAACGGCGAGCTCGAGCTCTTCGACGCCGAGAGCGGACAGACCGTGCGGCTGCGTGCCTCGAAGGAGCTCCTCGAGGCGTACGCCAAGGAGATCGACAAGCACGTGGGCGCGTGTCGTGACGCCGCTCGTCGCGCCGGCGGTCGCTTCGTCGAGCTCGACGTCGACATGGCGAGCGACACGCTGATGAAGAAGGCGTTCGCCGGCCAAGAGGGGAAGAAGCGAGCATGAGCTTCGCTGCGATGCCGGCGTGGCTGGTCGGGGCGCTCATCGGCGCCGCGATCTTTGCCGTCATCGCTCTCTACCTCCTCCGGCGAACGCCTCGGCCGCAGGTCGTCTCGAACGTCGAGTTCTGGCTGCGCGCGCTCGAGAACAGTAAGCCCAAGTGGCTCGCCTCGTTCCGGATCCCGCTGCTCGCGCTTCTTCTCTCGATCCTCGTCGCTGCGGCGATCGTCTTCCTCGCAGGCGATCCGCGCTTCGGCGCCGGCGTGCGCGGCACCACCGTCGTCGTCCTCGACGTCGGCAGGACGATGGGCGCGACCGAAGACGGCGGAGGTCGCCGCATCGACCACGCCACGGCCGAGGTGCGTCGCTGGGTCGAGCGCACGACCATCACGGGCGAGGTCGCCGTCGTGCGCGCGGGCATGCGCGCGAGCGTGCTCTTGCCCGTCACCGACGCGGCTGCCGATCTCGAGAGGGCCCTCGCGGATCTCGAGGTCGACGACGGGCCGTCGGACCTGACGTCGGCGCTCTCGCTCGCCGACGAGATCGTCCTCGCGCGCTCCGGGGGCGGTGCACCGATCGGACAGATCCTCGTCGTCACCGATCACGTTCCGTCCCACGCGACGCGCACGCAGCAGGTCGTGCTCCCGATCGGAACGGCGGCGGACACGATCGGGATCGCAGCGTTCGCGGCGCGGCGCGTTCCGACGGCGGTCGGCGAGTACACGGTGCGGATCGCGGTCACGAACTTCTCGTCGCGCGAAGGCCACGCACACCTGACCGTGCGCGACTCGGACGTGACGCTGCTCGAGGAGACCATCCAGCTCGACGGTCACGAGCAGCGCGTGCTCGACGCGGGCGGGTTCTCGAGCGCGCGGGCCGAGCTCACCGCGTCTCTCTCCTCGATCGGCATCGCGGGAAGCACGGACGCGCTCTCCGTCGACGATCGGGCCTACGCGATGGTCGAGCCGCTCGAGGCGACGCGCGTGCTGCTCGTGACCGACGGCAACGAGTTCCTGGAGGCGGCGCTCACCGCACACCCCGGGCTCGAGGTCGATGTGATGGGCGTCGCGGCGCTCGCCACGCAGTCCTCGGCGAGCCT
>JBBSAT010000024.1:0-43593 GCA_038252025.1 Polyangiales bacterium | reverse complement strand
GTGACCAGAAACGGGTCTCGCCTTCCCGCGCAGCGATACGAGGGGGTGGCTCCATCCCGATTGACTCGGGATGGAAGGGCCTGTCGGCCCCGACGAGAAGGCGAAGCGCCGGACCCTATTCTCGGTCAGGCGCTGAGACGTCACGCGCGAGCGAGCGCGTCCCGTCGATCCGCGAGGATCGCCGGGATCCCGAGGCGAGCCGGGGAGCGCAACAGCGCGCCTTCGCGCGCGAGCGAGTCGCGACGGCGACGGTTGCCCGCGACCGACCCGTACCCGAGCGGGCGCAGCGCGCGAAGGACGCCGTTGGCGAAGGTCAGCTCCTCCATGAAGCGCGTGGAGCCGAAGTCGTAGACCCAGACGTCGATCTGCACGTTGACGGTCACCGACGACCCGTAGACCCCCACGCCTCGACCGGGATAGGCCACGAAGTCGGTCCGCGACTCGGTGTGGGAGGAGACCATCTCGGGCTCGCCGCAGATGCCGCGCACGTAGCCTGCGCCATCGCCCACGGCGACGAGGCGCGAGCCGCAGTCGAGAGCTGCGACGGGCGACGTGACGCCGAGCACGCCGAGCGCGGACAGGCACAGCGCCGGAACCAGGGAGTGAAGAAGGAAAGGACTCGAGCGCATGTGGCCTCCGATTCGGCGAGTGTTCGCCGAACCGACGGAGCCCGTGGCGACTTTCTTCACACGCTCTTCCATCGAGCTCCAGATCGAGGGGATCCGCGGCATGAAGGGGATCTCGGTGCGTGGCGCACGTCGCCGTCGAGTGGCTCCTCGAAGACGGGACGACCGCGGCGAGGCGTGTGGGAAAATGTCGTATGGCTCACATCCCGCTGCTGGAGGAGCTCGCGCTGATCGCGGCGATCGCCGTCGGGATCACCGTGATCTTCAGCCGCGTGCGCCTCCCGGCGGTCGCGGGCCTGCTCTTCGCGGGCGCCTTGCTCGGGCCGTACGGGCTCTCGCTCATCTCCGACACCCACGAGATCGAGACGCTGGCCGAGGTCGGTGTGGTCTTCCTCCTCTTCACGATCGGGCTGGAGTTCTCGCTCGATCGCATGAGGCTGATCGCTCGACAGTTCGCGGTCGGCGGAGCGCTGCAGGTCGGGCTCACCATCGTCGCCACGGCCCTCGTCGCGATGGCGGCCGGGGCGAGCTTGAAGGCGGGCATCTTCTTCGGCTTCGTGCTCTCGCTCTCGAGCACCGCGATCGTCCTGCGCGCGCTGTCCGAGCAGCACGAGCTCGACGCACCGCACGGTCGGATCATCCTCGCGACGCTCATCTTCCAGGACCTGTGCGTCGTCCCGATGGTCCTCCTCGTGCCGATGCTCGGAGGCGCGGACGTCAGCCTCGCCGGGATCCTGATGGCGCTCGGTCGCGCAGCGCTCGTCGTGCTCGTGGTCGTCGGCGTCGCGCGGCTGGTCGTGCCGCGCGTGCTCCACTGGGTGGAGGGGAGCAAGAGCCAGGAGGTCTTCCTGCTCGCCGTGCTCGGGATCTGCATCGGGACCGCGTGGCTCACGTCGCAGGTCGGCCTCTCGCTGGCGCTCGGCGCGTTCCTCGGCGGGGTCGTGGTCGCCGGGACGGAGCACGGGCACCGCGCGATGGGCGACGTGAGGCCGCTGCGAGACGCCTTCGTGAGCATCTTCTTCGTCTCGCTCGGGATGCTCTTCGACGTGCAGGCGCTCCTCGAGGAGCCGTGGCTCGTGCTGGGGCTCTTCCTGGGCTTCGTGGTCGCCAAAGGAACCATCGCGGCGATCGTCGCGCTCGCCATGCGCTTTCCGCCCCGCATCGCCTGGCTCACGGGCATAGGGCTCGGACAGTTCGGTGAGTTCGGCTTCGTCCTCGTTCGGCTCGGCCAGACCCAGGAGATCGTCACGCCCCAGCTCTCGCGTGCGCTGCTCGCCGCGGGCATCCTGAGCATGTTCGTGACGCCCGCGCTGATGCGCCTCGCCCCCTCGATCCGCGCCGACGAGCTCTTCGCGCCGCTCGCGCGGTTCATGGGGCTGCGCTCGGTCGATGGCCCGTCCGCAGTCCCCGAGACGGTGCTTCGAGATCACGTCGTGATCGTCGGGCACGGGCTCGCCGGGCGGCTCGTCGCGCACGCGCTCGAGGGATGCGGGGTCCGCTACGTGCACGTGGAGCTCGACGCCGCGAACGTTCGCGCTGCGCTCCGCTCCGGCGCTCCCATCGTGTACGGAGACGCGACCAACGAAGCGACGCTGCTCCATGCACACCTCTCGAGCGCGCGCGCGCTCGTCGTGGTCATGAGCGACTTCGCCGGCGCTCGAAGGGTCCTCGCCACGGCCCGGCGAATCGCTCCGAAGGTCCCTTCGATCGTGCGCACGAAGTACGTCGGCGAGCGGAAGATGCTGCTGATGGACGGTGCGACGGACGTCGTCGCGGAGGAGCTCGAGGGAGGCATCGAGGTGCTCGCGCGTCTGCTTCGGACGCTGGGCGTCCCGGGGAACGTCATCGGCGCGCGCATCCAAGACGTGCGCAGCGACCTGCCGTCGCGATCGGTCCCGCGCTCGACCCTGGCCGAGACCCGAGAGCTCGACGAGCTCAAGATCGAGAGCGTCGAGGTCGCCGAAGGATCGTTCGCCGTGGCGCGGACGCTCGCCGAGCTCGAGATCGGCGCGCGCATCGGCGCCCTGGTCGTGGCGATCCGCCGCTCGGAGAGCCGGATCGACGCGCCCCAGGGCGGCGAGATCGTGCGCACCGGCGACGTCGTCTATCTGATCGGGGCCAGAGACGCAGTGCTGGCGGCATGCCGCCTTCTGACAGCGCCCCGATCGGAGAAGGAGCCCGCCTGAGCTCCTCCCTCGACCGCGAGCGCCTTCCTCAGACGAGCTTGGCGCTGAGCGTGATCGGCACGGCCGCGAGCGCCTTGGAGATGGGGCAGCCCTTCTTCGCGCTCTCCGCCGCTTCCTGGAACGCGTCCGGCGTGATGCCGGGGACCTTGGCCTCGAGCGCGAGCTCGATGCCCACCACGCTCCAGTTCACGCCCTCGCTCGCCATGCGGACGGTCGCGGTGACGTCGAGCTCCTCCGGCGGAAAGCCCGCGCCCGTGAGACCGAAGCTGAGCGCCATCGCGAAGCAGCCCGCGTGCGCAGCCGCGACGAGCTCTTCGGGGTTGGTGCCCGCCCGCCCGTCCTCGCTCGCGAAGCGCGTCTTGAACGAGTACGGCTGCTTGTCGAACGCGCCGCTCTGCGTGGTGAGAGCGCCCTGGCCCTCCATCCCGTTGCCACGCCAGACCGCCGTGCTCTTCCTCGCGAATGTTCCCATCGTCTTCTCCCTGCTCGCCCGAGGACCGTCTCTCGGTCCACGGAAGCTTGCGTTGTGGAGCCGTCCCGAGATGAGGCAAGCCCCCGGTCGGTCGGTGAGGTGACGACATCCGCGACCTGGGGCACCCTCCTGCCCATGACGAACAAGAAGATCGCGGTCATCGGTTCCGGAACGGTCGGTCAGGTGCTCGCCGACGGCTTCCTCGGTGAGGGCCACTCGGTCATGCGCGGCTCGCGCGAGCCGGCAAAATTGGCGGAGTGGAAGGCGAAGGCGGGCGAGCGCGCGTCGGTCGGAACGTTCGCCGAAGCGGCGAGCTTCGGAGAGATCGTCGTGCTCGCCGTGAAGGGCACCGCGGCCGAAGCCGCCGTGGGTCTCTGCGGCGCTGGGCTCGCGGGCAAGACCGTCATCGACACGACGAACCCCATCGCGAATTCGCCGCCGGTCGACGGCGTGATCCAGTACTTCACCGGACCGAACGAGTCGCTCATGGAGCGCCTCCAGAAGCAGGCCCCCGAGGCGCACTTCGTGAAGGCGTTCTCCTCCGTCGGAAACGCGTTCATGGTGAAGCCCGACTTCGGCGGAACGAAGCCGACGATGTTCATCTGCGGCAACGACGAGGGCGCCCGCAAGGAGACGCGCGCCGTCCTCGACGCGTTCGGCTGGGAGACCGAGGACATGGGCACCGCGACGGCGGCGCGCGCCATCGAGCCGCTCTGCATCCTCTGGTGCATCCCGGGCATGCGCGAGGGCCGCTGGTCCCACGCGTTCAAGCTGCTCAAGAAGTAGCGTCGATGCGCTGATCGGCGAGCCACGCGATCGTCCGCCGCTGGCCCTCCGCCGGGCTGACGATCGGCCGGTAGCCGAGCTGACTGCGCGCCTTCTCTCCCGAGAAGAAGAAGTCCTCGCCGATCACGTGGCGGTGGAAGGTGTGGAACGGCACCTCCCTGCCCGTGGCTCGGTGGAAGAGCTCCATCAGCTTGGCGACGAGCGCCGTCCGGCGGCGACCGAGGTGGCGACGCGGCATCTTCACGCCGCGCGAGGTCGCGTAGGGCCTGAGCCACTCGAAGTAGTTCGGCGCGTTGTCCTCACCGACGATGAACGCCTCGCCGCCGATCCGATCGCGGCGCTCCGGGTCGGCGAGCATCGCCGCCGCCAGGAGGTGCGCGTGCACCACGTTGTCCACGTAGACGACGTCGAAGCGCGCGGTCCCGTCACCGAGCAAGAAGGGAACGCTGCCCGTCGCGAACGCACGGAGGCTGACGACGATCGCGTGCGGATCGTTCGGCCCGTAGACGTGCACGGGCCGGATCGACACGGTTCGGAGCCCATCCCTGCCGTCCGCCGCGCGCGCGATCTTCTCGCCCTCGATCTTCGTCCGGACGTAGTCGTGGAGGAACGTGGTCGGATAGGGGAGCGACTCGTCGCCGTGCGCGACGGGCGTGGGACCGAGGACGACGTCCTCCGAGCTCGTGTAGACGAGCGCGCGGGCCCCGAGCTCACGGCAGACCTCGACGACGTTCCGCGTGCCCTCGACGTTGACGGCCTCGATGTTCGGGTTCTTGCGCAGCCCCACGTCGACGATCGAGGCCAGGTGAAACACGGTGTCGGCCCCTGCGAGCTCTCGACGCAGATCGGCCTTCGAGCGCACGTCGCCGAAGCCCGTCGTCACGCGTCCCGCGAGCGCGCTCGGGACCTCCCCGAACGGCGCGACGTCGACGGCGTGGAGGGACTCGAAGGCCGGCCAGCCGGACGGGCGTCCGTGATCGAGTTCCTCGCCTGCGGCCAGGTGCACGAGCCTGCGGCCGACGAACCCCGAAGCCCCGATGACCGCTGCGCGCATGCGAAGCTTGTTACACGCAACGCCCGGGTCTCGTCACTCACGGGATGACTGGATGACGCGCGTCCTCGGGCTTGGCTATGCTCCGCCCGGATGACGAGCGAGCCGGAGAAGGTGCGCCTCGCGCGGCCCGAGCTGGGAAAGGCCGAGGTCGAGGCGGTCGCGCGCGTGCTCGAGAGCGGCATGCTCGTGCAAGGAGCGACCGTCGAGCGCTTCGAGCGCGCGATCGCCGAGCGCGTAGGGCGAAAGCACGCGATCGCCGTGGCCTCCGGAACGAGCGCGCTCGAGCTCGCGATCGAGGCGATGAGCCTGCGCGGCGCGCGCGTGGCGATCCCGGCGCTCACCTGGCCGAGCCCTGCGCACGCGGTGCTCGGCCGCGGCGCGGTCCCGGTCCTCGTCGACGTCCATCGGCAAGAGTGGAACGTCTCGGCCGATGCGCTCGCGAGCGTGCCGAAGGTCGCAGCGCTGATCGCCATCGATCAGTTCGGCGTCCCGGCGAGGCACGCCGAGCTCGGCTCCGTCCCGTTGATCGAGGACGCGGCGTGCGCGATCGGCAGCACGATCGACGGGCGCGCGTGCGGGTCGTTCGGCGTCATCTCCTGCCTCTCGTTTCACCCGCGCAAGGTGCTCACCACGGGCGAGGGAGGCATGTGCCTCACGGACGACGACTCGCTCGCCGCGCGCCTGCGCACGCTGCGGAACCACGGGCAGCGCGCCGCCGGCGTCTTCGACGAGGCCTCCGGCAACCACCGCCTGACGGAGCTCGCCGCCGCGATCGGGCTGGTCCAGCTCTCGAGGCTCGATCGCGCGCTCGGGCGGCGGCGCGCCATCGCCAACCACTACCGAACGGTGCTCGCCTCCATTCCCAAGCTCGGCGTGCAGGTGCTCCCACCGGGCGCGCGCCGGAACGAGCAGACCTTCGGCGTTCTCGCCGAGACCTCTGCGCAGCGCGACGCGCTGATCGCCCTTCTCGGCGCGCGCGGGATCGAGTCGGGCCGCCTCTCGTACGCGCTCCATCGCCTGCCGAGCCTCGCGTCCGCCGAGCGCGCGAGCAGCCTCTCGAACGCAGAAGAGATCGTCGATCGCGGCTTCGCTCTTCCGCTGCACTCGTGCCTCGTGGACGAGGAAGTGGAGCGCGTGGTCCTCGGCGTGCGCGACGCCTTCGCCGAGGTCACCCAGTGAGCGGCGGAGCAGCTCCGATCGTCGAGGTCAAGGCGCTCCACAAGACCTTCGCGGTCGGCTTCTTCCGGAAGAAGGTGGAAGCGCTGCGCGGCGTCGCGTTCGACGTGCGCCAGGGCGAGATCTTCGGCGTCCTAGGCCCGAACGGCGCGGGCAAGACGACGACGATCAAGATCCTCCTCGGCCTGGTCTTCGCGTCGAGCGGCACGCTGACGATCTTCGGCCACGAGCACCCGGGCCCCGAGGCGAAGAGACGGCTCGGCTACCTCCCCGAGAACCCGTACGTCTACCAGTACCTGCGCGCGCACGAGTTCCTCGATCTCTGTGGTCGCCTCTGCGGCATGAGCGCGGCGGACCGGAAGCGGCGCACGGAAGAGATGATCACGTTGGTGGGCCTGTCCCACGCGACCGACCGCCCCATCGGGAAGTTCTCGAAGGGGATGACGCAGCGCATCGGGCTCGCGCAGGCGCTGCTGCACGATCCGGAGCTCCTCATCCTCGACGAGCCGATGAGCGGGCTCGATCCGATCGGGCGCAAGGAAGTGCGCGATCTGATCGCGGCCGAGAAAGCGCGGGGCAAGACGATCCTCTTCACGAGCCACATCCTCACCGACGTGGAGAAGCTCTGCGATCGCGTGGCGATCCTCCATCGCGGGCAGGTCACCGCGTACGGCGCGCTCGACACGCTGCTCAAGCCCGAGGTCCGGCGCTCCGAGCTCGAGCTCGAAGAGGTGAGCTCGGCGCTCGAAGCCGAGCTCGAAGCGCTCGGCGCGAAGATCGTTCGCCGGAAAGGAGAACGCGATGCGCGCAGCGTGTCCCTCGTGCTCGAGGGAGAGAGCGCGCGGGCGGTCGTCGAGCGAGCGATCGTCGGCGGCGCGCGCCTCACGCACCTCGCCGAGCAGCGAGAGACGCTCGAAGACCTCTTCCTCCGCGACGCGCTCAAGGACGACAAGGAAGCGTGAGAGCCGAGATGGCGACGCGACCGGGAGCTCGGCGGTTCGGCGCTTCGGTCGCTCGATGACCGAGCGAGTCGACGCGAAGGAAGCGCATCGACGGATGACCCGCGAGGGGTACGTCTACGTCGACGTGCGCACCGTGAGCGAGTTCGACGCGGGGCATCCTCTCGGGGCCTACAACGCGCCCTTCCTGATCGACGGGACCGCGGGGCGGGGACCGAACACGAAGATGATCGCTGCGATCGAGCGAACGTTGGCCAAGGACGTCGGGCTCGTCGTCGGCTGTCTCGGCAGCGCTCGCGCGATGCGCGCCGCCGAGCTCCTCGAGGCCGCTGGCTTCGCGCCGGTCGTCGTCCAGCGCGCCGGATGGGGCGGCGTCACCGACCCGTTCGGCCGCGTGACCGAGGCCGGATGGCAGGCCGCGGGCCTCCCCAGCGCGAGCCGAGCGGAGCAGGGTCACGCCTGGGCCGACCTCGAGGCCGAGCTCACGTGAGCCCCTTCGACGCGCTCACCGACGCACGCCGCGTCCAGGGCCCCGCCCGGCTCGCGGGCCTGCGGGACGCCGCGGAGGCGCTCGCCGAGTCGATCCGGAGCATCCACGTCAGGAGCGTCGAGACGATCACGATCGATCGCGTGCTCGTCGAGACGCAGACCGTCTTGCCCGACGCGCGCCTCGTCTCGCCCTTCGCCGTCCTCGTGAGGCGTGCGCTCTCCATCGTCGCGCACGATGGAACGCGCGTGCTCCTCGATCCGTCGGACGCGAGCCACGTCACGCCGTACGAGCAGCGGATCGCTTCTCGTCACCCGGTGCTCGCGCGGCTCTTCACCGCTCCAGAGCCGGCGCGCGCGTGGCCGACGGCAGACGTGGTGTTCTCCACCGCGCTCGCCCTCCGCGCGATCGGACGCACGCGAGAGACGCTGGCGAGGACGAGATGGCTCGCGATGGCCGCAGAGCTCGACGCGGCGCGCGATCCGAGCGCGCGTGATGCCTCACGCTACGTGCGAGCGCAGCCGGCGATCGAAGCGGCTCACGGCGGGCTCGCGCTCGCGCCCGGCGTGCTCGCGATCTCCACACCGGGCGCGACACCCGGTCACGCGTCGGTGGCGTTCTCTCACCGGGGAAAGATCCACGTGTTCACGCACGCGGGCGTCGCGACGGACGCGTGGTCGCCCTACGAGTCGAAGATCCCCGGCCTCCGCGAGGCGGTCAGGCTCCGCAACGTCGAGGCCATCGTGCGAGGCGATGCGAGCGATCCAGGCGCCGCGCTCGAGTCGATGGCCATCGAGCGAGCGCTCGCCGATCGCGACGAGCGGGCGCCCGCCTTCTTCCACATCGTTCCGGCGATGGCGCTCGGCGCTGCGTTGATCGCGCCACGCCTCAGGCCCTTCTCGCCCCGACCCTTCTCGTGAAGCTCTCGCTCTTCGCTGCGACGGCGCCGGGGCTCGAGCACTTCGTACACACCGAGGCGGCCGCGCTCGGTCTGAACCAGACTGCGATCGTGCCGGGCGGGGTCGAGATCACCGCCGAGGAGCGCGATGCCGTGCGCCTCTTGCTCTCCCTTCGCACGGCGAGCCACCTTCTCGTGCGCGTCGCCCGGTTCCGGGCCGATCGCTTCGAGCGCTTCGAGCGCGAGGTGAAGAAGATCGACTGGAGCGCCTGGCTCGTGCCCGGTGCGCCGCGTCGACTACGCGCCACGACCGAACGCTCGCGCCTCTATCACACGAACGCGATCACGGAGCGCCTCGAGCGCTTCCTCGACGAGGCGATGGGCACGGGCGCCGACGAGTCGCGGACGCCTCTGCCGATCGCCGCGCGCTTCGTGAAGGACACGTGCACGCTCTCGATCGATCTCTCGGGCGAGCCGCTGCACCGTCGGGGCTACCGCCTCGATCCAGGACGCGCGCCGCTGCGCGAGGATCTCGCTGCTGCGCTCGTGATGGCGTCCGGCTGGGACCCGTCGAGGCCGCTGGTGGACCCGATGTGCGGCTCGGGAACGATCGCGATCGAGGCGGCGCTGATCGCCTCGAACAGGGCGCCCGGGCTCGATCGTCGATTCTCGATGGAGGACACGCGGATCGGCTCGCGCGAGCTCTTCGCCGAGGAACGAGCCCTCGCGCGCGCTCGCATCACCGAGCCTCTCGCGAAGATCCTCGCGGCCGATCGCGATCCACGAGCGATCCTCAGGACGCGCGAGAACGCCACCCGCGCCGGGGTCCTCGAGAGCCTCACGCTGGTCGAGGCCTCGCTGTCCGAGCTCGACGCTTCGGGCCTCTCGCGGCCCGCCGTCGTGACGAACCCGCCGTGGGGTGAGCGCCTCGACGAGGGCCCGGGCCTCGATCGGCTCTATGGCGCGCTCGGGGCGTTCGTGAAGAAGCTCGGCGAGGGAGCGACGCTGACGCTGGCCGCGCACGATCGCACGCTCGCCCAGAAGGTCGGCCTGCCGCTCACCTCGGCGTTCTTCACGGACGCGGGCGGCATGAAGCTGAACGCGATGGTGCAGGTCTGAGCCGACAGGAGGGCTCGCGGAGCAGACCGCGGACGGTCCGGGCGCTTGCTCCGGCTAAGCTCGACGCGTGGCGAGCATCCCCGAGCTCTTGGCGTGGGCGGGCGCACCGGAGCCTCTCGTCGCGTGGACGCTCTCGCGCGCCGAGGCAGACGTCGATCTCCTCGACACGACCGATGCGCAGCTCGAGCGTCTCCTGCGCGACTGCCCGCAGGCCGAGTGGTCTCCGTGGATCGCCGCCGTCGCCACGGTGCCGATGGATCTCGTCGTCGCGGCGGTCGGGCTGGCGGTGGAAAGACACTGCGGTCCGTACCCCACGCTGACCGCGGCGCTCGAGGAGGCCTACGTCGCCGTCGGGAGCGAGGGCTCCGGAGAGGAGTGCCTCGCCCTGGCCGAGCAGTGCGAGACGCTGGCGACGGACCCACCCCGAGGCTTTCGCAACGACGGCGCGCTCGTCGCGAAGCTCGCCAGCGCGACGGCGATGGTGCTTCGTGCAGCCGAGGCCGTCTCGGCGGCGATGGCGCAGGCGGAGGCCGATCGGATGAGGCGCGCGCGCGCGCAGACCGCGCGGTTCGGCGGCGGGCCGAGCGCGGGGGTCTCCCAGACGAGGGCGCCGACCGTGCTCGCGAAGAGAGCGCTCGCTGTCGGCGATGACGAGCCCGTCAGCCCCGAGCTCGCCTTCGCTGCGGCGGCGCTCGGCAGGGCTCTCGAGCTCGTCGGCGTCATCTCGGGCGACGAAGAAGCGCGAAGGTCGTTCCTCAGCGCGCTGTGATCTACGCACGAGTGCTCGCCAGCAGACCGCGGACGGGAGTGCTCGCTTCGAGCACGAGTGCTCGCGCAGCAGTCAGGTGGCTCCGAGCTTCTCGCGCGCGCTCTTCACGAGCGCGATCAGCGCCTTTCGCGAGGCGGTCGGGTCGGTGATCTCGGCGTCGAACGCGATGCGCGCGGGACGACGACCGCTCGGCGTGACGACGCTGAGCTCGAAGCCGTAGCGATCGATCCCCGTCATCACGACGTCGGCCGCGTCCACGGCGCGCGTGAAGGCGCGCGCATAGAGCACGAGCGCGTCTGCGTGGTCTGCGTTCATGTGCGCGAGGATGGAGGCCGCGTCGCGCGCGAGCGGGTCGGGCCGTGCGGCACGCCAATCGGCGGCCTCGACCCAGCTCATGCGCCCGTAGCCACCGATGTAACGCACCGAGCGGACCGAGAGCCGGTAGAACGCGAAGTCCGCGAAGTCCGCGTAGTACGCCGCGCCCGGATGCACCGCGAGGAACGCCGCGCGCGCCGAGCTGGGCTCCACGACCTTCTCGCACGGCCCGATCAACGTCACCCGTCCGTTGGCGAGCGGATCCTCCGCGCGCGCCTCGTGTGCCATGAGCGAAGCGCGCGCGTCCCGCATCAGGTGCTGGGTGTGGCTCGCGAGCTTGCTGATGAGGAGCACGGGGTCCGGCCCCTCGAGCGCGAACGTCACGTACGAGCCGTGCGGAAAGCCCTCGGGATCGAGCGTGCTCAGCGTCCCGGTGCTCTCGAGCGACACCAGCGTGCGAGCCCGCTCGGCGTGGGAGGGCGCCGCGGTCTCGGGAGGCGTCAGCGGCTCTTCGCGCGTGGGGTTCGCGTGTTGGTCGGTCATGAGTGGCTCACGACTGAAACGTACCGTGGATCGACGGCGCGGCCCATGGCGATACCCAAGGTCTGGGCTAGCGCGCCGGTCGAGCGCTCCATGCGCACGACGATGGTCCTGGCCTCCGCGCTCCTCGTCCTCCTCGGCTGCGACGACGCGCACCCCCCAGCGACCGTCGATGTCGCCGTCCATACGGAGGCCGATCCTGGCATCGCGCTCGCGGGAGTGTTGGTCTCTGCTGCGGGCTCGCCGATCGGGACCAGCGACGCGTCGGGCGCGCTACACGCGCAGCTCACAGGGGAGCTCGGAGCGATGGTCCCGCTCACGGCGACCTGCCCCGAAGGTCATCGCGACGGACGCGTTCGAGCCGAGGTGACGCTGCGCCCGCTCTTCGACGTGTCCGGAGCCGAGCGCGGGCTGGACGTGACGCTGAGCTGTCCGCCCTCCGAGCGCCAGGGCGTGCTCGTCGTCCGCGCGGGAGGCGACGCGCCGCGCGCGGGCTTGCCGGTCCGGATCGACGGACTCGAGGTCGCGGTGACGGACTCGAGCGGGGTCGCGCACGTCCCGATCGGGATGGCACCCGGCGGCTCCTTCCGGGTGGAGCTGGCCACGGCGAGCGTCGCGCCGATGCTGCGCCCCGCCGATCCGGCGACGAGCTTCACCTTCTCGGACCAGGACGACATCTTCGTCTTCGATCAGCGCTTCGACGAGGAGCGGCCGACGCCCGTCGTCGTACGGCACGGCGCGCACCACGACCCGCCCCCGCCTGTCGAGGAAACGCATCGCCCCGAGGAGATCCGCTCGGCCGGCGGCTTCCGCTGACTTGCCCTTGCCCTTGCCCCTTCTCCCCTCACCCAGCCGCCCAAGCCCGCAGCCAGCTCGCCAGGTGCGGCTCGACGAGCGCATCCAGGTCGAGCGGACGACAGCGCATACCGCCGAGCGCGTGCTGATGAAGCGCGCCGAGCAAGAGCGGCGAGATCAGCTGAAGCGCGGCGAGACGTAGATCGACGTCGGAGCGCAGCGCGCCGGCAACCGCGTGGTGCGCGAGGTGCGCCTCGAACGCCTGGAGCGTCGGCTCGAGGATGAAGTCCAGGTACGCAGGTCCGAGCGAGGCGTGCGACAGACCCGCCGTGAGCCCGAGCGCATGCACGGGCCCGAGCCCGCTCGAGAGCCCGCGAACCACCATCGTCAGCAAGAAGCGAAGCGAGTCGGCGAGCGGCGCCGTCGGCGGCGCCGTGACCATCAGCAGGTAGCGCGCGCCCTCCGCCGCGGTCTCCTCGAGCACGGCGCGCACGAGCCCGTCGCGATCCTCGAAGTAGTGCCGCAGCGTCGGCGCGCCGACACCCGTGGCGCGTGCGAGGTCGCGGAAGCTCGCGTCGGCACCGCGCGGCTGGACGAGCCGCGCCCGCGCCTTCTGCACGAGCTCCGCCCGCTTCTCCGCGAAGTCCACGTTCCTGACACCGACCGGACGGCCCATGAGCATTTAGTAGCACAACCGAGATAATCTGCTTGACGACCATCTCGCTATTTTTAACGCAGTTGACGTCCTTGGTGGTCGACCACATATGCTTCCGTATGTCAGTTGGTAAGATCAACGATCCGGCACCCCGGCCCCTCTTCGAGGGCTTTCGTGAGCAGTGGACCCCGGTCGAGCTCGCGCACCGTGTGAAGCGAGGCCGAACGCTCGCGACGCGCCTCGCCGGCGAGAAGATCGCGCTCTTCCGAGACCGCGAGGGCCGCGTCGGCGCGCTCCTCGATCGATGCCCGCACCGAGGGGTCGAGCTCTCGCGCGGTCGCGTCACCGAGCGCGGGACCCTCGAGTGTCCGTTCCACGGCTGGGAGTTCCGAAAGGATGGAGGGTGTGATCGCGTGCCCTGGTGCGATCTCTCGAGCGAGAAGCGCGAGCGGCTCTCCGCGACGGCGCTCCCCGTGCGCGAGGCCGGAGGTCTGCTCTGGGTGTTCACGGGCGCGGACGCTCGCGGAACCGAGCCGGATCTGCCCGAAGCGCTCGCGGCGGAGCGCGGGTGGGCGCGCTTCTTTCATGTAGAGGAGTGGACGACGCACTGGACGCGCGCGATGGAGAACATGCTCGACTACCCGCACCTGCCCTACGTGCACCGGTCGTCCATCGGCCGCGGCCTGCGCGCGCCTGCAGCAGGGAGCGGCTCGCTCGAGCTCACCATCGAGCGCACACTCTTCGGTATGACCATTCGCGCCATGGTCGACGACGAGCCCAGCGGAGCGGGCCTCGAGTGGAGGCGGCCGAACGGCATGGTGCTCCTCCTCGACAGCGGACGACGTCGCATGCGGCAGCACGTCTACTGCGTGCCGGTCGACGAGCGCACGACGCGCATGATCCTCGTCTCGACGCGCGACTTCGGTCTCTTCAATCCGCTCCTCTGGCTCTTCGACCGGGCCAATCGCCTCATCCTCGGTGAAGATCGCGTCGTCGTGGAGTCATCGGATCCGCCCGCGGTGCCGCGCCCTGGTCTGGAGGTGAGCGCCTCGACCGATGCGCCCACGCTCGCGTTCCGACGTTGGTACTTCGACGTGCTCGTGGACGGAGGCGTGGCGGACGTACCGGTCCACGCGCTCGTCCGCTCGCGTCCCCGTGCGAAGGAAACCCTGGAGCTCGCGTCATGAACCGCTTCGCTCTCGCCGGTGTGCTCGTGCTCGGCCTCGCCGGCCCGCTCTCCGCACAGGAAGACGCGGGGGCCCTGGCGAACCGCATCGTCGTCGAAGCGACGGGCTTCCGGAACGACCGCGGGCACCTGCAGTGCTCTCTGCACGATCAGGCGGACGCCTTCCCGACCCATCCGGAGCGCGCCGTGGCCTCCGCGCGCGTCACGATCAGCCACGGACGCGCGACGTGCAGCTTCGAGGGCATCGCGCCCGGGACGTACGCCGTCGCGCTCCACCACGACGAGGACGACGATGGCCAGTTCGACACCGGCATGTTCGGCATCCCGACGGAGGGCACCGGTGCGTCACGTGATGCGCGCGGCTCGATGGGGCCTCCGAGCTTTCGCGACGCGCAGTTCGCGTTCACCGGCGGCGTGCTGCGCCTGCGTGCCGCCATGACGTACGTCTTCTGAGACGCGTCGTGCGATGCTCTAGCGATGCGTCTCGCGCCGACGATCGCGATCATCCTCCTCGTCGGCTGCACGAACGACATCGGTGCAGGGCGCGCGCGCGACGCGGGCACCCTCCTCGACGCGCTCGCGGCGGACGGCACGCCGCAGCCGGAGGACGCGACCAGCCCCGGTGAAGACGCGGGGAGCCTCGACGCCAGCGCGCCGGACGCGGCTGCGTCGCCCGACGCGTTCACTTCTCCGGACGCAGGGCCGTCGTGCACGCCTGCCTACGACTGCGCATCCTGCTGCGGTCCCGCGCCCGACGGATGCGGTCACTCCCTCGCGTGCGATCCCTGTGTCGACGACATCTGGTGCGCGCCGAGCACCGCGCGCTTCGCCGGGCAGGTCCAGGCGGCCGTCCAGAGCGTCATGGACACGCGCCCCGAGCTCTTCGATCCCGTGATGTTCCGGGACACCTCGAGCTGGCTCGTGATCGACGACGCCGCGTACACCGCGGCCGTGGTCGCCGCGTGCAACACATCGGGCCTGGTCTGCATCAGTGACCCGAACGACGATCACGAGGTCCGCGTCCGCGCGAGCGGTGATCGTCTCGCCGAGAACTACGGCGTCCGGGTGCACTCCTCGAACCGCACCTGGTACCGCTTCATGAACGGCGTCTGCGAGACGACGCTCTTCTGAACGGCTGCGCTCAGTACGGAAAGAACATCGGGATCAGCGCCATCGCGATCCCGAAGCAGACGAGATCGAGCCCGATGCCCATGCGGAGGAAGTCGGAGAAGCGATAGCCGCCCGCGCCGTAGACCATCAGGTGCGTCTGGTAGCCGGTCGGCGTCGCGAAGCCGCACGAGGCCGCCACGCACACCGTGATCACGAAGGGCATTGGGCTCGTCTGCATCTGCGTCGCGGTCTCGATCGCGATCGGAAACGAGAGCGCCGCAGCAGCGTTGTTCGTGAGCAGCTCGGTGAGGATGAGCGTCGTGAGATAGACCGCCATCAGCGCGACGGTGGGCCCCAGCGGCCGTGCGAAGGCGACGACGCCCGACGCGAGCGCTCCCGCGGCGCCCGTCGACTCGAGCGCGCGCGCGACGACGAGCGCGCCGGCGATGCAGAGCAGAACGCTCCAGACGATCGACCGGCGCGCCTGGTACATCGAGGAGCAGCCCGTCGCGACCATGAGGGCCGCCGCGAGGAGCGCGAACGGCAGGAGCGGCAGGTGCGTCAGGGGCTCGAGCCCGCCCGCCACGACGAGCCCCACCAGGATCGCGATCGAGATCGCGCCGCGGTCGTGACGAACCGGCTCTCGTCCGTCGACGGCCGAGATGAGCAGGAAGTCGCGCTTGTCACGCTGCTCGTCGAGGAGACGCGGCGGCCCTTCGAGCAGGAGCGTGTCGCCGGCGCGCAGGACGATGTCGCCGATCTTGCTGCGCACGAGGTCGCCGTTGCGGTGCACGGCGAGCACGGCCGCGCTGTACCGCGTCCGAAAGCGAGCCTCTCGGATGCTCTTTCCGGCGACGGGTGAGGTCGCGCTGACGACGGCCTCCGCGAAGATCCGGTCGCTGCGTGGCACGTCGACGTCGGTAGCGTCCGGCTCGGGCACGGGCACGAGGCCGTGCACGTTCGCGAGGTCGGTGACGGAGTGCACGAGACCGACGAACACGACGCGGTCCCCGCCGCGAAGCACGAAGTCGGGCGCCACGGCTGGCTCGAAGTCGTCGCCGCGATGCACCTCTGCGAGGAAGAGGCCGGGGAGATGCCGGAGGCCCGCCGCTTCGATCGAAGTGCCGTCGAGCGGACTGCCCTTCGCCACCTCCATCTCGACCGTGTACTCGCGCGCGTTCGCCATGCGCTCGCTCGCCGCGGTGCGCTTCGGCAGGAGCCAGCGCGACGCGACCACGACGTACGCGATGCCGGCGAGCGCGATGGGCACGCCGATCGGGGTGAGCGTGAACATCCCCATCGGCGTCATGTCGTGGTCGATCATCAGCCCCTGGACGACGATGTTCGTGCTCGTTCCGATGAGCGAGCACGTGCCGCCGAGCACGGCCGCGTAGCTGAGCGGCATCAAGAGGCGCGACGGGTCGAGCTGGAGCCGGCGCGCCCAGTCCTTCACGACAGGCAAGAAGGTCGCGACCACCGTCGTGTTGTTGAGGAACGCGCTGATCGCGGTGACGGGCACCATCATCCGGATCTGCGCCGCCGCGGTGCTGCGCGGACGACCGAGCATCGGCGCGCCGATCCGCGAGCTGCCGCCCGAGTGCGTGAGCCCCGCCGCGACGACGAAGAGCACGGCGACCGTCACGAGGCCCTCGTTCCCGAGCGCGCCCGCGACCTCGCGCGCGCCCGGGAAGCGGGCCGAGAAGATCCGCATGGCCGAGAGCACCGTCGCTGCGGAGAGCACGACGGCATCCGCCGACGCCACGTTGCGGGCGAGCGCGACGATCATCACGGCGACGACGCCGCAGGTCACCCAGGCTTCCCAGATCAACGCATCACGCTCCCGTCACGCCGCGCGCAATCTACCGGAACGCGCGCCGTCCGTCCCGGGCCGTTCGCGCCTGAAGAGGGGCGTCAGGCGCGCGAATCCGCTCTGGATCTGCTCCGGACTGGGCGTAGGCTGGCCCTCATGAGCAAGCCCCACGAGCTCCGCGCCTACGAGTACGTGAACCGTCCCTACGCCGCAGTCCGGGACGCGCTTCGGGCCGATCCGGCAGGGATCTTCGGTCGCGCGACCAAGGGCGCCGCCCATCGCGCGGGCTCTCTCGCCGCGAACCTGCGCGCCAGCATCGGGAGCCTCGAGGTCGGGACGGACGTGACGATCGAGGTCGGCGCGATCGAGGAGTCCACCGAGAGCCCGCTCGGCCACGCGGAAGCGACGCGGATCCCGCTGACCTGGAAGGCCACGCACGCCGCAGCGCTCTTCCCGTCGATGGAGGCCGTCCTGACGATCTACGCGCTCTCCAAGGACGAGACGCAGCTCGACCTGCGCGGCGAGTACCGGCCGCCGCTCGGCGCGCTCGGCGCCGCGGTCGACACGCTCGCGCTCGGGCGCCTCGCAGATGCCTCCGTGCACCGCTTCGTGGCCGACGTCGCTGCGCGCCTCAGCGGCGATCTCGCGTCGACCTGACCCGCACCCCCGTCGCTCAGTCCGGCGGAGGGCCGAGCACGAGCGAGGTGTTGATGCCGCCGAAGGCGAAGTTGTTGCTCATCACGTGGCCGAGCTTCGCCTCGCGCAGCTCGCGCACGTAGTCGAGCTCGGCGCAGCGGGGATCGAGGTTCTCGAGGTTCCGGTTCGGCACCAGGAAGCCGCCGCGCATCATCGCGATGCTCCACGCGGCCTCGATCGCGCCGCAGGCGCCGACGGTGTGACCGACGTAGCCCTTCTGCGTCGAGATCGGCACCGGGCGGCCGAAGACGGCGCGCGTGGCCTGGCTCTCCGCGATGTCTCCGATCTCGGTGCCCGTCCCGTGCGCGTTCACGTAGTCGATGTCGTCCGAGGCGAGACCAGCGTCCGAGAGCGCGAGGCGCATCACGCGCTCCATGCCGTCCTGGCTCGGAACGGTCAGGTGCGAGCCGTCGCAGTTGCTCGCGTAGCCCTCGACCTCGGCGAGGATCATCGCGCCGCGCGCGCGCGCATGCTCGAGCGACTCCAGCACGAGCGCCCCGGCCGCCTCGCCGCAGACCAGTCCGTCGCGCGCGGTGTCGAAAGGCCGCGGGCTCTGATCCGGCCGGTCGTTGAAGCGCGTGGAGGCGGCCATCAGGAGATCGAACGTGACCGCCGTCTTGTAGTGCATCTCCTCCGCGCCGCCGGTGAGCGCCACGTCGGCGAGGCCCGCGCGGATGAGCTCGTAGCCCGTGCCGATGCCCTGCGAGCCGCTCGTGCAGGCCGTGCACGTGGGCACCACGCGCCCCTGGACCTTGAAGAAGTGAGCGACGTTCACCGCGACCGTGTGCGACATGAACCGGAAGAAGGCGTTCGACTCGAGGCCGCGCATCGATCGGTGGAGCGCGAGCGGCTCACCGAACGCGTCGGCCTCGCTGCCGCTCCCGTGCGTCGAGCCGAACGCCACGGCCGTGCGCGGCGAGGCGAGGACCTCGGGGGCGAGCCCGGCTTCGGCCACCGCATGCTGCGCGGCGTGGACCGCGAGCATCGCGACCCGGCCCATCGTGCGGCGCTGCCGTCGGTCGAAGATCGCTTTGAAATCGAGGCCTTCCACCGTCGCGCCGAGGCGGCCCTGGAGGTCGGACACGAAGTCCCACTCCGGCATGAAGCGGACGCCGCTCCGCCCGGCGCGTAGCGAGGCGATCGACTCCGAGACCGAGTTGCCGATCGGCGAGAGCACGCCGGTGCCCGTCACCACGATGCGGCGACGCTCGCTCATGGCGTCTGTTCGGCGCCGCCCGCCTCGGCCTCGAGCACGTCGCCCGCGCGCACCAGGTGCTCGACGGGACCGAAGTCGTGATCGAGCGCGACCGAGAGGAGCTCGTCGGCTCGCTGCAGCACCACGTTGGTGCGCGCGGCGATCTCGCGGCGCGTGCGATCCGCGCCGACGTTTCCGAACGCGCCGAACGCGGCGCGCCCGTCGACCTCGTAGCAGCCGCTGTTGTTCCTGTAGTAGGTGCCGCGCTTCATCATCTCGGCCGCAGCGGTCGCGAACGACTTCCCGACCGAGGTCATCATCTCCATCGCACCGGCACGACGTCGTAGCGCCATGCGCACGCGGCGGAAGTCGAGGTGCTCCTCCCGGTGGAACGCGTCGAAGAGCAGGTTGTAGTAGGTGCCCGTGTCGAAGAAGGCCTTCGCGCGGAAGAGCTCGTAGCTCCCGAAGGCCGGGTACTGCTGATCGTAGACGGCGAGCGTCGTGTCGAAGCGGTACTGCATGTAGTCGTCGTAGAGGCGGACCGGCTCCTCCATCGGCTCGCCGCGCAGCTCGCGCGCGATGAGGTCCGTGACGAAGTCGCACTCGGTCACGATGAAGTCGGAGCCCGGGCTGTAGAAGGGATCGCTGAACGCCGCAGCGTCGCCGATCAGGCCCCAGCGATCGGCGCTGAAGAACTTCTTGGTGCGGTACGCGAGCTGCGTGAACGCGCCGACGTCGACCGCCTTGGCCTTCGTCAAGAGCGAGGACACGGCCTTGTGCTCGTTGAGGAACTTCATGAGCCCGTCGGCCTTGTGGCGCGCGGGGCTCCAGTCCTTCGACTCCTGCACCACGCCGACCGAGGTGAGCCCCTCGCGAAGCGGGATGAACCAGATCCAGTAGCCCGGGTACGAGAAGTGGTTCGTCGAGAGGCTGCGGCAGGTGTCGTTCACGCGCCCGCGCCAGGCCGGAGCGTTCGGGCGATCGTCCATGTCGGCGACGTCCGTGAAGCGACCCCAGGACGAGGCGATGCGGTGGCTCTTCTCGGGGACGCGGAGCTCGAGCTGCTTGGCGATCATGCTCTCGCGGCCGGTCGCGTCGACGACCCAGCGCGCGCTCCACTCGGTCTTCGTCCCGCCGTCCTCGACGCTGAATCGATGGCGCTCGCCGTCCTTGCCGAGGACCAGGTTCGAGACCTTCGTGCCGATGCGCACGTCGGCTCCGAGCTCCTGGTTCATGGTCATCAGATCCCGCTCGAGCCGGGCGCGATCCATCTGGAAGCTGAGGTACGGCGGCAGACCGTTCACGCCGATCTCGCTCATCTGCTCGAGCTCGAGATCGTGCCCCTCGGAGTCGAAGAAGAAGCGCAGGCCGTTCTTCGGGAGGTGCTCCTTGTGGAAGTACGAGGCGAGACCGAGGCGGCGCACCCAGTAGTGCGCGGCGATCTCGACGCTGGACTCGCCCACCTTGTAGGCGCGCTCCACGTCCCGCTCGAACACCGCGACCGAGACCTCGGGCAGCATGCGCCGCAGCTGCCGCGCGAGAAGATTTCCCGCGAGCCCACCGCCGAGGACCGCCACGTCGACCGAATTCGTCATCGAGCCTCCAGTGGGGCGGGATGTAGCGCGGCAGAGCGCGCCCTTCACGCCGTCATCAGCGGCCTCCCGTGCGGGTCCTCGCGGCCGCGGCACCCCTCCCGAACGGGGACATGAGCGGGCGAGCTCAGCGCGAGACGCGACCGAACACGATGGGCGTGATCACGTAGCCGTCGCTGACGGTTCCGTACCAGCCGTAGTGCGTGCCGTGACCGTCCGCGTCCGCGAGAAACGCGATCGTCCCGATCCCGAAGCCGCCGTCCGCGTCCCCCGTGCGCGAGTCGTCCTGGTGCACGTACGAGGAGCTGTCGGCGACGCGCACCGCCCACGCGCCGGGAATCTCGGGGACCGGGACCGGGCGGTCGAGCACGAAGCCGACGTGCCCCGTGTTGTGGCTGGGGAAGCCGCGCGGGCGTCGCCACGCGAAGAGATCGCCCGGCATGGCCTCGTCGATCCGCGAGACGCGCTCCCAGCCGGCCCGCGAGCGGCCCTCGGGCGCGCTCTCGATCGCGTGGACGAAGTCGCGCGCGACCGGGCGCTCCCGCGTGATGCGCCGCATCGCGACCGGCGCAGCCTGCCGTAGCACCCAGGCGGCCATCCCCGAGCAGTCCCAGCGATAGACGCCGTCTCGCGCGCGGACGAGGGTCGTGTGCTGGTAGCTCGACTCGCGCATCGAGGCGCGGATCTGCTCGACGAGCTCGACGATCCGCGTACCTGCGCCAGTGGGCGCCTCCGGCCGCGGGGTCGGAAATCGCGGGGCGCGTGGGAGGGGCCCCGGGATCGGCGGCGGCACGATCGGCCAGGGCACGCCCTCGAACGTCCCCACCTCGAAGTCGGCGCGCGCACCCGGCGACGGGTAGAGCCCGATCACGGCGGCGAGCAGAATCAGGAGGATCGCGCGCTTCATTCCCGTTGCGACACCCGATGGAGGCCCAGGTTGCGATACGGTCCGCATGGAGCGCGATCTTCCCACGCCGCGCCATCGTCCGCTTGCGTCGGCGGCCGACGGAGGCTCTCTTGACCGCGTGCGCGGCCTCGCGGCAGCAGTGATCCTCGCGGTGCTCGTGGTCAGCGTTCCGTTGGCGCCGGAAGCACAGCCGCATGCGCGGGCCGAGAACAGCGCGGCGACGAGCTGTCAGCGGCGGAGGCGACGTCACCCGGTGCGGCCCCACCTCACGGCGGCACAGCGCGTTCAGATCCGGCGGTGGCACGCCGCGGCGAGCCGGCGCGAGATCGAGGTCTGGCGGCGGACGACCCCTTCTCCGCTCGTGCTCCGGCCGCTGACGGGGCCGCGGCGCTTCGAGCTGATCCCGGCGGGCGACGACGGCGGGTTCGACGAGGGAGACATGGCGCTCGCCGAGCAGGCGCTCGCGTTCCGCGCGGACGGCTCGACGCACCCCATCCATCCGCGGCTCGTGGAGCTCACGTACGCCGCCGCGCGCCACTTCCACGCGCCCTACGTCCACGTGGTCAGCGGCTACCGGAACGGTCGGCCGTCGAGCCGTCACGCGCAGGGCCGCGCGATCGACTTCGTGCTGCCCGGTGTCGGCGACCGTCGCCTCGCGGCCTGGCTGCGCACGCAGGGCTTCGTCGGCGTCGGCATCTATCCGACGAGCGGCTTCGTCCACCTCGACGTCCGCGCGCGGAGCTACTTCTGGAGCGACTCGTCGGCGCCCGACCAGCGGACCCGGGAGCGACAGATCCTCCGAGCGCTCGGGCCGCGATACGACCGAGCCGCGCGTGGCCGCGGCGTCGAGCCGATCGCCGATCTCTCGGGCGCGACCGAGGCCGAGGAGGAGACGCCCGAGACCGAGGGTCCCGCCGAAGCTCCGGCGCTGACGCCGCCGGCGGTCCAGCCGGCACTGCAGCCGTGAGCTGCTTGCGCCACAGCGAACGAAGTCGGACGCTCGCCCGGTGACGATCGCCGAAGCCGCGGACAGTCCGGAGGTCGCCGCGCTCGTCCACCAGGGCAGGCACGAGGATGCCGCCGTCCGCGCGCGGGCGGAGGGTCACCACGCGCGCGCTGCCGAGCTCTTCGCGACGGTCTGGAAGTACGCCGAGGCGATCGCCTGCGCGCGCGTCGCGGGCGAGCTCGCGGAGGCGTATCGACACGCGCTCACCTCGCGCGATCGAGAGCTGATCGCATCCGCCCTCGACGAAGTGTCTCGCTCTCCCGCCGAAGCGCCGAAGGCAGCGCGCATCGCCGAGGATCGACACCGGACGCTGGACGCCGCGGTGCTGAGATACGCGACCGGTGAGCTCGCGGACGCAGCGCGGCTCTTCCAGGAGGCCGGCGAGCTCGTTCGCGCCGCCGAGTGTCAGGAGGCGCTGGGCGAGGCGCGCGCCGCGGGGATCCTCTACGAACAGCGCATGCGCGAGGCGCCCGAGGACGCGGCCGCCGCGCTCGCGCTGGGACGCATCCTCGTGGCGATGGGTCGCTTCGAGCCCGCGACGCACGCGCTCCAGGTCGTGCTCCGGGAGACCGAGGCGAGCGTCGACGATGCGCGCGCCGCGCGGCGACTCCTGGTGGCCTGCTTCGCGGCGCTCGGGCTCTCGGAGGCGGCAGGCGCGGTGCTCGACCAGCTGCGCGCTGACGATCCGGCGCTCCCGACCAGCGTCCCGGAGATGCTCCGCGTCACGTTCGGCGATGCGCGCGGGCTCGTCTCGGACGCCCAGCGAGAGCTCGTCGTCGGACGCTATCGCGTCACTCGGCCCCTCGGCGAAGGGAGCGCGGGGCGCGTGCTCCTCGCCGAAGACACGTTCTATGGTCGCGCCGTCGCGCTCAAGGCGCTGCGCGCGACCGGCGGCGCAGCCGGTCGCGATGCGCTCGCCCGCTTCGCTCGCGAGGCGCGCGTCGCCATGGGGATCGACCATCCGAACGTCGTCCGCGTGCTCGCCTACCATCCCGAAGGCCCCTACCTGGTGATGGAGCTCTGCGAGGGCGGCACGCTGGCCGACCGCCTCGGCGGGAGCGACTCGCCCCTCGGCCCGCTCGAGCCCTCGGCAGCGATCGCCATCGCCAAGAGCATCGCGCGCGGTCTCGATGCGGTGCACCGACGCGGCGTCGTGCATCGTGATCTGAAGCCGGCGAACATCCTCTTCTCGACGGCCGGCGAGCCGAAGATCAGCGACTTCGGCGTCGCTCACCTCATCGACCTCGGCGCGACGATGACCGGCGCCATGATGGGAACGCTCGAGACGATGGCGCCCGAGCAGATCACGGGCAGCGCGAAGCCCGACGCCACGACGGACCTCTACGCCCTCGGGATGATCCTGCATCGCGCGCTCACGGGCCGTCTGCCCTTCGAGGGCGGCGATCTCGCGTTCGCCCACGTGGAGGAGCGCCCGATCACGGCGAGCACGCAAGCCGGCTGGCTCGACGGCGCGATCGACGCGCTGCTCGCGCGGATGCTCGAGAAGGAGCAGAGCGAGCGACCCTCGGGCGCGAGCGAGGTGCTGCTCGCCCTCGAAGCCCTCCCGGTGCGCCGATACGACGACGCGTTCGAGTCGCGCGCGCCCTCCGCCGCGCCGGAGCGGCTGGAGGTGCGGACCTCCAGCATCCCGCCTCCGTCGGGCCCGCACATCGCGCGCTACCTCGACGTGGTCGTGCACGCGGACCGCACGCTCGCCAAGGACGAGCTGCTCGGGCGCCTCGTGGAGCTCCGCACGCTGACCGACGACGAGCGAGCGAGCGCGGCGGCCTGGTCCAAGATCCGTTCGCCCTTCGTCCAGCTGGTCGCTGCGCTCGAGGAGAGCACGCTCGTGCTCGAGCACGATGGCGTCGTGGGCGGGGCTCCCGATCCGGACCACCTCGCGCGCGCGCTCCTCGCGATCCACGCCGAAGGCCTCGTGCACGGCTCGGTCGACGCCACGCACGTCCTCGTGTCGCCGCGGCGCACCACGCTCCGCCTCCCGTCGCGGCTCGCGGAAGATCCCACGGCCTCGGCAGAAGCTGACCGGGCCGCCCTCGCGCGACTCCTCCGATGATCGATCTGTGATTCATCGGCTCGCTACGCCGCTCGCTCCCCTCCGTGCTCGGAGCGAGCACTCCCGTACGCGGGCCGCTCCGCGAGCACTCCTGCCGTGATCAAATACCTCGGGAGCAAGCGGCTTCTCGTTCCGCGGATCGTCGAGCTCGTGAAGAGCGTCGCGGGCGCGTCGGAGGTGATCGACCTGTTCTCGGGCACGTCGCGCGTCGGCCACGCGCTCAAGGCGGAGGGCTTTCGGGTCCTCGCCAACGATCACAACGCCTACGCGCACACGCTCGCGCGCTGCTACGTCGAGGCCGATCGCGAAGATCTCGCCGAGCGCGCCGAGGCGATCCTCGGGGAGCTCTCGAAGCTGCCGCCGCGCGAGGGATGGTTCACGGAGAGCTTCGCGGTGCGGACGCGGTATCTCCAGCCGAAGAACGCGGCGCGGATCGAGGCGATCCGTGAGGACATCGCCCGGCGCGCGCTGGATCCGCTGCTCGAGTCGGTGCTGCTCGTCTCCTTGATGGAGGCCGCCGATCGCGTGGACTCGACGACGGGCGTGCAGATGGCCTACCTGAAGGGCTGGTCGGCGCGCTCGCACAACGATCTCGTGCTGCGCCTGCCCGCGCTGCTCACGCGCGCGAAGGGCGGAAAAGGGGAGGCGCACATGCTCGAGGCGCTGCAAGCGGCAGAGAAGCTCTCGGCCCACGTCGCCTACGTCGATCCGCCGTACAACCAGCACAGCTACCTCGGCAACTATCACGTGTGGGAGACGCTCGTGCGCTGGGACGCGCCGGAGAGCTACGGCATCGCGGGCAAGCGCATCGACGTCAAGGAGCGCAAGAGCCCGTTCAATCGCCGTCACGAGATCGGCCCCGCGCTCTCCGCCGTGCTCGACGCGATCGACGCGCGCACGCTGATCGTTTCCTTCAGCGACGAGGGCTGGCTCACGCGCGAGGCGATCGAGACGATGTGCGAGAAACGCGGCCGCGTGCGCGTGATCGAGCACGACTACAAGCGCTACGTCGGCGCCCAGATCGGCATCTACAACCCGAGCGGCCAGAAGGTCGGCAAGGTCAGCCACCTCCGGAACGTCGAGTACATCTTCGTCGTGAGCTCGGCGCCCGCCTCGAGCGGGCGAGCGAGCGCGAAGAAAGAGCTCACTCCGGATCTGCGAACACCGGCTCCCGCTTCGCCATCACCGCCATCACCGCCTCCGACTGGTTCGGCGAGCCGAGGAGGCCGAGCTGAAGCTCGGTCTCCAGCAGGAACGCGCGGGCCACGTCGAGCTCGTCGGCGTCCCTGAAGAGGCGCTTTCCCGCGCGGATCGCGTGCGGAGAGCGCTTCGCGATCGCCCTGGCTGTCTCGAAGGCGGCCGCGATGGGATCCTCCACGACGCGCGTCGCGAGACCGATCGCGACGGCCTCGTCCGCCGAGACCTTGCGCCCGGTGAACACCAGCTCGCGCAGGACGTCGGGCCGGACGAGCTTGGACAGCGTCCGCGTCGCGCTCATGTCCGGGATGAGCCCGTACTGGATCTCCATCACGCTGAGCTGCGCGTCCTGGGCGAGGAAGCGAAGATCGGCGGCGAGCGCGAGCTGGAGGCCGCCGCCGACGGCAGCCCCTCGGATCGCGGCGATCACCGGAACGTCGAGCTCCTGCCAGATCCAGCACGCGCGCTGGGCGAGGTTGGCCGGCGTCCCGGGTGCTCTCGAGAGCAGCTTCTCACCGACGTCCGCGCCCATCGCGAGGAACGCGCCCCAGTCGAGGCCCGCGCAGAAGGCCTTGCCGCGCCCGGAGAGGACGACGGCGCGAACCGCGCGATCCTTCTTCAGCCGCTCCCCGGCCTCGACGAGCCCCTCGAACATCGCGAGGTCGAGCCCGTTCCGCTTGTCCTCGCGCGCGAGCTCCACGTGCGCGACGCCCGATTCGATGGAGACGACGATGCGTTCTGACGACATGCCGCGGAGGATGTCCGGTTCGACGCCCGTCCGCTATTCGATCCGACGGACTGCACGGAGGATCGTGCGGCCGGGCACCCGCACGTCGCGCGGGCGCATGACCACCGCGCCGAGCCCGCGCATCGCTGCGATCTCGTGGAAGCCGGGTGCGAGCCCGACGAAGCGACCGGTCGCCAGGCCATCCACCCAGCCGATGGCGACGCCGTCCACGATGACGATCACACGCGTGTCCCCTTCGTTGACCAGCTCGAGCCCTTCGGCTGGCGCGGGCTCGAGCCCATCGCCGACGGCCTCGATCGTCCGCGGCACGCGCGTCGGAAGTCGCGCGAGCGCGCTCGGCTCGAGAAAGGCTCGGCTCGAGCCGCGCGCGATCGGGGCGACCGCACCGTGGTGGTCGCAGCGGAGGTCGCGCCTCGGGATCTCGACCGGCACCTCGGCGGTGCGCTCCCCGCGCCAGAACCCGATGCGAAACGTCAGCGGCGCGCCGGTCGAGCAGCGGCGCATCACGCTCTCGCGCGGCTCGCCGGCCCACTCGGCCAGCAGCGCGCAAACGAGCTCGCCCGGCGCCGGTCCCGACGTGCTGCGGAAGAGCGGATCGCGTCGCACCACGAGCTGAGGCCCGGCGCGGGGCTCGCCCCCTTCGAACCATGCAGCGAGCTCGCCCGGCACGAGCGGCCGCCCGCCGTCGCGGTCGAACACGTACGCACCGGGAGAGTCCCCGCGGAGCCGCACCTCGGAGCCCGCTTCGACCGGCCAGCCGGGGCCCACGAAGCGCGCGCGCAGCCGCTCGGCGTTCACGTCGACGAAGATCTCGGCCGCGGGCGTCGCGACGTCGGAGGCCTCCCTTCGCGCGTCCGGGGCGAGCGTCCCCGGGATCTCCAACCGCACGCGGTAGACGAAGCGGAGCGCTTCGACCGCTTCGTCGGAGTCGTACGCCGCGTCCTCGGCCGCCGCCGGAACGACCTCGCGCGGCGGACGCGCCGCATCACCCGAGCGCGCGAGCGGGGCGGCGATCGGCGGCGGGAGCGCTTGGTCCTCGTCCAGCTCGATCGGCAGCTCGTCGACCTCGACGCTGCGCGGCAGATCGAGCGCGGGATCCCGGCGGGGAGGCTCGGAGGTGCACGACGCGGCGAGCGCGAGCACCAGGATCAGGGTCGCCGCGCGCATGGCGCCAGTCCCTAGAATTGACCGTCGATCCGGGTCCAGCCGTCGGGCACACCCGCGGGCGCCGTCGCCACGCCGATGCCGACGCCCACGCCGATCGCCACGGCGGCGACACCGATCGCCGTCCAGAACCACCACTCCTCGTAGAGCTCGGCCCGGACCTCGATCGTGTCGTTCAGGGCGTCCTCGGGGATGGCGATCGCGCCTGTGAGATCGACGCCGTCGTAGAGGTCGATCGCGAGCTGACGCGCGACCTCCATGCCCGCGTCGTCGGTGCCCATCGTCGTCTCGCGGTGGGCGAGCAAGAACCGGGTCCGCACGTCGTAGAGGTACGCGACCAGGTGCAGCTGATCGTCACCGTCGGGCGTGACGACGCCGATGACGACCTGCGACGCACCGAGGGTGTTGCCGAGGCTGCGGATGGCCGACCCCGCCCGCTCCTCGCCGAGCTCTCCGCGGATCGCGGCGAGCGCTTCGGGAGATGCGACGAGCCGCGAGCGCTCGTTCGGCTGAAGCTCGTACGAGACCTCCGAGCCTCCGGCGGTGACCGTCGCACGCGCGACCATCTTCACCGACGCGATGTGCTTGATCGTGACGTAGTGATCGCCGACGAGGAGGTCCGGCACGCTGACGGGAGACGGCCCGTAGCTCCGTCCGTCGACGTACACCTCGGCGCCAGATGGCGACGTGTCGACCTCGAGGGCCGCGCGCGGGCCGCTCGAGACGCGCGTGCGAACGCGATCGAAGATGTCCTGGTACTCGGCGGGATAGCGCGCGGCGTCGTACTCGTGCTGCTCCCGAAAGACCACCACGTGCGCGAACATCGACTCGCACTCGCGCGTCTGGCGGAGCCGGCAGCGCGCGACGCCCTCGATCATGTAGGCGTCGATGAGCTGCTCGCGCCGGACGGCAGCGAGGTTCTGCTCGAAGAGATCGATGATGATCTGGACGCTCTCGAGCACGTCGCGCGCGTCGCCGTCACGGACCTGATCGGCGCGCGCGTCGAGCTCGTCGAGGGCGAACTGCAGGTCCTCGCTGACCTCGGGCGGCGAGAGCACATCGACGGGATGGACGAAGTCCACGCCGACTACCTCGCTGAGGCCGCGGCGGAGGCCGATCGAGACTAGGGCGGCCTGACCGTCCGTGGCGCCGCCCTCGGTGATCATCAGCGCGCTCGTCACGACCGCCTGCGGCGCGGCAGCCTCGTCCTGTGCCTGGGCGACCGTGATCGAGACGAGCGACTGGCAGAGGAGAGCGAGCGCGAAAGCGCGCGAGGCAGACGGCGTGTGCATCAGAACTCCAGCACGACCACGCCGCCCGGGTTCTGCCCGAGCGCAGGTCCGGTGTCCGAGGCCGCGACTCCGATCCCGACGGCAGCCCCGGCGATCACCACGCCGCCGATGATCGTCCAGAACCACCACTCTTCCACGATCGAATGGCTCTCGACGGGGGGCGCCACGACGATGGCGCTCTCGTCGTCGATCGGCACGACCACGGCGTGCTCCTCGTCGGCCGCCTGTCGCGACGTCAGCGCCGCTTCGAGCGCGCCCGAGACCAGGCGATGGACGGCGCCCTCGAGCGCGCCGATCCCCGTGGGCGCCTGACCCGCGCCGCGCACGAGGCGCCGACCGCTTCGAACGTCGAACACGAGCAGCTCGAGCCCGACCTGGCCCTCCATCTCGCCCTGCGAGACGCGGATCACGCCGACGCGCTCGATGTCGAGGATGCGCGCCGCCTCACGGATCCAGCTCTGCGGCCCGAGCGACGCGATGTCGTCCTCCCGGATCTGGCTCATCGCATCGTAGAGGCCCGTGGTGCGCTCGTCGTCGACGAGGAAAGCGCTCGACGCCTCCTGGTGGCGTGCGCGTACGGTCACGGCGCTCACGCTCGGCGTCGCGCCCGGGCGCGTCACGCGGACGATGTGATCCCCGCCGATGAGCCCCGTCACGGTGATCGGCGTGACGCCGCGCGCGACGAAGTCGACGAAGGCGATGGCGCCGGGAGGATCGCTCTCGATCACGATCGACGCCTGCGGATCGCTCGCGTCTCGCGGACGCGCCGCGTCGAAGCGCGCGATCACGTCGGGCGGGTAGACGTTCGGGTCCGGGACGATGTGCGGCATCTGAACGTGGAGCCGCGAGAAGATCCGGGTGGCGTCGCGCGACTGCCCGTTGAACGCAAACGACGCCCCGAGGAGGAGGAGAGACTCACCGAGCTCCTCGGGATCTTCGAGCGCGCCTGCGGTCGCATCGAAGTCGGCGACCGCGCCCTGCAAGAGCTCGATCGCCTGGCCGAGATCGAGGTTCAGGTAGGCCTGTCGGCCTTGGTCGAGCCGTACACGCGCGCGCTCCAGCGTCTCGAGCGCCGACGCGTCGTAGCCGAGGAAGAGCCGATCGGCGGTCTGCCACTCGACGGTCGCCATCCGCCGGAGCTCGTGTCGAGCCGCTGCGCCTGCGCGCTGCGCGAACGCCTCGAGGTCGTCCTCCATCGCGACGGAGAGCACGTAGACGCGCGGGACCGAGCTGCTCGGCTCGCTCGTCGTCGGCGTGGGCTCCGGCTCGGCGCCGGTCGATGGGCCCGTTCCCGTTTCGTCCTCGTCGGCGCCGACCCGGCGCGGCTGGGCCGACCCGCGACTGGGCGCGAGGGCGCTCAGCCCGAAGACGAGGACGACGAACAGGAGGGCGAACGAAGATTCACGACGCACCATGAGCCCGGCGAGGGTACCCGATCTGGCCCCGTTTGCGTCAAGACGATCCACCGCAGGAGCGCAGCGCAGCGAGCCGATCGATCCACCCCCCGGAAGCTCGCGATCCGCGAAAGCCCTCTGATACCGTTCGGGCCATGAAGACCTGCGCCGTGATCCTCGCCGGGGGTGAGGGCACCCGCCTCTCCGTGCTGACAGCCAAGCGCGCGAAGCCCGCCGTCCCGTTCGCCGGGAAGTTCCGGATCATCGATTTCGTCCTGTCGAACTGCGTCAACTCGATGCTGCAGGACGTGATGATCCTCGCGCAGTACCGCCCGCACTCGCTGATCGATCACATCGGCGCTGGCGGGCCCTGGGAGCTCAACCGTGACCGCGGCGGCGGCGTGCGGATCTACTCGCCGTACAGCTCGCGCGAGCACACCGCGTGGTTCGCGGGGACGGCCGACGCCGTCCAGCAGAACTTCCTGTTCATCAAGGACCGCAAGCCCGAGCTCGTGGTGCTGCTGAGCGGCGACCACATCTACCGCATGAACTATCGCGAGCTCATCGCGTTCCACCAGAAGAACGAGGCCGACGTCACGATCGCGACGATCGACGTGCGGGACGACGAGAAGTCGCGCTTCGGGATCTGCCAGGTCGACGCGGAGGACCGCGTCACGAACTTCGTCGAGAAGCCCAAAGATCCGGTACTGGGCCTCGGCTCGATGGGCATCTACGTCTTCAACTACGCCGCGCTCGATCGCGTGCTGCTCGAGGACAAGGACATACCGACCTCGCACCACGACTTCGGCAAGGACATCCTCCCGCGCATGATCGGCCGCGGCGAGCGAGTCTTCTCGTGGCTGTACAAGGGCTACTGGCGCGACGTCGGAACGCTCGACTCGTACTGGGACGCGCACATGGATCTCATCAGCGATCCGCCCGCGTACGACCTCAACGACCTCGGCTGGCTCATCCACACCCGCAGCGAGAACCGCCCGCCCGCGCGCTTCGCAAACGGTGCCACGGTGAACGACTCCCTCATCACGCATGGCTGCACGCTGCTGAGCGGCGCCATCGTCGAGCGCAGCGTGCTCTCTCCGGGTGTTCGCCTGATGCCCGGGGCCATCGTGAGGGACTCCATCATCTTGACGGACTGCCTCATCGAGAAGGGGGCCGTGTTGAACCGGGCCATCATCGACGCGCGCACGCGCGTGGGCGCCGGAGCAAAGATCGGAGAGCCGGGCGGCAAGCTCACCGTGGTCGGCAAGTCGGCCCTCGTTCCGGCTGGCTACACCATCGCTGCGGGCGTCGAGATCGGCCCGGACGTGATCGCGAGCGACTACCCGAGCGAGACCATCGCGGCAGGAGAGGTGTTGTTCACCAAGCGAAGGCCCCACGAGGTCTGAGCTATGGACGTCGATCGCGACCTGGCTCCCTCGCCCCGCAAAGCGGGGAGAGGGCGGGGGCGAGGGGTCTCCTCCTTCTCCGTGCGCGCGACAAGCCCAGACGTCGATCGCGACCTGAGTCCCTCGCCCCGCAAAGCGGGGAGAGGGCGGGGGTGAGGGGTCTCCTCCTACTCCGTGCGCGCGACAAGCCCAGACGTCGATCGCGACCTGACTCCCTCGCCCCGCAAAGCGGGGAGAGGGCGGGGGTGAGGGGTCGCCTCCTTCTCCGTGCGCGCGACAAGCCCAGACGTCGATCGCGACCTGACTCCCTCGCCCCGCAAAAGCGGGGAGAGGGCGGGGGTGAGGGGCTCTCCTCCGCGCGGCGCTTTCGCTGCGCCAGCTCCGCCAGCACCTCATCCGTCGCGATGATCTCTGCTCCGTAACGTGCGGCTGCGGCGCCGGCCCTAGGCTCTCGGCCGCAGCCCCAACATCGCGCGCGTCCCGAGCCCACGTCGTCAGCGTAGCCCACCCCGCCTTGCGGCCCCGCGGCTCCCACGGACACCATCTTCCAACCGTGGCCGCTTCGACGCACCTGTTCCTCTGGCGTCCGCCGGGCTCGTCGATCGAGACGTTCGCGCGCGCCGGCGTCGATGCCGTGCGCCGGCGGCTCGACGGCATCGCGCTCGACGGCGCGACGGTCCACGCGACGGTGCGCTCGCCGCCGCGCCTCTCCCTCGTCCCCTTTCGTGGCGCGCCGGTGGCGCTCGTGTCGCTCTCCGGATCCGAGATGGCGCTCGTCGAAGCCCGAAGCGCCCTCGCGAAGCTCCCGGGCGAGATCGAAGCCTGGGAGGTCGACCCGTCCACACCGATCGCGCGCACGTCGCACGTGGCCGCGACGCTACTGACGCTCTTCCGGCGGAGCCCTCGCATCGAGCCGGCGCTCTTTCGCGCCCGCTGGTTCGACGAGCACACGCCGATGGCGATCGAGATCCACCCGCTGATCGGCTACGTGCGCAACGTCGTCGTGCGCCCGCTGCTCGACGGCTCGGCGCCGTGGGACGGCATCGTCCTCGAGGACTTCGCGGAGGAGCGCGACCTCACGACGCTTCGCCTCTTCGGAAGAGGCCCGAAGACGATCGCCAACGCGATCCGAGTCGGGCGGCACGTCCGCTCGTTCCTCGACCTCGGAACGCTCGAGAACTACCTCGTCAGCGAACGCCGGATCTGACGCCCAGCCTCCAAGTGATCGGCTCGGCAAGCAGCCCGCTGCCGCACGTGCTCGCAGCTAGCACTTCCGTACGCGGGCTGCTTGCCGAGCACTCCTGCCTAGAATCTGAAGCGCGTCTCGACGCGGATCTCCCGCTCGATGTCGAACAGGTTCGGATTGCTCGACACGTGCTCGCGATAGAGCTCGCGATAGAGCAGCGTCAGGATTCCGACGTTCCGGAAGTAGTACCAGTGGATCGCGAAGCGCCACTGGAACTGCTCGGGCTGGAAGCGCACCGAGTCCGGCGTCGTGCCGGCCGGCAGGCCGTTGTAGTCGGCCAGGCGGTAGAAGCCGCCGACGTCCGCCGCGAGCATCAGAACGCGCGGCGCGAGCAGCACGGAGGCCTGCACGTTCCACGCGGTCTGGACGGCGTCGTAGTCGAGCACGTACCGCGAGTAGCTCTCCGCGCGCAGCAGGAAGTGCCAGAAGCGGAAGAGGGCTTGCGCGTTCCACGCCACGAAGCGCTCGTTCGCGCGCTGGTCGTACTTGGCGCCTGCCGTGAGGTTGATCGCGAGGGGAACGGGCGTGTAGAGATAGACGCTGTCGAACCGGTTCGTGTGGCCGACGAGATCGATGCTGAGCTGTCCGCCGAGCGCCCACGTGAAGTTGCGGTCCGTCGCCGAGGAGAAGCCGGAGCCGCCGACGTTGCCGGTCGCGAGCCCGGTGCCGCCCGCGCCGTAGAGACGGAAGCGAAGGAGCCCGCCGGAGTCGATCGGCCCGCCGACCTCGACCGCAGCGCCGTTGCCCTGCTCGAACGCGTTGAAGAGATAGAACGGCGGATCGAGCAGCGGCTGCCTCGCCGCCGAGATGATGAGGCCGGTGGTGAGGCCACCGAAGCCGCTGTTGATGTTGAGGTAGTGGCCCATGTTCGTGAGCGGGATCTGGAACATGGCGAACGTGAGGCGGACGCTCTCCTCGACGCGGAGGTTGATGAGGAAGAACGAGTTGTTGATGAACGGGATGGGGCCGAGGGCGCGGAGCTGGAGGAGGCTGAAACCCGCGTCCGGGCGGTTGTTGAGGTAGTCGCCCATCGCGTTGAAGTTGAACTGGATCCGCGCGCCGATGCCCGCGACGACCGAGAAGCGGAGGCCGGGCGTGCCCTGGCAGACGCTGACCTGCGGATCGAACCGGCAGCCGTAGTCCGCGCAGTCGGTGCGTCCGTCCATGTCGTTGTCGATGCCGTCGGAGCAGACCTCGTCCGAGCGCTCGCCGTCGTTGTCGCCCGCCGAGCCGATCAGGTCTTCGACGCTCTGGCCCGCGCCGAGCTCGGGGAGGTCGTCGGCGCCCGACCCGCTCGCGCTCGCGAGGGCGGCAGCCCCGGTGCTACCCGCGCCCGTCCAGCTCCCGCGGCACGCGTGGATGAACTCGAGGTGGCACTCCTCGTCATCGCAGTCGACGGCGCCGTCGCCGTCGTTGTCGATCCAGTCGCTACACGCCGCGTCGGTGCGCTCTTCGCGCCCGCCCGCATGGCAGACCTCCGCGTCGAAGCAGTCCGCGTCCGCGCAGTCGGTCATGCTGTCGCCGTCGTCGTCGGCGCCGTTCGTGCAGTCGGTCTCCGTGCTCGCGGTCGGCGTGGGAGGCGGCACGGCCATCGGTGCGATCTCTTCGGGCTCGTACGCGACCGGCTCGTCCTGCGCGCGGACGGGCGCAGGGAGCATGATCGCGATCGCAGCAAGGAGGACGAGCGGGAGAGTCGAGAGTTCGCGGGTCATCGGAGCCTTCTTGAGGAGTGAATCCAGCGCTTGATTCGAGGGTTCGTGCGCGCCCATCAGTCGGGACCGCACACGAGCGGAAGCCCGCTCCGCCAGCTACAGCCGACCGCCTCGCACGCCGCCTGTTCGGTGGGCGCGTGGCAAGGATCGGGGGTGCTCGTGTCGCAGAGGCCCGAGGGCGTGCGCGTGATGTGCTGCGCGTACGGGCCGCAGAAGCCCTCGGCGCGAACCGTCGCGCAGTGCGCCTGGGTCAGCGGGTTCCAGTTGCAGTCCCAGTCGTCGCAGTCGACGAAGCCGTCGCAGTCGTTGTCGATGCCGTCCATGCAGTTGGGGAGCGCGACATCGAGGCCGCCGATGCTCTCCTGGCAGGGGCTGCGGATCGCGCCCGTCCTGGGATCGGTGTCCGTGAGGCCATGACAGCTGAAGTCGGAGCAGTCGGTGAAGCCGTTGCCGTCGTCGTCGATGCCGTTCGTGCAGCGCACGTAGGTGCGCTCGCCCTGGCTCGCGCAGACGAGGATCACCGCCGGGTCCATCGACCGCGCGCAGCTGTAGTCGTTGCAGTCGGTGAAGCCGTTGCCGTCGTTGTCGATGCCGTCTGCGCAGCGCTCCGCCGAGTTCTCGGCGATCGACGCGCAGTAGGCGATGATCCCGGCGTCGGTCGAGCGCATGCAGCTGAAGTCGGCGCAGTCCGTGAACCCGTTCCCGTCGTTGTCGACGTGGTCCATGCACGTGGCCACGGTGTTCTCGGCGCTCGATGCACAGTGCGCGATGGCCTCCGGGCTCGCGCCGCGCGCCGCCGAGGTGCAACCGCGGTCGGCGCAGTCGATGAAGCCGTTGCCGTCGTTGTCACGACCGTCCGAGCAAGCTTCGAGCGAATTCTCGGCGGTGCCCGCGCAGTACGCGAGGATCGCAGCGTCGGGGCTCCTCGAGCAGCTGAAGTCGGCGCAGTCGATGAAGCTGTTGCCGTCGTTGTCGATCCCGTCCGAGCAGCGCGTGAGCGTGTTCTCCGGGCCCATGCTCGCAGCGCAGTACGCAGTGACCTCCGGGGCCATCAGCGCGATGCAGTCGGGATCGGCGCAGTCCGTCAGGCGGTCGCCGTCGTTGTCGCCGCCGTCCATGCAGCGCGCGACCGTGTTCTCCGACCCGATGCAGGTCGGATCGAGATCGCAGTCGCGGTCCCGACAGTCGATGCGACCGTCCCCGTCGTCGTCGACCATGTTCGTACAGATCTCACCGCCGGTGCACGCGGGCGTGGTCGCACAGTCGCTGTCGAAGCAGTCGATCTCGCCGTCGCCGTCGTTGTCGACGCGGTCGGTGCAGTTCGTCTCCGCCGTGCAGACGGTGACGAACGGGCTGCTCGAGCAGGCGTTGTCGGCGCAGTCCGTGAAGCCGTTCCCGTCGTCGTCGAAGCCGTTCGAGCAGCTCTCGTCGTCGAACTCGAGCACGCAGCAGAGCTCGCGAATGTCGGTGCAGTCCGAGTCGCCGCAGTCGTATCGACCGTCCTGATCGTTGTCGATCCGGTCGAGACAGCGCTCGAGCGTGTTCTCGGGCTCGTCGACGGGAACGAGCGGGATGATCTGATCGCAGAACGCGCGACCCCGGCACTCCGGATCGCGGCAGTCGACGAGGCGATCGAAGTCGTTGTCCGCTCCGTCCTGGCAGGCGAACTCATCCGACTCGTAGCCGCGCGGCGGGCCGTGCGGGTTCGGAGCGAAGCACCCGGCCAGCGTAAGGGTCAGACCCAGGGCCGCGAATCGCAGGGCCGCGAATCGCAGGGCCGCGAATCGCAGGGCCGCGAATCGCAGGGCCGCGAATCGAACCAGCGTGCGACCCGGCATCAGTGCGCACCGTGCCAGACGTCGCGGACGTGGGGGGGCAGCGTCCCGTGGCCCGCGAGACAGCTCGCGCGGTGCTGGCCGTAGCGGCGTGTGAAGTCCACGTAGATCGCGCAGCTCCCTGGCTCCTGGTGCGTCTGGCCGAGACGGCCGGCCTCGCGGTCGGCGGTGAGCCGTGCCTCGAGCGGGGCCCGGGCGTCTCCCGTCGCGTACGCCGGCAGCGCGCCGTTCCGCGTGAACCGCGTGACGAACTCGATGAGCTCGAGGTTCGACCACGCCCCGAGCAGGGGCGAGAGCTGCGGATCACCTCGCAGCTGACGCGCGACGCCGTGCATCACGACCGGATCGGCGGTCGTCTCCGGGGCGCAGACCCACTGACACTCCGAGTACGTCTCGCGGTGCTGCATGCTCTCGCTGTGTCCGTCGCGGGTGGAGACGAGGCGGTTGTAGTGCCAGTCGCGCGAGCGGTCCTCGTCGAAGCTGTGGACCGAGGTCATCACGAGCTCGGGCACGCCGTGCGCCCACATGCCGCGGCGCTCGCGGATGGCCTCCTGCTGAGCGCGCAGATACTCGGGTCGCGAGGGCGTGTCGTCGATCTGATAGGCGTGCGCGAGACCGCGACGGATCTGATCGACCGCGAGATCCGGGCAGTCCATCAGGAGCCGGCCGTAGCCGTCGCGGCTTCCGTCGCTGAAGCAGTGCCAGGTGCCGCGACGCCCGTTCAGCGTCGCCATCTTCGCGTTGACGTAGAGCTCGTACGGATGCCAGCTGCCCCACTGGTGGGCCGGACCGAAGCTCTCGAGCGTGTTGAAGCCGCCGAGCCGGCACTGGCTGCCGGAGAAGTCGCCGCCGTGAACACGAAAGCTGTCGCCGTCGTTGAAGCTCACCGGGACGAGCGAGCCGTTGATGTAGACGCGCGTCCAGGCGTCGGCGCCCGCATCGCCCGAGGTCCCGAGGACGAAGCACATCGTCACCGCGGAGAGCGCGAGCAGCGAGTGCGAGAGGCCGTTCGAACGAGCTGGTGACATGACGATTGCGAGAGCCTACGCCGCGAGCGTGGCGCGAAGGAAGACCGCTCGTGACGACTCGCCGCACATTGATGCGAAATTGCTGCCGGGCGCGAGTCGCGCCGGGGGATGCCACGCGACGGCGCCCTGTCAATTACGCGAGAGCACGCGCTGTTGGCTTCGTGCGGCGCCGCGAGAGCATGAACGCGACTCCCAGAAGTGAGACATAGCCGGGCCATGGGCCGAGCAGCTCGTACAGCGTCTCGTGCACGGCGCCGAGCCGCACGTCGTCGACCAGCGTGGCCTGCTCGAAGGTCGCCGTGTGCGACGTGACCCGGCCGAGGGGGTCGATGAAGGCGCTCACGCCGGAGTTCGTGGATCGCACCAGGAACCGGCGGTGCTCGATCGCACGGAAGGTGGCGAGGGTCAGGTGGACCCAGGGCTCCTGCGTGTCGCCGAACCAGGTGTCGACCGTGACGTTGACGAGGAAGTCCGGGTCTCCCTCCGCGACGGCGCGCCGCACGAAGCGCGAGACGATGTCCTCGTAACAGATGAGCGCGGTGAGCCGCAGGGTCTCGCCGTGCACGTCCGGGAGCTCGAGCGGCTCGACGTGGTCCCCGGAGCTGAAGCGCCCGCTCATCGGCGAGATGTCGTAGAGCACCGGGAACTCGTCGCCGAAGGGCAGGTACTCGCCGAACGCCAGGAGGTACGTCTTGTCGTACGAGTCGATGAGCCGCCCGTTCGCGTCCGCGAGGAAGGCCGGGTTGTGGTCGACCTCGTGGCCGTCGCGCTCCGCGTGGCGCAGGCCCCCGAAGACGACGGGGCGGTGCACGTCGCGGAGCACCGTGCGGTGAACGCTCTGTACGCCGTCGAGCCAGTAGGTCACGGCGCTCTCCGGCCAGACGAAGAGCTCGATCGCGGGATCTTCGGCCTCGAGCGCGACCGTCATCGCTCGCGTGCGATCGCCGACGCTGGGATCCTCGAAGCGCTCGAAGAGCCCGAGGTTCGGCTGTACGAGCGCGACGCGCAGCGAGGGCCCGCTCGCGAGGAACGACTCGACCTGCGCCATTCGGTACGCGCCGTAGCCGAGGGTGAAGAGGACGGCGGCGACGGCGAGCCCAGGCCCGAGCCGCGGCATCGGCTGCCGCTTGGAGCGCGCGGAAAGGACGTCGTAGAGCGCGCCGTTCACGATCATCACGAGCGCGGTGCACGTCTCGGGGCCGCCGAGGTCTGCGATCTGTGTGAGGATCGTCGCGCGGTAGAGGCCATTCCCGTAGTAGTGCTCGAAGAGCATCGGGAACACGGCCTCGCACGCGACGTAGGCAGCGGGCAGCGCGGCCGTCGCGCTCCACCCGTGGGCGCGCGTCCTGCGAAAGAGCCAGAGCATCAGCGTGAACTGAAGGCCCTGGAAGCCCCAGAAGATCGTGGCGAAGAGGCTCGCGACCGGCAGCGGGAACCCCGAGAATTCCTGGAGCGTGTAGGCGATCCAGTAGAAGCCGCCCATGTAGGCGAACGTCCCGAAGAGCCACGCGCGAAAGAAGAAGCGCCTCCCGACCGGGCGATCGAAGCCGCCGCGATCTTCCATCGGATCGACGACGAAGAGCGCGGGCAGCATCGCGAAGAAGCCGACCCACCACACGCCGAAGCCGGCGAAGCCCAGGAACATCAGCGTCGCGCTGAAGAGCAGGAGGGCGTGCGCGCGCAGCCGCACCAGGAGCGGCGGCTTGTGGCTCGGCTCGGGGGGCGTGGTGTTCGGCGGCTTCGCCTCGGAAGCCTCCGTCAGTGCCGGCGTCTCGCCGCGCGCCTCACTTGGCCGCTTGGCCGAGCGCTTTCCGGACCTTGCCAAGGAGCTCCTCCGACTTGAACGGCTTCGTCAGGTAGTGGCGCGCGCCGGCGTTGATGCCTTCGACCATGTCGCGCGCTCCGGACTTCGCCGTGAGGATCAAGATCGGGATCCGCGCGTACGCGGGATCCTTCTTGAGCTCACGCGTGAGCGTCAGCCCGTCCATCTTCGGCATCATGAGATCGAGGACGATCAGGTCCGGCCTCAGCCCCGCGCGGATGCGCTCGAGCGCGTCCGATCCGTCGACCGCCATGTCCACGTCGCCGATCGGCCCGAGCAGCCGCGACACGAGGTTTCGGACGTCCGGCTCGTCGTCGACGACCAGGATCCTCGGTTTGCTGGTCGACGGGCCCACGGAGCGCGCGTCCTAGCAGCTTCCCGGATGGGAGCACCCCGGACGAAACCGGATCGGACGAGAGAAGCCCCGGCGATCGCTCGCCGAGGCCTCTGTCGAATCCCGTCGAATCCCCTGCGAGCCCTGGGCCCCAAGCGAGCCCTACCCGGCGTACGCGCCCCACGAGCCAAGTGGTGCGTACGGGGCCCCAAGCTAGCCCTACCCCGCGTACGCGCCCCACGAGCCAAGTCGTACGGGCCCCAAGCTGGCCCTACCCCGCGTACGCGCCCCACGAGCCAAGTCGTACGGGGGTCTGGGGAGCCCGAAGGGCCCCCAGCGCGCGCCGCCGCGCGGCGCGCCAGAAACTCAGCTGCAGCCCATCGAGTTCCCGCAGTTGAGACACTTGTAGCAAGCGCCGTTGCGGATCGTGATGTGCCCGCAGCCGTCGCACATGGGCGCATCACCCATCATGTCGCCGAGCTGCTGGTCGAGGACGCTCTTCTTCGAGTTCGCCTCCGCCTTGGCCTCGCGCTCGCGCTCGTAGGCGCCGAACGTCACCTGCTCGGCGGCCTTGTAGCCGTCGGGCGGGATCGAGAGCGTGCCGCCGTTCGGCATCTTCGACACCGCTTCAGCATCCGTCGGGTTGTTCAGCTCGAGCTGAACCTCCGTCGGCGGAACCTGCGCGAAGTCGTAGCGCTTGAGGTACTCGACCCCGAGCACGCGGAACACGTAGTCGATGATGCTCGTCGCGAACTTCACGTTCGGATGCCCTTCGACCGGGCCGCCGGGCTCGAAGCGCGTGAACGTGAACTGGTCGACGTACGCCGAGAGCGGCACGCCGTGCTGCATGCCCATCGAGACGGCGATCGCGAAGCAGTTCATGAGACTGCGGAACGCGGCGCCTTCCTTGTGCATGTCGATGAAGATCTCGCCGAGCGATCCGTCCTGGTACTCGCCGGTCCGAAGGAAGACCTTGTGGCCACCGATGCGCGCCTCCTGCGTGAAGCCCGAGCGACGCTTCGGCAGGCGGACGCGCACGCTGGCCGGCGGGCGCAGCCCCTCGACGATCTTCCCGCGGGCCTGTGCTGGAAGCACCTCGGCGTTGATGACGCGCTCACCGATGACGGGCGTCGCGGTCGCGGTCTTCGACGCGAGCTTCTCCTGCTTCTCGGACTTCTCGTCGTCGTTGCTGCCCGACTGGAGCGGCTGGCTCGCCTTGCAACCGTCGCGATAGAGCGCGACGGCCTTGAGCCCGAGCTTCCAGCCCTCGTAGTAGATGCGCTCGACGTCCTCGACCGTCGCGTCGTTCGGGAGGTTGACCGTCTTGCTGATCGCGCCGCTCAGGAACGGCTGCGCCGCCGCCATCATGCGCACGTGCGCCATCGGCTGGATGAAGCGCTTGCCGTGCTTGCCGTTCCGGTTCGCGCAGTCGAACACCGCGTAGTGCTCCTGCTTGAGGTGCGGCGCGCCCTCGATCGTCATGCGACCGATGACCACGTCGTTCAGCTCGTCGAGCTGTTTGCTCGTGAGACCGAAGTACTTGAGCAGGTTGAAGCCCGGCTTGTTGTACGCGTCGCTCTTGATGCCGAGGCGCTCGTACGCCGTCGTCCCGATGACCCACGGCCCCAGCGCCATGCCGGCGTCGAACACGCCCGGGAGCGCCTTCTCCGCCTTCGCGAGCTCGCTCTCCGTCAGGCCCTTCTCGATCAACATCGCGCGTGAGAGGTACGGAGCGCCGGTGAACGTGTTGGTGCCGCTCACGAACGCGACCATGTCCGCGACCTGCGCGGGCGCGTAGCCGAGGCTCCGCAGCGCTTCAGGCACGCTCTGGTTCACGATCTTGAAGTAGCCGCCGCCCGCGAGCTTCTTGAACTTCACGAGCGCGAAGTCCGGCTCGATGCCCGTGGTGTCGCAGTCCATGAGAAGACCGATCGTCCCGGTCGGCGCGAGCACGGTCGCCTGCGCGTTGCGGTAGCCGTACTTCTCGCCGAGCGCGATCGCGATGTCCCAGTCCTCGCGCGCCGCCGAGATCACGTCGGCCTGCGCGCCCGAGTCGCCGCGGCCCGTCGTCCCCGGGAAGCCGGGCTTGTCGATCGCATACGCCGCGTCGCGGTGCTTGTGCATGACGCGCAGCATCGGCTGCCGGTTGCGCACGAAGCCCGGGAACGGGCCCTTCGTCGCCGCCATCTCCGCGCTGGTCCGATACGCGTGGCCCGTGAGGATCGACGTGAGCGCCGCGCACCACGCGCGACCGAGATCCGAGTCGTACGGGATGCCGAGCCGCATCAAGAGCGTCCCGAGGTTCGCGTACCCGAGGCCGAGCGGACGATAGTCGTGGCTGTTCTTGCCCACCTTGCGCGTCGGATAGCTCGAGTGATCGACCAGGATCTCCTGCGCCATGAACATGACGCGGATCGCGTGGCGATAGCCCTCGACGTCGAAGTGACCGGCGTCGTCGAGGAACTTCACGAGGTTGATGCTCGAGAGGTTACAGGCCGTGTCGTCGAGGAACATGTACTCGCTGCACGGATTGCTCGCGTTGATGCGATCCGAGTTCGGGCACGTGTGCCAGCCGTTGATCGTGCTGTCGTACTGGACGCCGGGATCGGCGCAGGCCCACGCGCTGTCCGCCAGCATGCGCCAGAGCTCGCGCGCCTTGTGCGTCTCGACGACCTCGCCGGTCGTCCGCATCGTCGTCTGCCACTCGCCGGACTGCTCGACGGCGCGCATGAACTCGTCGGAGACGCGGATCGAGTTGTTCGAGTTCTGGCCGGAGACGGTGTGATAGGCCTCGCCGTTGAAGTCCGACGGGTAGCCCTGCTGGATGAGCGCGCGAGCCTTCTTCTCCTCGCGCACCTTCCACTGGATGAAGTCGACGATCTCCGGGTGGTCCATGTCGAGGCAGACCATCTTCGCGGCGCGCCGCGTGGTGCCGCCCGACTTCGTCGCGCCCGCCGCGCGATCGAGCACCTCGAGGAAGCTCATGAGGCCCGAGCTGGTGCCGCCGCCGGAGAGCCGCTCCTGGCGACCGCGCAGCGAGCTGAAGTTCGTGCCCGTGCCCGAGCCGTACTTGAAGAGGCGCGCCTCGGTCTTCACGAGGTCGTAGATGCTCATGAGGTCGTCGCCGACCGACTGGATGAAGCACGCGGAGCACTGCGGACGCTCGTAGGCGTTCGTCGTCTCCATCATGTCGTCCGTCTTCATGTCCCAGGCCCAGTTGCCGCCCTGGCCGTCGATGCCGTAGCGCTGGAAGAGGCCGAGGTTGAACCAGACGGGCGAATTGAACGCCGCCGACTGCGTGATGAGGAGGTGCGAGAGCTCGGCCTCGAACGTGTCCGCGTCCTCGGGCGTCGCGAAGTAGCCGCCGAAGGTCTCGCCCGCCTCGCGCGTCGTCTTCGCCACGCGGACGACGAGCTGCCTTGCGCTCGTCTCGCCCTTCTTCTGGTCGCCCTTGACCCCCGCCTTGCGGAAGTACTTGGAGACCGCGATGTCCGTGGCGAGCTGGGACCAGCTCTCCGGGATCTCGGCGCCGCGCATCTCGAAGACCACCGACCCGTCCGGGTTCGTGATCACGCTGTCGCGCAGCTCGTAGCTGATCTCGTCGAGCGGGTCCGTGCCCGCTCGCGTCATCCGACGCTCGATGTGGAGGCCCTTGGCCTCATCGAGCGCTGCAAGGTCGCGCTTCATCTCGGGCCCGCTCGAGGCCCCGCCACTCATCGACCCACTCACACTTCGCATGCTCACGGACACGGCATCCTCCCGCTCGCGGCGCGCTCTCCTCCCTCGAAGAGACACGCCGAACCTGACAAAACTCGCTCGCCCACTCGCCCCGCCAACCGCCCACAGAAGTAAAGACGAGCCCCGAAACCGGCCCAGCCCGAAAAACGGGAAAAGAAGCCTTCACCGCGGAGAGGCCCCCACGGTCACCAGTGCGCCCGACCCCCGCCGCCGCTCCATCGAAGAGCGCTCGCCCCTCGTCCTAGACTCTCGAAGCCCCAAAGG
>JBBSAT010000023.1:0-45185 GCA_038252025.1 Polyangiales bacterium | reverse complement strand
TCCATGCTCGGCACGCTCGCCGGCGCGCCGCCCGAGGAGGTCACGCGCGCCCTCGTCACCTCGATGGTCGATCTCAAGCTGAAGAGCCCGAAGCTCGCCAGGGTCCTGCGCGAGCAGATCCCGCGCGTCGGCAGGATGAAGCGCTACGAAGAAGAGCTCGACTCGATCGTCGGCTTCGTCGCGATCTACTTCGAAGGTCACTCGCTGCGGCTGCGGCCCGTCGACCGCGAGCTCGCCGCGTTCGTGGCGGTGCACATGGTCGATCAGCTCACGCACGCCCTCGTGACGCAGCGAACGGGCATGACGCGCGAGGCCGCGATCGACGAGATCACCGACGTCGCGCTGCGCTACCTGCTGCGTGACGGTCCCGCGTGAGCCGAGTCAGCGACGCGTGACGTAGTAGGTGCGCACGACGTGGCCCTGGTGGTCGAACCCGACGATGAGCGTCGGCCCCGCAGGCAGCGCCGGATCGCCCTCTTGGCGACCCACCTCGTAGGTCCAGTCGCTGGGACGAAAGCCGTGGTCGTGGCACATCTGGCGCACGCCGCAGTCGTCGCCGCGCCCGAGCGCTTCCTGGACCTCCGACTCGTACATGCCCTCGAAAACGGCGCTTCGGACGATGTCCTCGACGAGCTGGTTGTGATCCTCGAGGATCACCGGGCCGGAGACCTCTTCGTCGATCGCAGCGCGCAGTCGCGTGAGCGTCGAAGGCCGATCCATCGTCATCGGGCAGCCCGCGAGCGTCAGCCCGAGCGCGACCGGGACGAGCGCGAGAGCGACCAGGGGAAAAGGCGTCCGCATCGGCGCGAGGCTATCACGCAGCGACGGCGCGAGCGCTCCACGCTCAGTACGTGACGAACAGGACGCCGTCGTTCATGAGCCCGTAGTCCGCCGCGACCCTCCCCGGCCGAAAGAACGCCCGCCGGCCGAGCACATCCTCGACGCCTTGCGTGTACGTGTGGCCGCCCGCCTGCCGAGTCGTGTGGACCTCGATGAGGTCGTTGCCTTCGTGCAGGATGAGCTGCGTGGTGACACGCGGCACGTTCCTGTCGCAGCACCAGGACTGATCCGTCACCGTCAGGACGAAGCGACGGTTCGGCGCCGTCCCGCGGAGGTCGCGGGTGAGCGAGCCGCCCCCCGGCGGAAAGAGATCGGTCCACGCATACGCGATGACGCCGTCGATGCCGTCGCTCATCGGGATGCGCGATCCGCTACAGCAACCGCTGTTGCTCGTCCCGGTCTGAAACGAGACGAAACCGTTCGAGGAGACGACCAGGTCCGTCTGGGTCGAGTCGAAGAAGCGGAAGCTGAAGCCGATCGGGATCGCGGTCGTGAGCTGGTCGTCGCTCAGCGTGATGGGCGTGCCGCCGGCGGGCTCGGGCGCGAACGGGATCGCGTATGCGCCCGGCGCGGGGCGCGGACCGCCGTCCGAGAGGAACGGGCTCCCCTCGCCCACGCGGTGCGAGTCGTAGCAGCCGACGAGCGCGGCAGACAGGACCGTGGCCGCGAGGATGGCGCGCATCCCCGCATCCTACCCGGGGAAACGCGTCGGCGCGCGCTCGCTCTCGACCTCGCCCTCGCTGCCCCACGCGCGTACGCTGGCGCGGTGAGCCTCTTCGATCGCGCCGCGCGCTTCCTCGACGACGTGCTCCTCCTGCCGGAGGAAGTGCGCGTGGGGATCGAGCGGGCCGAGCGCGCGCTCGCCGACGGTCGCACCGCCGACGCGGAGAAGGCCTTCCGAGCGCTGCTCGAAGCGCGGCCCAACCTGCACCGCGCGCAGGTCGGCTGGGCGCGCGCGCTGCTGGGCATCGGCGACACGGAGTCCGCCAAGGTCGCCGTCGCCGAGGCGCGACAGAGCGATCCCGAGGATCCAGCGCTCGCCGTGCTCGCGGCGCGCGTGGCGCTCGCGAGCGGCGACTACGCGACCGCGATCGTCGCGGCGCGCGAGGCGGCTCGCCGCCTCGGTCCGGATCAGGGCGCGCTCATGGCCGAGGCGTGCGCCGTTCGTGCGAGAGCCGAGTGGCGTCGAGGCCGCCCCGATCGCGCCGTCCGTGAGCTCAAGAAGGCGATCGCCGCCGCCGGTGACGCCTCGGCGGATCTCGCCGTCGAGCTCGTCGAGGCGCTCGTCGACGCGGACGAGATCCCTCAGGCGGTCCGCACCGCGCGCACCCTGCTCACGAGGACGCTCTCCGATGCCCTGTCCCGGCAGCTCGGGCTCGCGCTCTTTCGCGCAGGCGAGCTGCAGCTGGCCGAGGGGCTCCTCTCGCGCGCGGCAGCGCAGGGCGACACCGTGGCGCTCACCGCCTCGGCGAAGCTGTTCAGCCAGCGGGGGGATCTCGCGCGCGCAGAGACGCAGGCGCGTATGGCCGTCGCGCGCGGAGGCGGAGGCGCTGCGCTCGAGATCCTCGCCGACGTCCTCGAGCGGCGCGATCGCTACGCCGAGGCCGCCGACGCGCTCCGCACGGCAGCGGAAGCGAGCGCAGGGGATCGCGCGCTCCTCGTGCGCGCCGCGTCCATCGTTCCGCTCGCCGACGCGGGAGAGCTGGTTCGCTACGCCGACGCGCTCGACGCGCTCGTTCCGCGCGAGCCGCTCGCCGACTCGCTCCGTGCGGCCGCGTTCGCGCTCACGGGCGCGCATGAGCCGGCCGCCGCGCTCACCCAGGCCGCGCCCGCCTCTCCGCGCGCGTCGATCGCGCAGGCGCTCGTCGCCGTGCGAGGCGGCCGGACGCAGGAGGCGCTCGCGGCGCTCGACCGTGCGGAGCTCGATCCTGCGCTGAGGCCTTCGGGCTCGGATCGCACGCTCCATCGCGCGCTCCGGCGCGAAGCCCTCCGCTCGCTCTGGACGCGCAAGCCGGGCGAGGTCGATCTCGCGGCCGCCATCGACGGCGTCTCGGTCTTCGCGCGCGAGCGCGGCCTCATCGACCTCGACCGCCGTGCCGCGGGCCTCCGCGACGAGCTCGATCGCCCGCTGCTGCTCGCGATCCTCGGCGAGTTCAACGCGGGCAAGAGCACGCTCGTCAACGCCATCGTCGGCGCGGACGTGGCGCCCACCGGCATCTTGCCCACCACGGCGACGCTCAACGTGCTGCGGAGCGGCGCCGAGCGGCGTGTGCGCGTCGTGCGCAAGGACGGGACGACGCGCGAAGGTCAGTACGGCGAGGTGAAGCCGCTGCTCGCGCAGGCCGAGAGCGAAGGCGCGACCATCGATCACGTGGAGATCGTGCTTCCGTCCGAGCTCCTCGAGCGCGTCTGGATCCTCGACACGCCCGGCTCGAACGCGCCCCACCCCGAGCACGAAGCGCTCGCGAAAGAGGCGCTCCGTCGCGCGGACGCGGCGCTCTGGATCTTCGACGCCGGCCAGGCGGGCAAGGCCACCGAGGGCCGCGTGCTCGAGAGCATCAAGCAGAGCCGACGAGAGGTGGTCGCGGCGCTGAACAAGGTCGATCGCCTGCGGGAGGGCGAGCTCGAGCAGATCGTCGAGACGCTGGTGCGCGAGATCCCGGCGCTCGGTGCGCCGCCGGTCGCGCTCTCGGCGCGCGTGGCCTTCAAGGCGCGGCTCGCGGGCGACGAGACGCTGGCGGAAGAGAGCGGCTTCACGGCGCTGATGACCACGCTCGAGACGACGATCTTCTCGCGCTCGCGCGAGCTCAAGCACCGGGCGTGCGCCGGGCGCCTCTTCACGCTGCTCGACGAAGCGCTCGGGACCGAGCCCGACGCGCTCGCGGTCCACGACACACGCGCGCGCGTCCTCGAAGCGGCTGCAGCGCGGATCGCGTCCACCGAGTCCGACGCGAGCGGCGACGTCGAGCACGCGCTCGACGCGCTCGAGGCGGGACAGTCGCAGGCGTTCGTCGATGCCGCGAAGGAAGTGCTGTCCTTCGTACGGCCGCGCACGAGCCGCTTCGCCACACATGGGACGGATCCGGAGGATCGCGCCTTCCTCCGCGACGCGATCCAGGCCAGGCTCGACGCCGCTGCGGAGAGCGCCGCGCAGACGCTCCTCGACGCGGTCGTGGCGCGGCTCGAGCTCGCCGCAGAGGGCACCGAGCTGCTCCGGACCGTGCGCCTGCGCGCGCAAGCAGCCATCTCGCCTCCACTCGCCGCGCTGGCGGGCTACCAGGGCGGCCTGCTCGCGGGAGGGGCGCTTCGCCGGTTCTTCGACGAGATCCTACCGACGGCCGACCTCAAGGTCGCCACCATCGCGGAATCCTTGTCCGCGGCGCGCGCGCACCCGCGTGAGATCTTGCGCCCCGCGCTCGAGGCCGCCCTGGCGTCCCTGTTTCGTGACCTCGCGCGTGAGGCGAAGAGCGGCGCGGACGAGGCGCTGCTGGTGCGCGACCGAGAGCGATCGCGCACGTTCGAGCCGCTCCGCACGCTACACGAGGCGCTCTCGGAGCTGCTGGGATCTTGAGTGACCAGGGGTTGCGGGAAGCATCCTCAAGCAATATCGGTTCCCTTGATGCATGGGCTTCTCTATGATGATCCAACACGAGACGCGGTTGCGCTGGCTCTAGGACTCGGACGCGAGTCTCGGTCCAACACGCAGGGCGAGCGCCTTTCGCCGGAGCTTCCCGATGGAGATCAAACAGCAACTTCGTCAGTCCCAGCAGCTCGTGATGACGCCGCAGCTTCAGCAGGCGATCAAGCTGCTGCAGATGTCGCGGATGGAGCTCGTCGACCTCGTTCAGGAGGAGATGCTCGAGAACCCGATCCTCGAAGACCAAGCCGAGACGGGTGAGGTCTCCCCGCAGGTCGTCTCGGAGAACACGGTCAACGCCGAGACGCACACGATCGATCACGCGGAGGCGCAAGACCACGCGCTGAGCGAGAAGCAGGTCTCGGGCGACGAGAAGAAGGTCGACGAGATCGACTGGGAGCGATACCTCGAGAACCACGCCATGCAGGCGCCGATGCCGAGCGGCGGCCGGATGAGCGACGAGGACCTGCCGGGCGTCGAGGCGACGCTGACCAAGCGCGAGGACCTCGTCGAGCATCTCGCGTGGCAGGTGCGCCTGTTCGACTTCCTCGAGGACGAGCTGCGCTTCGCCGCGCTCGTGATCGGGAACCTGGACGACAACGGGTACCTGAAGCTCGACGCGGTCCCGCCCGAAGAAGAAGTTCCGAAGGATCAGATCGTCATCCGGCTCGCGGCCGAGGCCGGGCTCGATGCCGAGGACGCCGAAGAGGTCCTCAAGATCATCCAGAGGATGGACCCGATCGGCGTCGCCTCGCGCGACCTGCGCGAGTGCTTGATCGTGCAGGCCGAGCACCATGGGATGGATCCTCTGGTGCTGTCGGTGCTCGACCTCCACATGGCGAACCTCGAGCGGAAGAACTACGCCGCGATCGCTCGCGACCTCAAGGTCCCCGTCGAGGAGATCTACGACGTCGCGCAGGTCATCGCGGATCTCGAGCCGCGACCGGGCCGGGACTACGTCTCGGAAGAGCCCCGCTACATCGTGCCGGACGTCTACGTGGTCCGGATGGGCGACAAGTACGTCGTCCAGGCGAACGACGACGGAATGCCGCGGCTGAAGATCAGCGGCTTCTATCGGGCGGCGATGCAAGGCGACCCGAAGGCCAAGGAGTACATCCAGGGCAAGCTTCGCTCGGCGCAGTGGCTCATCCGCAGCATCGACCAGCGGCGCAAGACCATCGTCCGCGTCACCGAGTGCATCGTCGACAAGCAGCGCGAGTTCTTCGATCTCGGCATCGAGTACCTCAAGCCGATGATCCTGCGCGACGTCGCCGAGACGGTCGGCATGCACGAGAGCACGATCTCTCGCGTCACGAGCAACAAGTACGTCGCCACGCCGCGCGGCGTGTTCGAGCTGAAGTACTTCTTCAACTCCGCCATCCGGCGCGAGACGCAGGACGACATCGCGTCCGAGAGCGTCAAGCAGGCGATCAAGAAGATCATCGGAGAAGAAGATCCGAACGATCCCTACAGCGATCAGAAGATCGTGGAGATCCTCGCGCAGACCGACATCGTCATCGCGCGCCGCACCGTCGCCAAGTACCGTGAGATGCTGGGGATCCTCAGCTCCGGAAAGCGAAAGAAATATTTCTGATTCGTTCCTGGCGTCTGATCTCTGAGCTGAACGGGCTCGGAGCTGAACACTCCACTGGAGGCATGGGTCAATGGAAGTTACCTACACGTTCCGCCACGTACCGTCGTCCGAAGCCGTCAAGACGTACGCCAAGGAGAAGCTCTCGAAGCTCCAGAAGTACGCTCGGACCCCCCTCGTCGCGGACGTCGTTCTCTCGATGGAGCGCCACCTCCAGAAGGTGGAGATCTCGCTCCGCTCGGATGACGGTCGCCATGCAGGCGCGCACGAATCCGAAGACATGTACGCGAGCATCGACCTCGTGGTGGACAAGATCGATCGTCAGCTCCGTGACGCGCGAGACAAGAGCGCGACGGACCGGAAGAAGCACTCGGGCGGCGTGACCCAGCTGAGCGGGAAGAGCACGAAGTAGCGTCACCTTCAACCGGCACGCAGACGTCGGGCGCGGGCCCGGCGTGCGTGCTCCCATCGACTTACTTAGCGGGGGCGAGTGAGGGCGGAATGAAGCTCTCTGAGATCCTCAGCCTCGAACGCATCGACACGCACCTCACCGCCAGGGACAAGCCTGGCGTGCTGAGAGCGCTGTCGGCGTTGATGTCGAGGGAGAGGGAGCCCATGCGAGCGAACGGGCAGAGCCGCGCGTCGGCCGATGCGATCGCGCGCGTCCTCGAGGAGCGCGAGGCGCTGGCTTCGACGGGCGTGGGCGACGGTGTCGCGATCCCGCACGGCCGCCTCGCGGGCCTCGACCACTTCGTGGCGGCGCTGGCGATCCGCCGAGAGGGCGTGCCCTTCGATGCGATCGATGGCCGCCCCGCGTCGATCTTCTTCGCCGTCGTCGGCCCCGAGCGCGCGTCGGGCGAGCACCTGAAGTGCCTCGCTCGCATCGGGCGCGTGCTGCGCGACGACGGAGTGCGCATGCGGCTGCTCGAGGCGGAGCTGCCGGCGGACGCGCTCGCCATCGTGGCGGCCGCTGAAGGCCCATAGTCGGCGCTCAGCGCCTCGGCAGTCCGAGCGCACGCAGCGTCTCCTCCAGGTAGCGAACCGGCACCTCGGCGTGCGGGACGCGAGCGCGTCGCGTGACGACGAGGCGTGGCGCGGGAGCTGGAAGCGGTGACGCGAAGTCGGTCACTTCGATCGTCTGCGCGGGCCATCGGCGGTGGGCCGACTCGAAGAGGGCGCGCGTCTGACGAAGGGTCCGCCCTCCGGTGGCGAACGAGACGAGCGTGCGCGGCGAATCGACCGACGCGCGCGCCACCCAGTCGACGAACACCTCGCGGCCGCCGTAGAGCGCATCGAAGAGGACGACGTGTCGAAGCTGCGCGTCGAGGCCGCCGTGCCGGAGGATCGCGATGGTCGTCTCGAACGCGGCGCTGTGCGCCAGAACGGTCACGCTCAGGACGTCGCTCAGCGTCAGCGTCCGGCCGAAGAGCGGTGCGAGCTGAGCGAGGGACTCGGTCACGAACCGCGCAGCCTCGCCGGCGCGTCCGAACCTTCCCGGGCGACCGCTCCGCTCCATGAACGCCAGCTGTGGGATGAGGAGCACCGTGCGCGTGCCTGCGCGCGCGTGCGCGTCCACGAGGCCCCATCCCTGCATCGGCCGGTCACGGGGACGACAGCGCGCATCGGGCGCGGAGCTCGCGAGGACCTCGACGCAGCCGCTGTAGCCGTGGAGAAAGATCACGAGCGAGAGCGGCTCTCGTCCGTCGACGCCGGCAGGGACGTGAGCGATGGCCTCGGGCGCGTCGCTCCGTGGGAAGGCCCCGTGCTCGAGCTCGAGCCGCACCGTCGTCCCGTCCTGCGCCCGAACGGGCGGCGCAGGCGAGAGCACGAGCACCGCGACGGCCATCGCGATGCCGACGCGGTTCATGCAGAGACCACGCGCTCGATGCCTTCGAGGCGCTGGAGCAGGAAGCGATCGCTCGGGCTGAGGTCGGCCGCTTTCTGCCGCATCGTCTCGAGGTAGCGCTTGAGCGCCACGCCTCCGGGGTAGCGAACCTTTCGCACGAGCTCGTGCAGGCGCTCGATCTGGTCCGCGCCGATGAGCTTCGCCGTCGCCTGATGCACCTCGAACACCCAGTCGATCCAGAGGTGCTTCTTGCCGAGCTCGGCGAGGCGGAGCGCGTAGTGCGTGCCCTCCGACAGGCGCTGCGGCGGAATGGGCGCTCCGCTCCTCGCGCGGGTGAGGATCTCGGTGAGGAGGCGGGAGAGCACGCGCTCCGCCTCGTCGACCCGTCCGAGCGCGAGCGCCTTGTCGGCGATGCTCTGCAGGAGCTGCTGCGACGCCGTGACCTCTTCCTCGAGCTTCGCAGCGGACGGGCCCGCTGCGGCGCGGGCTGCGGCCGGGATGTCGTTCAGCGTCATCCCGACGAGCGTGGGGCTGCCGCGATGGATCGCGGCGCCGCATCCCGTGCAGCTCAGGGCGAGCGGACCGTTCGCGGTGCCGCAAGCCTCGCAGCGGGTGAGCGCTTCGCCCCGGTCCGAGATCTCCACGAGCACGAGGTCGTGCGTGCCGACGGTGACCCTGTCGAGGTGGGCGAGCTTCGTGGGCCCGCTGATCCGGGCGCCGTTCAGCGAGACACCGTTCCGGCTGCCGAGGTCCTCTACCCAGACGCCGTCGGGCTTGTGCGTGATGGCGGCATGCCGTCGCGACACGAGCGCGTCGTCCAGGGCCAGGTTGCAGCTCGAGCTACGGCCGATGACGAAGGCCCCGAGGGCCAGCTCGAGGTCCGAGCCCTGATACCTGACTCGGTAGCGCGCCACGGCTCGCGATCATAGAGGGATGGCGGGCCGAGGAGAAGCGAAAGAGCGCGCCCGATCATCGGACGCGCTCTCGCGGCGAGCAGCCCCGCGTGGGGGCAGGAGCGATCACACGCTCAGAAGGCGGTGACCTCTTCGAGCCGGGCGATGTCGCCGAGGGACGTCGTCAGGCGGCCCTGGATCTCGATCGTCTGTGTCATCAGCTCGCGGATCTCCGTGAGCGCGAGGACGAAGCCGCGGAAGGCGCCGAGGCGCTCGCCGAGCACGCCTGCGCTACCCGCGCCATCGATGAGCAGCACGTGCGTCGGGGTCGAGCCGAGCTCGACGCCGGGCGCCCAGCGGTCGAACGGACGGCCCGCACCGGTGCGCGTACCGCGCGCCAGGATCTGAGCGGTCGGCTGCCCGTCCGCGCCCATCGCGGGCTCGGCGAAGGCGAGCTGACCGACGTACCCGCCACCGTCGTCTTCGGGGGCCGCGACGAGCACGGCGACGAACTGCGCCGTGGCCGCCTCGCCGGTGAGCGCCGCGGTCTCGTCGAGAACGGGCCGACGCGGCGCAGCGGTGATCGCGTTCAGGTGCTGGAAGTGCTCCCAGAGCCGCTGGACGTTCTGGTAGTAGCTGAAGAGGTCGTCGACCGCGCCGGGCTGGAACGCGCCGTAGTTCTTCCGAGAGAACGCGTTGGCCGTCAGCGGGTTCTGGAGCGCGACGAGGGCCGCGATCTCGGTGTAGTTGACCGACGGCGCGCCGCCCGCGCCGCCTGCCGACGTCGCGATCGCCTCGACGTGCTGCTGCGCGTCGAGGACCGTTCGGCTGGCCGTGTCGACCGCGTTGTAGATCTCGTGACCGTCGCGAACGGTGATGTTGTAGAGCGTGCGTCGGCCGTTCATCGAGCCGGCGCCGGCGCCGATGACGAGACCGAGCGCGATGCAGACCGAGACGACGATGAGAGTGCGACCGCGCTGACGGCGACCGATCTCCGAGTCGTCGACGGGCCTCTCGTCGATGACGAGACGAACCTCTTGCGGCCCCTGCGACGACGGACCGGCCGCGAACGGATCCGCGGAGCGTCGCGGCTTCGGAGCCTCGGCGGGCGTCGGTGCTGCGGCGGGCCTCGCGAACGGAGGCGGCGCGATGTCTGCGCCGCCGAACGCGCTCCGCGACGCCATCGCGGGAGGAGCGGCGATGGCGGGCTGAGCTGCGGGTGCGGCGACGGGAGGCGGCGGAGCATCGCCCCGCGCGGCGGGCGGAGGCGCGACGGCGGCGCTCGGCGGAGGTGCGATGACACCGCCGGGCGCAGCGATCGGCGCAGCGCCTTGCGTGTTCGGCGCGATCGTGCGGCCGAGGCGAGCGCGGAGATCTTTCTTGGGCTTCTTCTCTTCCGACATGTCTCTTCTCGTCCCCCGAACTTCGGCCGACCACGCTCTCCGCGCCGCTCAGAAACCCCTTGGATTTCCGAGCTAGCGAGAGGAACGCGAACCGTATCCGCGCCCCTCCGGGAGTGTCAATGGGGAACCCGGGCGGAAGGTGGCTGTCAGCCTGCGTGAGCTAGCAGGTCGGCTCGGGCGGCGGTCGCCCGGACGGTTCTGCACGACCTCCGCCGCGGACGGGCGGGTCGTCGGGGGTGACAGCCGCGCAGCGCTCGGGTACGAGGAGGCTTGGTGAGTGTCGAAACGGAGACCGGCCTCGGGGAGCCCCGCCAGAGCCGCGTTCGTCGAGCGCTCGGAGCCATCGTCCGGTTCGAGCGCCGGCTCTCGGACTTGCTTCCGATCACGCCTCTCGGCCTCTCGCTCGCCATCTTCGGTGCAGTCGTGCTGAAGCTCTTCGCGTATCCGGAGATGGACCTGGTTCTCCTCGTGGTCGGCTACGGGCTCGTCGGGCTCGTGCTGGTGGCGATGGTGCTGGTGACGTTGGGCGCAGTTCGGCTCAAGGTCGCCGTCCGCGGTTACAGAGGGCCCGAAGAACGGACGCTCGAGACGGGCCGGTCGCTGCCGACCGGGTTCGCCCTCCCCTCGCTCGCGCTCGTGCCGTTCGCGCAGGTCTGGTGGGAGTGGGAGAAGCCTGCGGCGAGCGGCCTCGAGCTGACGAGCAAGGGCCTGCGTCTCTACGAGGACGCGCAGCTGCTCGAGCGCGGCTTCGTGAAGGGGATCCGGAGGCGCATCGTCGTCCAGGACGCGTTCGGGCTCGCACGCATCGCGATCCGGCACGACGACCCCGCGCAGCTGACCGTGCTCCCGCACGCGGGCGCGCTGAAGGAGATGCCCATCCTCGTCTCGCTCTCGGGCGGCGACGACATCCCGCATCCGATGGGCATCGACGACGGAGACCGCGTGGAGCTGCGGCGCTACGCGCCCGGCGATCCGGCGCGCTTCATCCACTGGAAGGTCTACGCGCGCGCTCGAAAGCTCGTCGTGCGCGTCCCGGAGCGCGCGCTCACGCGAGCGAGGCGCACGATCGCGTACCTCGTCTCGGGGGACGGGGACGAGGCCGTCGCAGGCGCGGCGCGCGTCTCGGTCGAACAGGGGACGTTCGGTCCCGACTGGGTCTTCGGCGCCGACGGAACGCCGGGCGAGGCGACCGAGCCGGCAGCCGCGATCGACCGGATCGTGCGCTCCGTGGAAGCGCGTCAGGAGGGCGGGGTCGCGCTGCGGTCCTTCGTCGATCGCGCCGAGCGCACCGGGCCTGCGTCGCTCGTCCTCTTCGTGCCGCCGGTTCCAGGCCCGTGGCTCGCGCGCGTCCAGCAGGTGCTGCGCGGCCGCGGCCACCGTGCGCGCGTCATCGTCGCGACGGACGCGGTCGACGTGGCGCCTCCGCGGAGCCGCCTCGCGCGCTTCCTGTCGCGAGAGCGTGAGCGCGTGGGCACGCGCGCCGATGATCTCGACACGGTGTTGCGCACGCTGGCTCAGAGCCGGGTCGAGATCCTCGTCGTCGATCGGACCACTGGCAAGAAGCTGGGCGATGCGCACCGCGCCGCCATCCGCGCGCTCGCAACGCCCTCCGCCGGGAAGGCCGCCTGATGGCCAAGAAGCTCCTCGCGCCGCCGAAGAAGCTGGCGCCGACCGATCCCGAGAAGCTGCCCGAGCCCTGGCTCGCGACGCTGCTCCGCATGTTCGTCTACTTCGTGACGGCGGGCGTCTTCGCCTGGCCGCTGACCGTGCCGGAGAGCGCGCTCGGCGCGGCCTGCTGCGCGGCGCTGGCGTCGGTGCTCGGGCGCGCGCTGGCCGGGACGACGCTCCGGACCTGGGTGATCGGGACCGGGTCGGTGCTCGCGCTCGTCGTCTCCATCTTCTTCGCGGACGTCATCGTCGGGAGCGAGGGGCTCGCGTCCTTGGTCGGACCGGCGGTCGCGCTCCGCTTCGGCGAGGTGTTCGCGTTCGGGGCAGGCGCCCTCTCGCTCGGCGTCGGCGTTCGCGCGGCCTCGGCCCGCCATCGCAGCGCGGCGATGCTGGAGTCGGCGTTCATCGCGCTCGCGTTCGGCGCGCTCGTGGTCGCGCACCGCCACGGTGCGATCCATCGGCCCTTCGAGATCGCGGATCCGATCCTCGAGCGCGGCGGGGACCCGGCGATCGCGGTGTTGATCATCGGTACGTGCGCCGGCATCGTGATCGGGCTCCTCCTGCTCAGCGAGCGAAGCCTCTGGCGCTCGATCTTCCACGTGGCCGCGGCGGTCGTGCTGCTGCTCCTCGTGCTCGCGACGACGCAGGTCGTCGGGCTGCCTCCACCGCCCGAGACCGGTGACGGCCTCTCGCTGCGCGACGGCGAAGGCGGAGGCCAGGACCACGACGGCGTCCATCAGCCGGGCGGGCCGCAGTTCCAGGACGAGTACGATCAGTCGGGCTCGCAGGTCCCGGTCGCGATCGTGCTGCTCCACGACGACTACTCGCCGCCGACGGGCGTCTACTACTTCCGACAGGACGCGTTCAGTCAGTACAACGGGCACCGCATGATCGCGACGACCATGCCCGGCGTCGACGACGACGTCGCGCCTGGCTATCCGACGACGTCGCTCGTGCAGATCACGCACGCGCCCGAGGCGGGCCGCTTTCGCAGCACCGTCGAGACGACCGTCGGCATGCTCGCCGATCATCCGCGCCCGTTCGGCCTCGAGTCGCCGATCGCGCTGATTCCGTCCGGCAACCCGGATCGAACCCGCTTCCGTCGTACCTATCGCGTGCGCTCGGCAGCGCTCACCGCAGACGACTGGGCGCTCATCGATCTGCCGGCGGGCGATCCGAGCTGGAGCCCCGAGGTGCGCGAGCACTACGTGCACGGGCCGAGCGATCCGCGATACGCCGAGCTCGCGCGACACATCATCGCGGACCTTCCGGAAGAGTACCGGGCGAGCCCCTACGCGCAGGCGCTGGCGATCACCAACTACCTCGGCACCAACGGCATCTACTCGCTGCGCAGTCGCCACGCCTCGGCGCCGGATCCGACCGCCGACTTCCTCTTCGGAGATCTGACCGGGTACTGCGTGCACTTCTCGCACGCGACCACGTTCCTCCTTCGATCGATCGGGCTGCCGGCGCGCGTGGCGACCGGATACATGGTCCCCGAGTCGGCGCGCCAGGGCGGCTCGGCGATCATGATCAGCGGTCAGGGCTCGCACGCCTGGCCGGAGATCTACCTCGACGGCGTGGGCTGGGTCGTGGTCGACGTCGCGCCGGAGCGAGCGCTCGACGGCGCGCCCTCGCCGCCCGACGAGGATCTGCAGCAGCTGCTCGCGGAGCTCCTCCGTGGCTCCACGCCCTTGCCGCAAGACGGCTCCGAAGCGCCACGCCCGTTCGATCAGCTCGCGCGCGACCTCTGGGACCCCTTCGTTCATGGCGTCGGCTTCCTGCTGCTCGGGCTGCTCGCGCTCGGGTCCGTGATCAAGATCGCGCGGCGCGCCGCGCCCGCCTTCGCGAGCGACCGAACGCTCCCGAAGCTCGCCTACCGAGCAGCGCTCGACGCCCTCGGCGAGGGCGGCATCTGGCGCGAGCCCGGCGAGTCGCGCGAGCTCTTCGCGTACCGCGTGCGCAAGGAGGTACCGAGCCTCACCACGCTGACGAACGCGCACGCCGCGCTCGCGTACCAGAGCGGGCGACCGCCGCGGCTCGAGGCGGTGCGCACTGCGTCGGCGAAGATTCGCGGAGAACGAGCGAGAGCCGTTCCGTTCTGGCGACGCCTGCTGGGGCTCGCCGATCCTTTCTCCTGGTTCCATACACGCTGAAGCCGATCGAGGAGCACACGATGGAAGCGACGAGCACGGTAGAGCCCACGGCGGAGGCGAGAGACAGCCGCATCGAAGACGCGCACGCCGTCGCCGACCGCATCCGCGCGCGACTCTCGGCGGCCGTGCGCGGTCGTGACGACGTGATCGAGCTCGTCCTCACGGCGCTCCTCGCCGACGGCCACGTGCTCCTCGAGGACTACCCGGGCTCGGGCAAGACGACGCTCGCGCGCGCGCTCGGCGCGTCGGTGAGCGGCGGGACCGACGAGATCGCCTCGTTCCGGCGCATCCAGTTCACTCCCGATCTGTTGCCGAGCGACATCACGGGAACGAACGTGTTCGAGGTCGAGCACTCGCGCTTCGTCTTCCGGCGCGGCCCGATCTTCGCGCACGTCGTGCTCGCCGACGAGATCAACCGGACCTCGCCCAAGGTGCAGGCCGCGATGCTCGAGGCGATGGCCGAGAAGCAGGTGACGGTCGACAACGAGACGCACCCCCTCGACTCGCTGTTCTTCGTGATCGCGACGCAGAACCCGCTGGACCTCGCGGGGACCTACCCGCTCCCGACGCCGCAGCTCGACCGCTTCCTCTTCAAGATCCGGATGGAGCACATCGAGCGCGAGGCGGAGCTCGAGGTGCTCGCGGCGTATCCGCGTCCTCACCTCTCGCTCGCAGAGGATCTGCCCGGCGTCACGCGCGACGAGCTCATGACCGCGCGCACTGCGCTCCGGACCGGCGTGAAGCTCGACAAGGCGTTCTCGGCGGCGCTCGTCGATCTGGCGCGCGCGCTCCGCGCGGACAAGCGGGTGCTCCAAGGCGCGTCCACGCGCTCGCTCGTGCTCATGCTGCCGGCCCTCCAGGCGCGCGCGCTGATCTCGGGGCGCGACTACGTGTCGCCCCACGACCTCGAGGTCCTGGCCCCGTACGTGTTCGGACACCGTCTCGAGTGCGCGCCCGGCGTCGACGACGTGTTCTCCGTCATCCGTGAGCACACGCAGCGCGAGGTCGAGAAGCTCGCGCGTCAGAGCCTGAAGCGATGAGCCACCGCCTGCGCCGCGCGAGGCTCGCGCTGCTGCTCGCCGTCCTCGCGACGGTGGTCAGCGGCGGCCTCGCGCTCGCGCAGGACGAGCAGCCGACTCCGAGCGATCCGCCGCCGGAGGTGATCGTGCCGGGCGAGCCGGAGGACGAGGGCGACGACATCTTCACGGTCAGCGGACGGGGCGGCGAGCCGTTCGACCCCTGCGAGTTCATGTCCCCGGGCGACGGCGAGGACGCCACGCCCGACGAGTACCGCGCGTGGTGCAACGCCGAGCAGCGCCACCACTACATCGACGCGCGCGAGCTCGCCGAGCAGGTCATCCGCACGAACCCACGCTCCTTCGTCGGTCACTTCGTCCTCGGCTACGTCCACCACATGGGAGAAGCGAACGCGCCGCGGGCGCTCTTCCACCTGCGCCAGGCGCTCGATCTCTACACCGCGGCCTGGGGCAACCCGCCGATCCCCGGCAGCCCCTGGCGCTGGCACGCGCGCCTTCTCCAGGAGCTCGCGTTCGTCGAGGGGGAGCTCGAGCACTACGACGAGCAGCTCGCGTACATCGCTCGCTACAACGAGATCTACGAGCCGGACATGCTCGGCGAGGCCGCATGGCCGATGATGAAGATGCGCCGCTTCGACGACGCGCGAGCGGTCGCGCGTGCCGCGCAGCGCTCCGGCGAAGGCTGGCAGACGGAGGTCGCGCTCAACGCGCTCTGCGCGATCGAGTTCGAGGCCGGTGACGAGCAGCGAAGTCACGAGGCCTGCCGCGCCGCGCTCGATCTCCATGGGGCCGATCCCGATCGCCAGAGCGCCGTCGACTTCACGAACTTCGCGGAGTCTTCCCGCTCGCTCTTCCGGCTCGACGAGGCCGAGGAGATCGGGCTGCTCGCGACGCGCGCACAGCCCTCCTGGTACGGCAATCCCTACGTGGAGCTCGCCGAGCTCTACACGCGCGAGGGCCGCTTCCCGGAGGCGCTCGACATGCTCCAGCACGTGAACCCATATCGGCTTCAGCGGCCGCCCCACGTGCAGGACGTCGATCGCAACGAGGCGCGTCGCGCCCTCGCCGAGTTCTTCATCGTGGTCGGGCGCGGCGAGGACGCGGTGCGCATCACGACCAAGGCCGTCCTCGCTCCCGATCGGCGCGGGCACAACAGTCGTGATCCCGCGCAGGACCTCGCCGTCGCGGCCGTCCTCGATCGCGTCGCCCGTCGCATCCGAGCCGAAGACCTCGAGGCCGCCGCGCTCGGCGAGCCTTTCCTCGACCGAACGATCGCGTTCGGGCGCGCGAGCCTCGAGCGGCTCGACGCGTGGACGAGCGGCCGACAAGCGGCCCGCGCGCTCGCGGACACCTCGCGCTTGGTCGGCATCTTCCAGATCGGTCGTGCACGGAGCGGGATCCTGCAGCCGTGGCTGGCCGGAGAGCTCGCGTCGATCCTCGGGCCAGGGGTCACCATCGAGGCCCTGCGCCGCGCGCGCGCCGACGACCCGCGCGAAGGTGCGGGCGCCTACTACGACTCGTTCGAGGCCGAGGCGGCCCTCCTCGGCGGAGACCCGGCGCGCGCATACGAGCTCGCAGAGCGGGCGCGCGCCTCCCTCGGGCCGGCGGAGGCGCTGCTCCGGGCGCGCACGAGCGCCGTCGCTGCGCGGGCGGCGATGGAAGACGGCTATCCGCAGCGCGCGCTCGCGGCGTACGACGAGGCCTTCCAGATCGACCCCGGGATCTTCGTGCGTCTCGGCTGGCCCGTCCCCGTCCGGATCGTCTCTCGGGGCGGCGCGATCGCCGAGGAGACCGCCGACGTGCTCTCCGGAAGCCCGCGCTTCGAGATCGCCGACATCGGCCTGAACGTCGAGATCGAGGCCGACGCCACCCGCGGACAGGCCTGTATGTCGGCCTCCAGCGGGGGTGTGATCGGCTGTGCCGAGCTGCAGCGGAACGCATCGGAGTCGGCCGACGAATTCGCGGCCCGGCTCGCTCGCGCCCTCGTGGCCACGGCCTTCGCGCCCCGGATCGACCTGAGCCAGACCGACGCGAGCGGGCTCGACGGCTCGAACACGGTGTCCCACGACGGGGTCCGCTCGTTGTTCGACCACGGGGTTCCGACGGACTGATCGAGACGAGAGCCGCGGACGGACGGAAAGCGCTGGGCGCAGCCCGTCGATCGACGGAAACCGATGGCCCGGAGGCTCAGTCTGAGCCACCATCGCCGGCCTTGTCGCTCGAGCTCGAAACCCTGTCCGCTCGCATGAAGGCGTCCGGGGTCTGGGAAAAACCGGTGGATTCCGTCGCTCTCGCGCTCGATCGCGATGCATCGCGGGCGCTCGCGAGCATCGGCGTCCTCGCCAAGGGCTTCAGCGTGGGCGCTGCCCTCACCGATCCGATGGTGAACGCCGCCTACGAGCGGAAGCTGACCAAGGAGCAGCAGACTGCCCTCCTCGACGGCCTGGTTCGATGGATGGAGCGCGCCGCGGCCCGAGTCGGCAAGGGCCCGTCGACCACGAGGAGCAACGGGCAGTCCCCTGCGGACATCGCCCGGCAGGTCGCCGAGCACGAGCTCGACAAGTGGGCCGAGCGGAACGGCGTGACCGATCTGCTGAGCGGCTCGGTGGTCTTCGTTGCGCCGTTCGTCACCGGCGGCGAGTGGATGATCGACTCGGTCCGGCACTTTGCGAGCGGCGACGTTCGCTCCGCCGCGCTCGGGCGGAGCTCGGCGCGCACCGTAGGCTCGACACAGCTCGCGGAGGCAGCGCGCCGCTACCTCGAGCACGCCGCGAAGGATCTCGCGCGGACCTCCGAGCGAAAGCGCCTCTGGGCGCGCGTGCCCAACCGTCCGGGCCTCGCCCGCCTCGCCAAGGGCCTCGCCGATCTCCACGAGCCCTTGGCGGCCTCGCGCACGCGTCCCGCGATGCTCGAGGCCATCTCGCTCGACCCCTCGGTGCCGCGCCTCATCGCGCGCGATCCACGACGGCCCGACGTGCCGGTCGCGCTCGTGCTCTCGGCGCACGAACAGGGGCGCGTCACGGTGCAGCCCGCCGACGTCGAGCCGTCGGTGACCCTCACCCTCCTGTCCGAGGCGCTCGACGCCGCCCACGACCCGGCTCATGCCCTGCACGAGTCGCTCGCCGCGGCCATCGAGATGCCGACCTGGAAGCGGCTCGTCGAAGCGATCGAGACCGAGCTCGACGGAGACGCCCCCGGCACCGACGAGCGCTTCGCGTTCCGCGTCGAGGACGCGCACGACGGCGCGCCCCGCATCGAGGTCCTCGTCCAGCGCCTCGGTCAGAAGGGCTGGAACAAAGGCTCACGCGCGCGCGCACAGGGCCGCGACGCCGGCGTCGCGACCGATCCTCGCGAGAAGCTCGCCTTCGCCGCGCTCGACAACGAGCGGTCGTACCGTAGCCCCGCCGAGAGCCACGCCGTCGCGCTTCACGCGCTCATCGGACACCCTCGCGTCCTGACGGCGCGCGGCACGCAGCTCACCGTGCGGCGCGTCGATGCCCGCTTCGCTCTCTTCGAGACGGAGAAGGGGATCCGCACCGGCCTCGCGCTCGACACGCTGCGTCTTCCCGCCGAGACCCTCACGCGGCGCGGCGTGCGCGCAGGGCTCGTCGCGCACTTCGACACCGATCGGGGTGAGGTGCTGGTCGCCTCGATCGACGCCGCGCTCGCCGCTCTGCTGACCGCGGCGGCGAAGTTCCCCGCGACCATCCCCGACGGCGAGACGACCGGGCTCCTTCCGCTCATCGAGCGAGCGGCTGCGCGCGTGACCGTCGAGCTGCCCAAGGCGATCGAAGCGCGCGTCGAAGCGCTCGAGACGCGCCTGTTCGTGCGCCTCGAGCCAGGGCCCAACGAGACCCTCCTGACGATCCGCACGCGCATCTCCCCGCACCTCAGCCACGTGGCGGGTGAGGGCCCGGCGCTCGTCTCCATCCTCAGCGACGGCAGCGCGACGCCCGTGCTGCGCCGGCGTGACCTCGACGCGGAGAAGAAGGAAGCGCGCGCCCTCGGCCACTTCCTCGAGCTCCCGGACGGAGACACCGAGGCGACTCTCGCGGGCGAAGAGGCAGTGCTCGCGGTGCTCGAGCTCCTCGGCGGCCGTCCCGAGCTCGAGGTGGAGTGGCCGCTCGCGGGCGATGCGCTTCGCGTGGTCGGCGCGATCTCCACGTCGGCGCTCTCGGTCCGCGTGAAGCGCGCGATCGACTGGTTCGGCGTGGAAGGCGAGGCCGAGATCGACGGCGAGCGCGTGAAGCTCGTCGATCTGCTCGCGGCCGTCCGCGCCGGTCGCCGCTTCGTGAAGATCGGGCCGAACCGCTTCGCCGCGATCCAGGCCGACCTTCGCGCGCGCCTCGAGAACGCGGCCGACGTGGTGTTCGAGTCGGCCGGCGCGCTCGGTGTGGTCCCGGCGGCAGGCGACGCGCTCGAGGCGCTCGTCGAAGACGGCGCGCTCAAGGCGGACGCGCACTGGAAGCGCATCCGGACCCGTCTCATCTCCGGGGCGCTCGACGAGGCCGAGGTTCCGGTCGCGCTCGAGGCGACCCTGCGCGACTACCAGCGGGCGGGCTTCTCCTGGCTGGCGCGGCTCGCGTCGGTCGAGCTCGGCGCCGTCCTCGCGGACGACATGGGCCTCGGCAAGACGGTGCAGGCGCTCGCGCTCTTGCTCCATCGAAGCAAGGACGGCCCGGCGCTCGTCGTCACGCCGACCTCCGTCTCGGACAACTGGGTGAAGGAGGCTGCGCGCTTCGCGCCCTCGCTCCGCGTGCGTCTCCATCGCGGCCCACGGCGGCACGAGGCGCTCGTCGAGGAGCCGCCCCGCGCGGGCGACGTGCTGGTCGCGAGCTACGACGTCGTGGCGCTCGACGTCGAGAAGCTCGCGACGTTCGAGCTCGCGACGATGGTGCTCGACGAGGCGCAGTGGGTGAAGAACCCCGACGCACAGCGGACGCGCGCGGTACGGGCGATCCCGGCCACGGTGCGGCTCGCGCTCACCGGCACCCCGCTCGAGAACCGGCTCTCCGAGCTGTGGAGCATCGTGAGCATCGTGCACCCCGGCCTGCTCGGCCCGTGGGAGCACTTTCGGCAGCGGTTCGCCGTGCCGATCGAGCGCGACGGAGACCCCGTGCGCCTCGCCGCCCTCTCGCGCGTCGTTCGACCGTACCTGCTGCGCCGGACCAAGGAGGTCGTCGCTCCCGAGCTCCCGCCCCGCATCGAGGTGCTGCGCGAGATCGAGATCTCGGATCCGGAGCGCAAGCTCTACGACGCCGAGCGTGCGGCAGCGATCGCCTCCCTCGGCGATGCCGACGAGTCGCAGCGCTTCCGCGTGCTCGCATCGATCACGCGCCTGCGCCAGCTCGCGTGCGATCCGGAGCTCGTGGTGCCGGGCTCGGGCCTCGTGTCCTCGAAGCTCGCAGCGCTCATGGAGATCGTGGACGAGCTCGAGAGCGCGGGCCGGAAGGTCCTGGTGTTCAGCCAGTTCGTCCGTCTGCTCGAGCGGGCGGCGCTCTTGCTCGACGCGCGCAAGACGAGCTACCTGCAGCTCGACGGCTCGACGCCCGCGGAGGAGCGCAACCGACGCGTCGAGCGCTTCATGAACGGCGAAGCGACGGTGTTCTTGCTCTCCTTGAAGGCGGGCGGCACCGGCTTGAACCTGACGGCGGCCGACACGGTGATCCACCTCGACCCGTGGTGGAACCCGGCGACGGAGGATCAGGCCTCGGATCGCGCGCACCGCATCGGTCAGGACAAGACGGTCACGATCATCCGTCTCGTCTCGAAGGGCACGATCGAAGAGCAGGTGCTCTCGCTGCACGAGGAGAAGCGCGCGCTCACGCGCGGCGTGCTCGAGGGAGCCGACATGGCGGGCGCGCTCAGCGCCTCGGACCTGGTTGGCCTCATCCGCGCGGGCGCCGGCGAGCCGCTCCCGATCCGCGCGACCCGCGCCGGCCGCTCGCGCCGCTGAGGCTCTCGCGAAAGGCCGCGCTGAAGCGGACGCAACGCCCTGGGCGAGCGGGCGATGACAGCCCATGCGCCCCTCGCTGATCGCCCTCGCCTTCCTCCTGACCCTCGGGCTCGCAGCGCCCGCCAGCGCCCAGGTCGTGCGCGCGAGAGACACGCTCCGCAGCGGTCCATCCGGCTCCGCGCCGGCGCAGCGACCTGCGCGCGTGCGGCCGCCCCGCCTCGCGGCGTCGCCCCGCTCCTACCCTTCGGTTCGCTCGAGCGGTCGCACGACGTGGACGCCGCCGCCCCGGTACTGGGTCTATCGCCCCTTCCCGTATGCCGATCACGGCGACGGCTACACGTTCGACCCACGGGAAGAGCCGCGCGCCGCGCAGCGGGACGGTCTGTTCCTCGGCTCCGTCCGGATCGGCTACCTCCTCGGCGAGGTCGGTCAGCTCGACGTCCGGCTCACCGCAGTCCTCGGAATCTTCGAGCTCTTCGCCAGGCAGCGCGTGCTCTTCGAGTCCATCGCGCCGAACGGCGTCGAAGCGCTCGGGCTCGGCCACGTCGGGCTCGGCGTGCGAATCGGGCGTTCGGAGGCCGTCCGCGCGCGCGGGCACCTCGACTTCATGCACGCCGAAGACGGCCTGGGCGTTCTCGCTGGGGCCTCGGTGGGCCTCGACGTCGACGTCTACTTCGCAGCGCCGTGGGCCTTCTCGCTCGACGCCTCGGCCGGCATCGCCGGCAGCGCGTGGGTGCTCGAAGGCGGGCTCTCCTTCGGCATCCTCGAGGGCCCGGTCGAATTGCACGTCGGCTGGGACGTGATCGTCTTCGCTCCCTTCGATGGCGACGAGCCCGTCCCGTTCACTGGGCCCTCGCTGATGATCCGCGGCTGGGCTTCCTGAAGGTCTGACCAAGTACTTTGGTCAGATCCCTTCGACTGAGAGAAATTCCCAGCGCTTCACGCTGGGAAAGGACAAGGCGCGACCATTGTTGGTCACGCCTCGAGCTCCGTTGGGCTCAGAGCCCCGGGACGACCTGGTCCGCGGGCACGTAGATCCGTGCAGCGTACTCGGCGACGTCGATCGAGAGCGCGCCGCCTGCGCCGACGACGACCGTCTCGCCGGAGAGCACGTCCACGAGCGTCGCGCCCGCCGGAGCCCCCACCGTCATCGTGGTCGCGCCGTCCGCCGTGTGCGCAGGCTGGCGGCCCTGCGAGTTGATCACGACGAGCGCGTAGTCGCCCGAGGGCGTCGCTCGCTCGAACGCGACGACGCCTGCGTCTTCCTCGTCCGCGACGTGGTCGGTCACCCACCGAAGCGAGAAGGTCCCGTGCGTCAGCGCCGGATACGCGCGGCGCACGCGCGAGAGCCGAGCGATGAGCTGGAACGTCTCGCCATCCGTCGCATAGCCCGACCACCAGAGCGGCTCGCGGTTCTGCGGATCGTTGCCGCCCGCGTAGTCCTGCTCCGTCCCGTAGTAGACGCAGGGGATGCCGTCCTCGGTGAAGAGGTAGGAGAGCGCCGCGTGCAGCGAGCCCACGTCCGGTGAGTCGTAGAGGAAGCGCGACACGTCGTGGTTGTCGAGGAAGTTCACCAGCACGTCGCGCGGCGCGACGCCGATTCCGCCCTCCTGCGGAGCCGTTCCGAAGTGCGAGTCCCGCAGCGCATAGAGGCGCTCGATCTGCCTGGTCGGGCCGCCGTGCTGGAACACGTCTCCGAACACCTGGAACTTCTGGGAGAAGTAGAAGACCGAGTCGAGGCGACCGGGCTGCGTGTAGCTACCGAGCAGCGCGTCGTCGCCGTCGAAGGCCTCGCCGAAGAGGAAGAAGTTCGTCTTCCCCGCCTCCGCGAGGCGACGCCGAACCTCGGGCGCGAAGTAGTCCCAGAACCCGTAGTCGACGTGCTTGAGCGTATCGATCCGAAAGCCGTCGATGTCGGTCTGGAGCACCCAGTGCACGTAGATGTTCACCATCTCCTCGCGCACGCGTGGGTCCTCGGTGACGAGATCCTTCAGGCCTCCGGGGAAGTCTCCATTGAGCACCTGATCCATGATCCCGTAGTCCGTGACACGTCCACGACGGTGATAGACGGTCGGGTCCTGGAAGAGCGGCGGGTTCGGAAGGACGCGGAAGATCTCCGGCATGTCGAAGAAGTGAATCGGTGCCGGGCCCGACTCGCCGAGCGAGGTGTAGCCCTGGATGCCGCGTGGGTCGTAGTCGGGGTCGTACTCGCTGGTTCGCGTGATGGGGCTGCGCGTGCCCGAGCCGAGCACCTGCTCGTCCGGCTGACCGTTCCCGTTGATGTCGTAATAGAAGACCTGGCCCACGTGGTTGGTGACGATGTCGACGATCACCAGCATCCCGCGGTCGTGCGCCGCGTTCACGAACGCGCGCAGCGTGGCGAGATCGCCGAAGTGCGGGTTCAGGCGATAGAAGTCGATCGCCCAGTAGCCGTGATAGCCGTCGACGCCTGCGTCGGTGTCCACGTTCCGCACGATGGGGCTGATCCAGAGCGCCGTGACGCCGAGCTCTTCGAGGTACGGCAGGCGATCGATCATGCCCTGCCAGTCGCCGCCCTGATAGCGCGCGAGGCCGCTCGCCGAGACGCGGAAGTCGGTGGACGCATCTCCGTTGGCGAAGCGGTCCGTGAGCAGCTGGTAGATCACCTGATCTTGCCAGTCGGTGACGTGCGTCTCGATGTGGACGCTCCCCGCGCGACCGAGGTCGCCGTTCACGCAGCCCGGCAAGAGGCTCGCCGAGATCAGCGAGAGAGAGAGCACGACGATGGGTGCGAGTCGCGTCATGAGCTCCCTCAGTTTCCGTAGCTCGAGCTGCTGAACCACCACTCGACGCTCACGCCGAGGAAGTGCTCCACCGGCTGCTGCGAGCGTGGGTCGGCGTCGTTGTAGAGCGCGCGCGCACCATCGTCGCGCGCCGTCACCACGTAGACGAGTCGGATCTGCGGACGGGTGTACGTGCCACGGCCCCAGGGAGAGACGAAGGGCATCAGACCGAACTTGAACGCGCCACCGCCCTCCGGGCGACCGGTCGTCACGTCGAGCGTGGTGGTCTGAAGGCCCTGGTAGGAGAGGTCGACCGCGATGCCCGCCACGTCTCCGAACCAGACCATGGGCCGTGCCGAGATGGCGCCCTCGCTCAGCGTCGAGCGATTGAAGACGCTCGGGTCGGCGTCGCGAAAGAGGCGCCACCAGCCTCCGAGCTGGATGCCGAAGCCGATGTCGGGGTTGTCGCGCCACTCGTAGTTGGCAGAGAGCGCGACGCGGATCTCCTCGGCGCGCCCCGTCTGGATGACGGTCCCCGTGCGGAACGGGACGCCGAGCGGATCGTAGGCGCCGAGCCCGCGCGCGTAGCGAAAGAAGAGGTTCGCGAACGCGTGGCTGTCGCCGAGGTAGCCGCCGACCTGACCACCGAGGACATAGCCAGAGTCCTCGGGGAGGTGCTCGACGGTGCCGTCCTCACGCGTCCGGTCGCCACCGGCGAGGAAGTGCTGCTCGCCATAGGCGCGGACGCTCATCCCGGTCGTCTCGAAGCGACCGAAGGGCCACCACGTGATCCGTCCCGAGAGCACGATGCGCGGTCGATCGAGGATGTAGATCTCGTCCGGCAGGAACCCGACGCGCGCAGGGAGCAGCGCGGTCTGCTGCTGGAAGGGGTTGTTGGGCTGCGACATGCCGACCTGCAGCCGGAACTCCATGTGGTCTTCGAAGTCGTAGCCGAAGCCGCCACCCACCATGTTGAGGTTGTCGAGCGGCCAAAAATTCATGAGGTAGATGTCGTCGCCGCGGACCATGCGGGAGCCCGCCCAGATCGAGAAGCCGCGCGTGAGGATGTTGCGTGCCTCGACGAAGAGGTTGCGGACCGCGATGCGCTCGTTGAAGTTGCCGTCGTAGTGAAAGAGCGGTCCGCCGTACGCGATCGTGAAGACGATCCGGGTGTCGACGCCGAACATCGTGTCCTCGCGACGAAGCTCCATCTCCGCGTACGTATCGTCCTCGTCGATGCGGGGCGCGAAGCTCACGAGCCGCGACTGGCGCCCGGTGCGCCCTGCGAGGTCGGATGCGGCGACGACACGCCCGTAGGAGCCGAAGTGGAAGCCGTTCAGGAAGCGGGTGAGATCGTTCTCGTCCTCTTCCGCTTGCGCGGCCACCTCCGTCTCTTCGACGCCTTCACCCATGCGCTCGGCCCGGACCTCGCCCACCGGAGGCGTGGGAGTCGGGGTCACGAGCTCGCCGTCGGCGGCGGTCTCGCTCGCGGTCTCGCCGTCGGTCTCGCTCACGGCCTCGGTCTCGCCGTCGCGCGCGATCGCGTCTTCCTGGGCGTGCCCGATCCGAGGCAGCCCGAGAACCAGCACGCAGACGACCGCTAGTCTCCACACGCGCGGGACAGTACCCGCGTCCGCCCCCCACGCGAAGACCCGAAAACGACCGTCAGACGAGCCGGTCGCGGCCGCTCTGCTTCGCCTTCAGGAGCCGGGCGTCCGCTCGACGCATCAGATCCGCTGGCGCCGTTCCGTCCGCCGGACGTCGCGCGAGGCCGGCCGAGAGCGTCGCGCGGAGGCGAACCTCGCCGTACGAGACGACCAGCGCGCGCACCTCGCGCAGCAGGTGCTCGATGAGCGCGCGCGCCTCGGCATCTCCCGCGCCGGGCAACGCGATCGCGTACTCGTCGCCTCCGAGGCGCGCGCAGATCCCGCGAGGCCCGATGACCCGTCCGACCAGCTTGCCGATCTCGGCGATCATGTGCGCGCCGACCACGTGGCCGTGCCGATCGTTGACCTTCTTCACGCCGTCCACGTCGAGCATGACCACGACGAGCGACTCCTCGGCGAGGTTCGCGGCCTCGACGAGCGCGTCGAGCGCGGTCTCGAACTTTCGGCGCGAGTAGAGCCCGGTCAGGTCGTCGCGCGCGATCCGCTCGACGACCATCTTGTCGAACGCCTGCTCCACGGGGTCATGAATCTCGAGGCGGAGGATCGTGTCGCCGATGCCGAGCTGATCGTCTTTCACGAGCATGGTCTCGGTCGAGATGCGGATGCCGTTCACCTCGGTGCCGTGCGTGCTTCCGAGGTCCCGAACCACCGCGCCGAAGTCGCGCGGCGCGACGGTGCAGTGCCTCCAGGAGGACGCCGGGTCTCGCAGCACGAGCTGGTTGTCGGGCGCGCGACCGATCGTGATCGTCTGCTCGATGATCGCGCGCTCACCGACCTGGCCGCCCGCCAGCACGACGAGAACGGGCTTTCGCTCCTCGGGGCGCGGCGGCGTGCTCGAGCCCGGAACGCGGATCGCACGGAGGTCGGGCATGGTCCGTCCGGGATCGGACGGGCCGCGCGAAGCCGGCGACGGGCGCTTGCCGCGTTGCGTCACGCGTCCGAGCTTATCAGCGGCGCGCCGCGCACGCGAAAAATGCCGTGTCGTCGTCCCGAAAGATGGTTGGAACTTCGGGCTGGGAACGGTGTCGCACCGCCCGGAGGTCCCATGCGCGCCTGCCTGCTCGCTCTGGTCGTGGTCTCGAGCCTCTCGAACGTCGCCTCGGCCGACGAGCCCGAGACCCGCGTCACGGTGTTGCCCGTGACCCACGTCGTCGGACGTCGACAGGTCCCGAGCGTCGTCCCGATCCTCAGCCGTGCGCGCATGCGCTATCGCGCGCCCGAGCTCTCCCGCCATTCCACGGGCGCGATCGTCGAGAGCGTCACACGCCCGCCGTTCTGAAGGTCTGACCAAGTACTTTGGTCAGATCCACTGAGAGAAATTCCCAGCGCTTCACGCTGGGAAAGGACAAGGCGCGACCATTGTTGGTCACGCCTTGAGCCCGCGTCCCTTCAGACGACGAGCGCGTAGACCCGCGCCACGGCCTCGGGCAGCTTGCTCGCGTCCGTCCCGCCGGCCTGTGCGAAGTCGGGGCGACCGCCGCCACCGCCGCCCACGATGGCCGCTGCGTCCTTGATGAGGTCGCCAGCCTTGAAGCGCTCGGTCGCTTCCTTGCTCACGCTGCACGCGAGGAGCGCTCGGCCGTCCTTCGTCGCCGTTCCGAGCAGGATCACCGCGGGCGCCAGCTTGTCCTTCAGCTGATCGCAGAGCTCGCGGAGCGCCTTCGGATCGCCGATGTCGACGACGGCACCGAGCACGCTCACACCCGCCTGCTGCTTGGCCTCGCTCGTCAGGTCGCCCTTGCCACCGGCGCCGAGGCCGCCCTGCATGATCTTCCGCTTGAGCTCGTCGATCTCGCGATCCCTCTCCTTGAGGGAGCCGAGCAAGCGCTCGACCTTCTCGCGCGCCTGGAGCGGCGAGCCCTTGAGCAGCGCCGCGGTCGCGCCGAGCTCTCGCTCGACGGTGCGCAGGTGCGCGAGCGCGCCCGCGCCGGTCACGGCCTCGATCCGGCGGACGCCGGCCGCCACACCGCTCTCGGAGAGGATCTTGAAGAGCCCGATGTCACCCGTCCGCGATGCGTGCGTGCCACCGCAGAGCTCGATGGAGTCGTCGGTCATCCGGAGCATCCGGACGACCTCGCCGTACTTCTCCTCGAAGATGCCGATCGCACCGCGCGCCTTCGCGTCGGCCATCGGGAGCACCTCCGTCTCGATCGGCGCGTTGAGCCAGACCTTCGCGTTGACGAGGTCCTCGATCCTCTGGAGCTCGTCGGCCTCGAGCGGCCGGCTACCGGAGTAGTCGAAGCGCATGCGCTCGGGCGAGACGAGGGAGCCCTTCTGCATCGCCTGCGGCCCGACCACGGTGCGGAGCGCCCAGTGCAGGAGGTGCGTGGCCGAGTGATTGCGGCGAGTGGCGCTCCTGCGCGCGTGATCGACCTCGAGATCGACGCCGACGCCGACCTCCATCGTGCCGGTCTTCATCACGCCGCGGTGGACGAAGAGCCCCGCGGCGGGCTTCTGCGTGTCCTCGACGTCGAACACCGCGTCGCCGGCGCGGATGGCTCCGCGATCGCCGACCTGGCCGCCGGACTCGCCGTAGAACGGGGTCAGGCGCGTGACGATCTCGCCCTTCTCGCCCTCGCGCAGCGCCGTGGCGCGGGCGCCGCTCTGGACCATCGCCGCGATCGTGGAGCCGGCGCGCTCGTGCTCGTAGCCGACGAAGCTCGTCGGGCCGAGCTCGGTGGCGAGCGCCTGGTACACACCCGAGACGGCAGCGTCGTCGTGCAGCTTGCTGCCGTGGCTCCGCTCTCGCGCCTTCTCGAGCGCCGCCTCGTACGCCTCGAGGTCGATCGAGAAGCCCTGCTCACGACCGATGACCTGCTGGAGATCGAGCGGGAACCCGAACGTGTCCGTGAGCAGGAACGCGACCTTCCCGGGCAACACGCGCGCGCCGTCTGGCCCGGTCGTCCACTCTTCGTTCTGTGCGAGCAGCTCGAGGCCCTTGCGCATCGTGCGGCGGAAGCGCTCTTCCTCCTGCTTGGTGACCTCCTCGATCATCGCGCGCTTCTCGCGCAGCTCTGGATAGACGTCGCCCATCATCTCGACGACGAGGAGCGCGCACTCGTGCAGGAAGAGCCGCTCGATGCCGAGGCGATGGCCGTGCCGGATGGCGCGCCGCATCACGCGACGGAGCACGTAGTTGCGGCCGTCCTTGTCGGGAGAGATCCCCTCGCTGATCATGAACGCGGTCGTGCGCGCGTGATCTGCGACGACACGCATCGAGACGTCGTCCTCTGCGAGCGTTCCTCCGTACGCCTTCCCGCTGATCGTCGCGGCCAGATCGACGATCGGGCGGAGCAGATCGGTGTCGTAGTTCGAGACCACGCCCTGCGCGGCGGCCGTCATCCGCTCGAGGCCCGCGCCCGTGTCGACGCACTGTGCCGGGAGCGGCACGAGCGAGCCGTCGGCGAAGCGCTCGAACTGCATGAACACGAGGTTCCAGATCTCGGTCCAGCCCGCGCCGTCCGGACCGGGCTCGGCCCCGAACTTGGAGAGGTCTGGCGGCGTGTTCGCCATCCAGTAGTGGATCTCGGTGCACGGTCCGCACGGACCGGTGTCGCCCATCGACCAGAAGTTGTCGTCCTTGCCGAGCCGCAGGATCCGGTCGGCCCCGAAGCCGGTGACCGCCGTCCACAGCGCGCCCGCGTCATCGTCGGCGGGAACGCCCTCCTCGCCGCCGAAGATCGTGACCACGAGGCGATTCGGATCGAGCCCGAGCCCCGACTCGCTCGTGATGAAGGCCCACGCGAGCTCGATCGCGTCCTTCTTGAAGTAGTCGCCGAAGGAGAAGTTCCCCATCATCTCGAAGAACGTGTGGTGGCGCGCCGTGACGCCCACGTTCTCGAGGTCGTTGTGCTTGCCGCTGATGCGGATGCACTTCTGCGCCGTCGTCGCGCGCTTGTAGGGGCGCGGATCCTTGCCGGTGAAGACGTCCTTGAACTGGACCATGCCCGCGTTCGCGAACATCAACGTGGGATCGTTCGGCGGAACGAGCGGGCCCGATGGCAGGCGCTCGTGCCCTGCGGCCTGGAAGTGAGCGAGGAAGGCTTCTCTGATCTGTCTCGACGTCTTCATGGGGACGGCGATCGTGATGCGGCCGCGAAGGCCTCGCAATCGGATGATCGCGAAACGTGCAAGGGCGACCTGGCGCCGCTCGCTCTCCGAGAACGGCCCGCGCCGATCAGATCAGGATCGTGTGTCCGTCGGGCGGAACCACGATGAAGACCCGGCGCGTATCGAGTCGTGCGACGCCGTTCCCGAGCACGATGATCCGCGCCTGGTAGACCTTCGCGTTCATCGGCGGCATCACGAAGTCGTTCCAGAAGTCGACGCGGAAGGTGACGAACGTTCCAGGCACGACGCCGAAGAAGACGGTGTCGTCGTGGTGGTCGTACGTGATGCCGGGCATCGGGCCGCGGGTCGTCCCGCGGTAGCCCTCGACGGGCGTGATCGCCTTGATGAAGAAGCGCGCGTCGGTGTCGTCCGGGTTGCCGTCGACGTTCTCGGTGGTGGTCGAGACGTCCTGCGGAGTGCCGCCGACGAGCGTCTGGATGCCCTCGATGATGACGTTCGAGACCTCGCCACCGGTCGCGTCGTAGACGAGCGGCATGCCGCTCCCGTCGACGCTGCCCGTCGCGCGCGCCATCGCTTCGGCGTCCGAGCGGCCGCCACCGTTGACGCACGCGCCGATGAAGCGGGCGCCGATGTCGTTGAGCGCCGCCGCGGCGTCACCGAACGTGTGCGCGTTGGGGGCGATGTTGGCGTAGCTGTCCGCGCCCGTGCTGCCGTTGTGCCAGGTCACGTCGGTGACGAGGACGATGATCGGCAGCGAGCCCGGCCGGAAGCACGGGTAGCCGCGGCGCGGCGAGATCTCGTCGGGGCTCATCGCGCACTCGCGATGCGGGAGGTGGAACGTCTCGCCGGACGGGACGTAGCGCCAGGTCTCGGTCGCGCCGCCTGCGCCCGCGCCGGTCGCCGTCTGGTAGAGGCCCTCGACCTGCGACTCCGGACCGTCGTTGCCGCTGCCGAGCGTCAGCCCGTTGAGGGCCGTCTGCACCGCGGAGAGGCTCGCGGTGATGTCCTGCCGGTTCTCGTACGGCGAATCGCCGGGCGATCCGTACGAGTCGCCGAAGCTGAAGATGTCGGGGTCCGCGAAGGGAAAGTCGTCGTGGTGTCCGACGCCCATCTGGAGATCGGGGATGACCGTCGTGAGCTCCGCGGAGATCCGCGTCAACGAGGTCTGGACGTTCGCGAGCGGGCCGCCCATCGAGCCCGTGGTGTCGATGAGGAAGTAGACGTCGGCAACGCCGATGCTCGTGCCGAAGTCGAGATCGCGCAGCTCGTGGGGCCCCTCGTACGGGAGCACGACGAAGAAATCACCGTCGACCAGCCCGCCGTGATCCGACCCGACGAGCGGATCGCCGCCCGTCGCGAGCTCCGCAAGGTCGCTCACACCGTCGCCGTCGGTATCGGAGCTGTACGGATCGGTGCCGCGGGCGATCTCGTCGGCGTCCGAGAGGCCGTCCATGTCACTGTCGCAAGCGGGATCCGCGACCGGATCACAGTGCACGATCGGCCCGCCGTCGTGGAACACGGTCGGACCTGCGTCGCCTCCGCCGGGGCCGCTGTCTCGGTGGCGCCCGCTGGTCGCTGGGTTGCAGCCGAGCCCGGCGAGCGAGAGAGAGAGGACGGCGAGCAGGAGGAGGATACGACGCATGGGACACCTCGGCGCGATGACTGTCCACGAGGGGACGAGAAGAGAGGCTAGGGTAGTTGGCGCCCGCTCGGCCGGCGCGTAGTTGCGTTCGCTCACTTCGTCATCGAAACGCGTAGCCGACGTAGAGGCCCCAGCGGAAGTAGTTGTCGTTCACCGTGTCGTGGATGCCGCCCTCCACGTCGGTCGAACCGGGGCTGACGGGCCAGAGCTCCCACAGGTGATCGTCGGTCCACGGCGTCGCGCCGATGTCGGGACAGTTGCCGGGCGTCGCGCAGCCGACCTGGCCACGGAACGTCGTGAAGAACGCGAAGTACTCGAACCGCAAGCTCACGAAGAGCCCCTGCGCGAGCCAGTTCGCCTCGTGCTTGAGCTCGACCCCGAGGTTGAAGCCGCCGCCCGCGCTCGACTCGACGCCCCAGACGTTGCGCGTCTGCGTGCCGATCCCGGCCCCGATCCGGTAGCCGCCTCGAACCTGGATGAACAGCGCGTCCGGGATGATCCCGTAGTCGAAGCCGATGCCCAGCGCGACCCACTGGTACTCCATCGGCGGCACGATCGCCTGGAAGTCGAGCTCCTGCATGGCATCGAGATCGAACGTGAACGTGGAGAGGCCGTAGAGCACCTCGCCGAAGAGCTGCAGATCACGGCGCTGAGCGCCCAGCCGATAGCGGAAGCGCGCGCCGACCTGGAGGTCGAGCTGATCGGTCCCGACTCCGACGCGACCGTCGCCGAGACAGTCGACCGAGCTCCTCCGGCAGCCCGCGGACGTCAGCCCGACGGAGTGACGGAACGAGAGCAGGATGCCGAGGTACGGGAACGGCTGGTCTCCGAGCGCGCCCGGATAGAACTCGCTCTCCAGACCGAGCTCCGCGTGGCCGATGCCGCTCGAGGTGTAGCCGCGGCCCTCCTCGACGAGCGCGTTCGCGGGATCGACCGGAGTCATCCCGCGGCGCGCTGCGTAGACCTCGGCGGTCGTCTGCATCGAGCGCCAGACCGAGCCGCCGGACACGGAGATACGGAAGACGTCGTAGCGCGTGCTCGAGTCGGCGGGCGGTGCGAGCTCCTCCTCCTCGTCGACCTCCGCCGCGACCTCTTCGTCCGCGCCCCCGCCAGCGTACCAGGCACTCTCGTCCGTGGTCGCGACGGCGGCCGCCGCCCCAGGAGAGCGCGCCTGCTCGAGCGCGCTCCTGAGCCGATCGGCGCCGGAGCGCCCGACGCCGTCGATCGCGCTCTGAGTGCGTCCGCCCCACCCTTCGCTCCCGAGGACGCTGCCGTCGAGCCCGTTCCGGACCCGGACGGTCAGCCGCCAGGCGCGGCGGGCGCGCGTGACGCGACCGTCGAGGATGGCGATCGCTCGCAGCTCACGCGCGAGCGCGACGTACTCGCTGGCCTCGAGCGAGCCGCGGAGACCGAGCTCGCGCATCACGCCTTCGACCTCGTCGTCCGGCACGACTTCGTAGCCCGCGTCGCCCAGGTTCCGGACGAGGAGGCTGCGAGCGTGCGAGCCGCGCGCCCCGCGGAAGCTCTCCACCACCACGCGACGGGGGGTCTGGGCGCCGGCCAGGGTCGCGAACGGCCCGGCGAGCAGAAGAGAGGTCGTCAGCGCGACCACGAGCGAGCGCGAGACCAGCATTTCGGGGGCGAGGGTAACAGACGAGAACGGGGACGCGGACGAGAACGGAGGCGAGCGCGCCGCCCAGCGTCAGTTCGGGCGCGTGGTAAGTGTCGCTCCGCCTGGAGGCCGCTCTTGCTCACGTTCCTTCGTGTTCGGAACTTCGCGATCATCGACGAGCTGGAGGTCGAGCTCGGCGCCGGTCTACACGTCGTCACCGGGGAGACCGGTGCCGGCAAGTCGATCCTGGTCGACGCGCTCGAGCTCGTGCTCGGGGCGCGGGGCAAGCCCGAGCTGGTCCGGACCGGCTCGGCGCAGGCGGAGGTGGAGGCCACGTTCTTCATCGCGGGCGACACCGCGCTCCTCGCGAAGCTCGCCGCCCTGGAGATCGAGGTCGTCGACGACGAGCTGCTCATCCGGCGCGTGGTGTCGGCGACCGGCAGGACGCGCGCCTACGTGAACGGCAGCCTCGCGACGCAGACGCAGCTCGCCGAGATCGCCGCCGGGCTCGCAGACATCTCCTCGCAGCACGAGCACCACTCGCTCACCGATCCGGCCCGCCACCTCGGCTACCTCGACGCGTACGGCCGGCTCGAGCGCGAGCGCAGCGAGATGCGGGAGGCCTTCTCCCTGCTCGAGGCGAGCGCCGCCGCGCTGCTCGAGGCGGAGAGCGCCGCGCGCGGCCGGAGCGACCGGGAGGACGTGCTCGCCTTCCAGCTCGAGGAGATCGAGAAGCTCGCGCCGGAGGCCGGCGAGCTCACGAAGCTGACGGTCGAGCGGGATCGGCTCAAGCACGGCGAGAAGCTGCTGGCGGCCGCACGCGGCGGCGAAGATGCGCTCTACGCGCGAGAGAAGGCGATCGTCGACGAGCTCGCACAGCTCGCCCGCGCGCTGGGAGATGCGGCGGTCATCGATCCCCGGCTCGAGCCTTCGCTGCGGCAGATCGAGAGCGCCCGGGCGGAGCTGGAGGAGGCGGCGCGCACGCTCGGTCACTACGCGCGCGGCCTCTCGAGCGATCCGGAGCGCCTCTCCGAGATCGACGAGCGGCTGCACCGTCTCGCGCGGCTCGCGAAGAAGCACGCGGCCCCCGGCGCGGCGAGCGCGGATCCGATCGAGGCGATCCTCGGCTTCCGCGATCGCGCACGAGAGGAGCTCGCAGCGCTCTCGTCGGCGGAGGCGCGGATCGAGCAGCTCACCGCGGCCCGCGATCGCGCGTTCTCCAGCGCTGCGGCGCGCGCGAGAGCGCTCTCGGCGACGCGGAAGAAGGTGGCGAAGGATCTCGGAACCGCCATCACGAACGAGCTCGGCTCCCTCGGCATGGGCGGCGCGCAGGTGCGCGTGGACGTCGCGGCGGCTGGCGCGCGCGGCGCGGGGAAGCCGGCTCCGGAGGCGGTCGATCTCACGGTCGACGGCGCGACCCTCTCTTCGAGCGGGATGGATCGCTGCGAGCTCGTCATCGCGGCGAACGTCGGCGAGGAGCCGCGGCCGTTGCGGAAGATCGCGTCCGGCGGTGAGCTCTCGCGCGCGCTCCTGGCGATCAAGCGTGTGCTCGCGGGCCTGCGCGAGGCCGAGGGGCGCCCGGCGGGCCTCTACGTCTTCGACGAGGTCGACACCGGCGTCGGCGGCGCGGTCGCGGAGGTCATCGGCAAGAAGCTCCGGGACGTCGCCCGGCACCATCAGGTGCTCGTCATCACGCACCTCGCGCCGATCGCGGTGTACGCCGACCGCCACTTCCAGGTGAAGAAGGAGGTCGAGGCGGGCCGGACGCGCAGCACGATCGAGGTCCTCGGCGCGAGCGAGCGCCTCGAGGAGGTGGCGCGCATGCTCGGCGGCCTGAGCATCACGAAGAAGACGCGCGACGCGGCCGCGGAGCTGCTCAAGGGCGCGAAGGTCGCCACGGCCTGAGACGATCGTCAGAAAGCGCGAGCGCGCGCGTCTCCTCGCCATGAGGCACACCGAGGGAGAGGTCGCTCGTTCCCGGCCGGGGCTCGACGCTGAGGACTTCGACACCGAGATCTACAGCCAGCTCGATCGCTCGAGCTTCGACCTTCAGTTCCGGGGCCTTCATCGTCGCGTCTGGAAGCTCGCGCCGGGCATCGCGCTCGAGCATGGGTGCGAGGACGAGCGGGATGACACGTCCCCGCGCTGGCTGCGCTCCGTCGAGCTCCCGCTTGGCTCGGTGACGGCATGCCGACGGATGATCGACGGACGCGAGGACGAGCTCGGCAGCACGGACCTGCGGCTCTACGTCGAGCCGGGGCCGGAGAGCGAGCTCCGGGTCACACGGGACGCGCGCGCTCTCGAAGAGCCGCGATGGAGCGACGCGATCACGGAGACGTTCCACGACGCGGTCCGCGCGCTCTGCGACGGCACCTACCCCCCGGCGCGCGTCAGGCTCCGCGAGAGCCCCCGCGAGAGCACAGCAGACGCGATCGTCCGAGATGGCTACGGCGGACGCGGCGTCGAGGTCCGGCTCGCCGCGATGGACGACTGGTGGTCCTCGGCGTTCCCCATCGACGTGGCGCGCCTGGTGTCGGCCATCGAGCGCGGCGAGAGCCACGGAAGTCGCGCCGGCGGCGAGCGCTGGGCGGTGCTGAGGGGGGAACACGGCTCGGTGCGCGTCCTCTTTCCGCTCCTCTTCGAGACGCTCCGTGTCGACCTCGCGCACCTCCGCGCGCCGCTCTGGGTCGGGAGGCGCTTCTGGCTGGCGATGGACCTGCGGGCGACGGGGGAGGTCGACGGCGTCACGATCCGCTCCGACCGCGACCCGGCGTGGCGCGCCGAGGACGACGACGCCGATCCCTCGCGGCTCGAGGGCCGACTGAGCGAGACCGCCTACCCCGCGGTCGAATGGGTCACCGAGGCGTTCGCGCGCGAGGAGGCCTGAGGGCGTCGCTCGGCAACGCTCGCCGGCTCGCTCCGAGAACCGCGGCATGGACTCGTTCATCGCCCCGCTCGAGCGCGTCGTGGAGGCCGCCGAGTGGTTCGTGCGGACCCCTTCGCTGCGCCTCCTTCACGTCACGACCAGCTCGGTGCTGCGCAACCCGGTGCTCTCGCACCTGACGGCGGCCGAGCTGCTCGACGCGAACCGCGCGCCCTTCTTCGTGCTCGAGGCGCCCACGGAGCCCGGCGACGACGGCTGGTCGTTTCGCACCGAGGAGCTGCGGCTCGACTGGGACGTGCTCCGCGAGGGTGCGCCTGCTTCGGCGCCGCTCCCCGCGCTCGCGCCGCCCGAGCCGAGCGAGTTTCCGCTGGCGGGCTTCGCCTTCGAGCTCGGTCGTGCGCTCTCGCTCCTCCCGCCGTCCGTCTCGGGCCTCGTGGTGGTGCTCGCGCCCGTGTGGATCCGCGATGCCGCGCGCTGGCAGAGCGATCTCGAGCTCTTGCTGCGCGAGACCGTCCTCACGAACGTGCGCTTCGTCGTCGTGGAGACGGACACCGCGTGCACGGCCCCGATCGTCCGGCAGCTCTCGGAGAGCGCCGAGCACGTCGACGCGACCGTCGACCTGGCCGCCGCGGGCGAGGAAGCCGACGCGCGTCTCGCCGGAATGAAGGCCGCACCGCGCGGCGCCACCGGCGTCCAGCTCGTCGGCGGCGCCGGGCCGTCGGTCCTGCCGCCGCCCCGTGGCGCGCCCCCCTCTCTCTCCCCCGAAGCGAGGGCAGCGCATGCGGGACGGCAGGGCGTCGCACCGGTCCTCCTCGACTCCGACGCGATGCGCGACCTGCGCGTCGCGGTGCTCTCGGCCGCGGCGGCGATGCGCGACGGAGACCTCGTCCGCGCGGTGGGCCACCAGCGCGAGGCGCGCGACTTCTGCACCGCGCACGGGCTCGAACGAGAGAGCATCGCGAACGAGCTGATCCTGGGCGGCTACGTGCTGTCCGGCGGGAGCCCCGAGCGTGCGCTCGACGTCTTCGAGCAGGCGCGCGCCCGTGCGAGCGCTGCCGGGCTGGGTGCGCTCGTGGTGCAGGCCGGAATGGCCATCGGCGCGTGCATGGCTCTGTCGGGTCGCCAGACCGATGCCGCGATCGCGTACGCCGAAGCGGGGCGCGCGGGTGCGGAGAGCGGCAGCACGATCTTCGCGATCGAGGCCTACCGAACCTGCGGTCAGCTGCGCCTCGCGACAGGCGACGTCGAGGAAGCGGCCCGCGCGTTCCGCCGAGCGCTCGACGTCGCCGACGCGGGAGGCGCGGAGGGCTCGAGCGCGATCGAAGCCGCCCGCGCCCTCGCAACGCTCTGCCGCTCGCACGGGCTCACTGCACAGGCCGACTCGCTCGAGGCGCAGGCCGGGGCCATGGACACCGCAGCGCTCGGCCCCGACGCCCGGGTCGGCTCCGCGAGGGACGCATGACCCTCCAGAGCACCTTCTACGACCCCGTCATCGGGCTCGACATGCACCTCGTCGCGGTGCCGGCGCCTCCGACGTTGGTCCCTGTCCTGGTCCCGATGCCGTTCGTCGGCCTCATCTACGACCCCGTCGGCCTCGCCGTCGGCTGGGTGATGGGCGCCGTCCTCGATGGCGGCCCGAACCTGGTGGTCGTGAACTCGATGCCCGTCGCGACCTGCGGGACCGCGGTGACCAACGCGATGACCATGCCGCACGTCTCGGCGCCAGGCATCGCGTTCCTCTCGAACGGAGCTCCGGTGAAGATCGGTGACGCGGAGCTCTTCTTCGGCTCGCAGAACGTGTCGTTCGGGGGCCGCCTCGGGGTGCGCTTCGGAGACGTCGCGCTCAGCTGCTGCGACCCCGTTCGCCTGCCCGGGAGCATGGCGCTCTCGATCCCCAAGGGTCGGCCCGTCCTGAACCGTGCGCCGATGGTCCCGGACTACGGGGCGATGGGGATGGCCATCGCCACGCACGTCGCCACGGCGCTGCTCCGTGCCCTCGCGCGCGCGGGAGCGCGCCTGTTCCGCGCTCTCCGCCGCGGCTCACCGTTCATGGCGCACGTCAGCCATGGCTTCGGCGGCTGTCACCCGAGCTCGGAGATGTCGCGGACACGCCGCATGTGGACGCGCGCGGTGCGCGTCGTCACTGGCCATCCCATCGACGTCGTGAGCGGCAACCTCTTCACCGACGCGGTCGACGCGAGCCTCCCGGGGCCCCTGCCGCTCACGATCGAGCGTGTGTACGAGTCAGCCGGCTCGGGCGCGGCGAGCACGCTCGGTCACGGCTGGAGCCACACGCTAGACGAGTGCCTCTGGATGGAGCGCAGCCGCGCCGTGCTCCGGTCCGGCGACGGACGCGAGCTCGAGTTTCCGCTCTGGGATCTGCCGGACCGCCGCATGCGCGCGGGCGACGTCGTCTCCCGCGTCGTCGACAAGCTCGAGCTGCGCGCGCTCGGCGAGGGCCGCTTCGAGGTGGTGCACGCCGACGGGCGCGTCCACGACCTCGCGCCCGTGCTCGGCGGGAAAGAGGGCGTCTCGAAGCTCGTCCGCATCCGCTCGGAAGACCGCCATCACAGCATCGAGCTCATCTACGATCGCCGCGGCCTGCTCGAGTGGGTGCGCGACAGCGGCGGCCGTCTCCTCGCGTTCGAGCACGATGAAGCCAGCCGCCTCGTGGCCTTGAAGCTCCCCGTCCCACACGGCCGTGGCTGGTACCGGCATCGCCAGTATCGCTACGACGCGGAGGGCGATCTCGTCGAGGTGAAGGACGCGTCTGGGCACTCCTATCGATACGTCTATGCCTCCCACCTTCTGGTGCAGGAGACCGATCGCGCGGGCCTCTCGTTCTACTTCCAGTACGACGGAGTCGGCGCGAGCGCTCGCTGCGTTCGCACCTGGGGCGACGGCGGGATCTACGACCACGTCGTCGACTACGACGTTCCCAACAGAAAGACTTTCGTCCGCGACTCGCTCGGTGCCCTGACGGTCTATTCGTACGACGTTCGCCATCAGGTCGTGTCCATCGTCGATCCCGTCGGCCGCACCACGCGCTTCGAGTACGACCTCGCGACCGCGACGCAGACCGCCGTGATCGACCCGCTCGGCGCCCGGAGCGAGAAGCGTGTCGACGCTCGTGGGAACGTCGTCGCCCTCATCAGCCCGACCGGCGCGGCGACGTCGATCGAGTACGAGGGATACCGGCCTACGCGCGTGGTCGACCCGCGCGGCGCCGAATGGCGCTGGCGCTACGACGCCGATGGACACCTGGTGGAGCGAACCCTGCCGACGGGCGAGCGCTCGCGGATGAGCTGGGAGCGAGGCCTTCTGGTTGCGACGGAGGACGCGCACGAGCGCCGCGTCCAGCTCGGCTACGACGAGCAGAGCTCCGTCCGCACGATCACGCTGCCCGGCGGCGGTGTCGCGCGCTGTGAGCACGACGAGCTGGGTCGCCCGTTGAAGATCACGAGCCCGCGGGAGGGCGTCTCACGCATGGAGTACGACGCCGAGGGGCGCGTCGTCCGCTCCTGGTCTGCCAGCGGCGTCGCTCACCGCATCGCCTACGACCCGGAAGGCAACGTCATCGAGGCCGAGGACGCGACTCGGCACGTACGTCTCGCCTACGGCCACTTCCATCGGGTCACCTCGCGCGAGGAGGGCGGGACCGAGCTCCGCTTCGAGTACGACACCGAGGATCGCGTCGTCGGGATCGTGAACCAGGCGGGCGAGCGCTACGGGTTCGAGCTCGATCGAGCGGGCGAGGTTCGCGAGGAGACCGGCTTCGACGGGCAGACACGCCGTTACGAGCGCGACAGAGCGGGCAGGATCACCCAGGTCACTCTGCCGAGCGGCCGAAGGAGCGAGACCCAGTTCGACGCGGCGGGCCGCCCGCTCTCGGTCACGCATTCCGACGGAACGTTCGCGCGCTTCGAATACGATGCGTGCGGGGATCTGACGATGGCCGAGAACGAGTCGACGAAGCTCGAGCTCTTACGTGACGGCCTCGGCCGTGTGGTCGTCGAGCGCTCGAACGGTCGTGAGGTCCGCTCGAGCTACGAGGGCGCGTCACGCGCGGAGATGACCACGTCGCTGGGCGCGCGCGTGTCGATGACCCGGAGCGCGCTCGGCGAGGTCGAGCAGCTGTTCTTCGGCGGGGCGTTCCTCGACACGCCCGACGTCCGGTTCGAGCACGACGGTGAAGGCCTCGAGCGGGCGCGCCGCTTCTCGAACGGCATCGACGTCGAGTGGGAGCGCGACCGCGCCGGCCGCCCGACCGCGAGGCGCACGCTCGGGCGCTTCGCGGGCCGCCTCGCTGCGGCCGCCGCCGTGCTCGCGGGCCCCTCGCTCGGTGCGGCCGCTCCGCGCGATGAGCTCGAGACCCAGACCTACGCGTGGCGGGGCGAGGATCAGATCGCGGCCATCGTCGACGCTCACGCGGGCGCTCGCGCCTACGAGCACGACGGCCGCGGCCGCCTCGTCCGCGAGCGCCGAGGCGACGCCGTCGTCGACCGCGCGATGGACGACGTCGGCAACGTGTTCCGGTCTGCCGACGGTCACGACCGCCGCTACGGCGCGGGCGGCCGTCTCGAGTCGATGGGCGACGCTCGCTACGAGCACGACGCCGACGGCAATCAGATCGCGAAGCTCGACGCCGACGGCTCGACGTGGCGCTACGGCTGGAACGGCCACGGCCAGCTCCGCGAGGTCACTCGCCCCGACGGCGCGCGCGTGCGCTTCGAGTACGACGCCTTCGCGCGCCGCACGCTGAAGCGAACGGTCGCGGCGGACGGGAGCACGGAGCGCGAGACGCGCTTCGTCTGGGACGCGCACACCGTCGTCCACGAGGAGGACTCGCGCACGGGCCTGACCACCTGGCACTGGCAGCCCGAGAGCTTCGCTCCGATCGCGAAGGAGCACGGCGCTCGCCGCTGGACCCTCGCGAGCGATCACCTCGGCACGCCCACCGAGATGTACGACGAGCGCGGCGCCCTCGTCTGGCAGATGCAGCTCGACGTCTTCGGCGCCCCGTCGTTCACGGCGGGCACCGCCGAGGACTGCCCCTGGCGCTGGCCCGGTCAGTACGAGGACGGCGAGACGGGCCTCTCGTACAACTGGCATCGCCACTACGACGCGGACCAAGGCCGCTACGTCAGCCAGGACCCCATCCGCCTCGCGGGCGGCCTGGCGCTGTACGGCTACGTCGCGGACTCGTCGACCTACGTCGACCCGCTCGGCCTGGCGTGCAGGCCGGGAACGGCCGAGGCAGACGCCTCGAGGGGGATACCCTCGGCGGGGAGTCTGACCAATCAAGCGACCCGGCAGTGGTACCACGGGCAGCTATCCCACCTTCCCTCGCGGATCGACTCGAGCCTGCCGCTTCGCGATAGGGCACTTCAGGCGTTCCAGCTCCGGAACCAGATCAAGCTCGAAGCGCGAGCGCTAATGGCTGATCGTGCGTTGGCCGAGTCGCTCCCGGCGCTGAGGTCTGTTAGCGACGTCGTCGGGCGCAGCTATCGACGCGGTCTTTGTGGAGACGCGCTTTGGCAACGAATACTCGAACAGTCCACAGCGTCTGATGAGGCGGTCGACTCCGCCTTGGGGGTTTCCCGATGAACGCTCAGTCTCGTATTGTTGCCTACTCCAAAGAACAAGGCCGCACCGCTTGCGAGATTCTGACCCTCGAAGACTCGGCGGGGTTCGAGGAGCTCGCCTCGCTAATTGAACAGCATCATCACGGAACCGTGATCGAGCGCCACGACGGACCAGACGCGCGGCGATGGGTTATCCGGATTCCGCTCGGCATCGTGGAGTTGCATCACGACGATGCTTGGGGAAATCGCCTCGTCTCGAAGACTAGCGCCACCGATATCCCGGTCGAGGAAATCGGCAGGGACCTAGAGAAGCGTCTCGCCCTCCAAGAGTTAGTCACGCGAACTCACCCCGCGCTTCGAGCCGCGTCATCCAAACCGCGTTCCCGTTCCGAGGTGCACATGGGCGACCTTCTTCAACAGTTCATCACGCAAGAATGCACGGCGTACGTGCGCGGCCTGCTCGAGAGCGCGATTGCCGACTCGGCGACGCCGCGCCCTCACTTCGAGTTCAACCGCTTCGAGATCACGATCGAGCGCCAGGCGGAAGCCGTCGTGCTCGAAGACGTGCTCGACGCCACGGAGGCGGGCGTCCGGCGTGTTCCGCTCGCCGAGTTCATCCTTGCCCTCAGGCGGTGCTCACCATGAAGCCCGCCCGAGCGCGTCCCTGGCGACTCCAAGGTCGTGCTCCCGAGCGCCCCGGCCAGGAGCTGCCAGTGCCGCTGTCGAAACCTCCGGTTCGACGTGGAGGCGGGCCGAGGGGGCGCGCGCGAACCCGCGAGTGCAGTGTGGTTCGCCACGACCTTTGGTGCGGTCGACTCCGCCTCGTGGGTTTCCCGATGAGCGCTCAGTCTCGTATTGTTGCGTACTCCAAGGAACGTCGCACCACCTGCGACATTCTGGTCCTCGGAGGCTCGGCGGGGTTCGAGGAGCTCGCCTCGCTAATTGAAAGTTTGGAATGCCGCGTCGGCACGGTTCGCCGAAGGTGCTTCAGGCGACGTCAATGTGTTCTCCACTGGCGCGCGTCGCTTCGGGCCGCACGGTGAGCGTGCGTGGTGGCGGATCGAGCGTCCGCTCCTCGAAGCGAATCCCGAAGTGACGAGTATCACGCGCCGCCGGATGAGCGGCGCAGCCTGCGGCTGAGAGAAGCATGCGAAAGACAGACAGAGACTACATTCGGGAACTGAAGTCCCAGACGGAGCTGACGGGTTATCGCGTCCCGATCGGCGATGGCATGGACTGCAAGGTGCGAATCATCGCCCGAGGGGAGATGGCGTTCTACCAGGAGGGCGACCGGGCTCTCCTCCTCGAGATCGACGTTCAGGGAGGGGGTGCTATCTTCAGGCGCTCGATTCGCGAATGGGACACCGGAGAACGGGTCACGGAGGCCGAGCGGGAGGCGGTCGTCGAGCATGTCGCGCGCGCCCTCCGCGCTGGGGGCGCAAGCGACGTCAGGGTCGTCTGACGTGAGCCCCGCGTCGAACTGCCTGCTACGGATGTTGGTGCCCTCTCGGCAAGACGAGGCAGCGATGACCGACGCCGATCGCGGGGCTTTTCGAAGTCAGGCTCCGCCCCTCTCGGGGGCGTTCCGCTCCGGGCCCACGCGCTGGAACCACGGGGTCGTGTACGAAGAGGCTGGCCGCGAGGCGACCGAGCCTTGTCCGCATGAACCAGCGCAACCACGAGGAACGCAGCGCCGCCTCTCGTGAAGGATGGCTGACGCCGCAAGCGGCTGTGGTCACCGTCGATCGAGAGGATCACGTCGAGAGGGGACGCCCCTCAGAGTCACCTTCGAGAGTGCGACGCGCTGCGTGGCGTGCGCCCTTCATCGCGCACGCCACGCACTTGCGTCACCACGAGATCGTGATCGAGCCGTTGCCGTCCTGGAAGCCCTGGGTGTGTGTGACGGAGGACGAGCCCGTCGGGACGACGTAGCTGCTGCCGCCACCGCCGCCGGAGCCGTTGCTCGCACCGCCGCCGTACCAGCCGCCGCCGCCCGCGGAGCCCGCCTGACCACCAGCGATTCCGATGCTCCCGCCGATACCGAACACACCGTTGGTCGTGCCGCCCATCGTCTGGGTCCCGCCCGTTCCGACCATCCCGACGCAGTCGGCGCCCGACGCGCCGATCAGGCCGCCGCCCACACCGCCGTTGCCAGCGCCCGACGTGCACCACCCGCTGCCGGACCCGCCGCCGCCCGCGACGAGGATGCGGTCCGTGAGCGCGCTCCCAACGCGTCGGATGTCGGTCGCCCCGCCACCGCCGCCGCCCGAGTAGCCGAACGGCGAGTTGGCGCCGTTGCCTCCGCCGTTGAAGCCACCGAGGCCGGGCCCCGAGGGCGTCGCGTTCTGGCCCCCTCCGCCGACGTAGAGCGAGAGCATCTCGCCGGCCGTGACCGTCAGCGTCGCCTCGGCGCGGCCGCCGTTGCCGCCGAAGCCACGGACCGTGCCGCCACCGTCCACGTTCCAGCCGTCACCTCCCGACCCGCCGCGCGCATCGACGGTGATCGACGTCACGCACGCGGGCACCGTGAAGATCTGCGCCGCGCCCGTGTAGCCGAAGGTCATCGAGCCGCCGGCGCACGTGAACGTGAACGTCGCGGTCACCGTGGTCGCGGCAGTGATCGTCGTCGTGCAAGTGCCGGTGCCGCTGCAGCCACCGCCGGACCACCCAGCGAACGTCGAGCCGGCCGCGGACACCGCAGTGAGCACCACCCCCGTGCCGAACCCGTAGTCCTCCGTGCAGTCGACACCGCACGCGATACCGGCGGGAGACGACGTGACGGTGCCCGTGCCGGTGCCCGCGCGTGCGACGGAGAGCGTGTACGTGCTCAGGGTGAACGTCGCCGTCACCGTCGTCGCAGCGGTGATCGGCGTCGTGCAGCTGCCCGTGCCCGTGCAGCCACCGCCCGACCAGCCAGTGAACGTCGAGCCGGCTGCGGGCGCCGCAGTGAGCATCACCACCGTGCCGAACGCGTAGTCTTCGGTGCAGTCAGCACCGCAAGCGATGCCCGCGGGGTTGGAGGTGACCGTGCCGCTGCCCGTGCCCGCGCGCGCGACGGCGAGCGTGAACGTCGTCAGCGAGAACGTCGCGGTCACCGCGGTCGCGGCGATGATGGTGGTGGTGCACGTGCCGGTGCCGCTGCAGCCGCCGCCGGACCAGCCTAAGAACATGGAGCCCACGGTCGGCGCGGCCGTGAGGGTCACGATGGTGCCGTAGGGATAGCCTTCGGTGCAGTCGACGCCGCAGTCGATACCAGCTGGGCTCGACGTGACCGTGCCCGCCCCGGTGCCGCCGCGCGACACGTCGAGCGTCTGCGTCGTCAGCGTGAAGGTCGCCGCCACGGCGGTGACGGCGGTGACCGTCGCCACGCAGCTGCCCGTGCCGGTGCACCCGCCGCCCGACCAGCCCATGAAGGTCGAGCCGGCGTCGGGGGCGGCTGTGAGCGTGACGACGGTGCCGGCGTCGAACGGCTCGCTACAGTCGGAGCCGCAGTCGATGCCGCTCGGGGACGACGTCACGGTGCCCATCCCGGTCCCCGCCAGCACGACCGAGAGCACGAGCTGCTCGCTCCCCGCGTCGGTGATCGCGGCGTCGGGCGTGGTGCCCGAGTCCGGCGTCGTCGATCCATCCGGTGTCGCGGAGCCGTCGAGCGTCGTGCCGGAGTCGGGCGTCGCGCCGTCGGCGAGCGAGCCCGCATCGACGATCGATCCGGAGTCCGTCGCCGGCACCGAGGTCGTGCCCGGGCAGCCGGAGAGGACGAACACGCACCCGACGGTGCAAAGCAGCGCGGCCGTGCGGAGCTTGCGAGAGTTTCCGCGCTCGACGCGCGAGCAAGTGAAGAGACTCGACATGTGCTGTTCCTTTGGGCGTGCGCTGGTGGCGTGAAGCGCGGGCGGCCGTGCCGCGCTCTTGCATCCGAGCCGCGAGGGCGCAAG
>JBBSAT010000022.1:0-45264 GCA_038252025.1 Polyangiales bacterium | reverse complement strand
CCTTGATCGGATCGGCCACGCCGAGGAGCCCCGCCGCCTTGCCGTCGACGGCGACGAACATGACCGTCTGCCCGTCCTCGCGAAGCGCGTCGGCGCGCGCGACGAGCGCTGGCGCCGAGATGCCGGCCTCCTCAAGCATCGCGGCGTTCCCGACCAGGACGACCCGACCGTCCACCTTGCCCGTCGCGCCCTTGCCCGAGACGGACTCGAACGACTCGGACGCGCCGGGCGTCAGCCCACGGTCCTTGGCGCCGAGGACGAGCGCGGCGGCGAGCGGGTGCTCGCTGTGCACCTCGATCGATGCGACGAGCGCGAGAAGGTCCTCCTCCGTCGTGCCCTCGGCCGCCTCGACGGTGACCAGCTTGGGCTTGCCGTCCGTGAGGGTTCCGGTCTTGTCCACGAGCAGGACGTCCACCTTCGAGAGCGTCTCGAGCGCCTCGGCATCGCGGATCAGCACGCCCATCGTCGCGCCGCGTCCGGTGCCCACCATGATGGACATCGGCGTCGCGAGACCGAGCGCGCACGGGCACGCGATGATCAAGACCGCCACCGCGTTCATCAGCGCGTAAGTGAAGCGCGGCTCGGGCCCGAGGAAGAACCAGACGACGAACGTCACCACCGCGCACGCGATGACGATGGGCACGAACCACGCGGACACGCGGTCTGCCAGCCGATCGATCGGCGCGCGCGTGCGCTGCGCTTCGCCGACCATCCGGACGATCTGCGCGAGCATCGTGTCCTTGCCCACGCGCTCGGCCTCGATGACGAGCGCGCCGGTCGCGTTGATCGTCCCGCCCGTGACGCCCGCGCCGACCTCCTTCTCGACCGGGAGCGGCTCGCCCGTGATCATCGACTCGTCGACCGACGAGTGCCCTTCGAGGACCTTGCCATCGCACGGCACGCGCTCGCCGGGGCGAACCCGCAGTCGGTCTCCGATCTGCACCTCCTCGAGCGGCACGTCCTTCTCGCCGTCCGCTTCGATGCGGCGTGCCGTCTTCGGGGCGAGGCCGAGGAGCGCCCGGATGGCGCCGCTCGTCTGGCTCCGCGCGCGGAGCTCGAGCACCTGGCCGACGAGCACGAGCGCCGTGATGACGCCCGCCGCCTCGAAGTAGAACGGCGGCATCCCGCCGTGCATCACGTACTCGGGCGGGAACACCGAGGGAACCGTGAGCGCGAGACCGAGCGCGAGCGCGCTGTAGCCGTAGGCGACGCCGATCCCGAGCGAGATCAGCGTGAACATGTTCAGGCGCATGTTGCGCAGCGACGCCCAGCCGCGGACGAAGAACGGCGCGCCACCCCAGAGCACGACGGGCGACGCGAGCCCGAGCTGAACGAACGCGAGCGCGACCGGCGGCACCGCGTGCTGAAGCGGCTGGCCCGGGATGAGATCCGACATCGCGACGGCGAGCAGCGGAACGGCCAGCGCGGCCGACACGCCGAGCCGGAGCGTCATGCTCTTCAGCTCCGGGTTCTCGTCCGCGTGGGCGGTGATGGTGCGTGGCTCGAGCGCCATCCCGCAGATCGGGCAGGCACCCGGGCCGTTGCGAACCACCTCGGGGTGCATCGGGCAAGTCCACTCGGCCGCGGCGGCCTTCTCGGGCTTCGTCGGCTCGGCGGCGGCCTTCTTGGTCTTCTCGGGCTTCGTCGGCTCGCCAACCAGCTGCGCGCGCTTCGAGGCGTACTTCTCGGGGCTCGCGATGAACTTGGCGCGGCACCCCGCGCTGCAGAAGACCACCTCACGGCCTTCGAAGGTGCTCCGGTGCTTGGCGGACGCGGGGTCGACGCTCATTCCGCAGACGGGGTCCTTCGCCATCGCAGGTGCCACTCGATCGATGTGTTCGTGCTCGTGCATGTGCTCTTCCTTCGAAAGGCAGACGCAGCGCCCAGCTTTCATTACACCCCTACGCCCCGAACACATTGCCGCCAGCGTATTCGATTGCCACCGGACGTCGGGGCGACGAAGCGCGTAATGCCGCGACGAAGGGTGCGTCTCCTCTGGTAGGGGCCACAATCTCGCGGACTCCCCGGAGGAGCGAGCCATGAACGAACGAGAGACCGTGCTGAACGTCCGAATGTCCTGTGGATCCTGCGCTGCTCGGATCGAGCGTGCGCTCCGCGCGGTCGACGGGGTCGCGGAGGTCCAAGTGCACCTCGGGGAAAAGCAGGCCGTGGTGCGCCACGACGCCTCCGCCCCGACCGCGGCGCTGCTCGACGCGCTGCGCCAGGCTGGTTACGACGCGTCCCCCGTCCCCCTTCGAAGAGTGTGACGACGGCAACCGCACGGCGGGGAGGGCTCGAACCCGCGTCCCGCGGTACACTAAAAGCCTGCATGACGAGCTCGAGCAAGCCGATCGGCCCCGGCGGAACGATCAGGATCGACGAGGCGGACGAGTTCCGAGCGAACGTCGCGCGCGCCGTGAGAGCGGAGCTCGCGCCGATGCTGGTGGTGATCGCGGGGCCGGACGTCGGCAGCAGCACTCGGCTCGAAGGCAGTGTCACGATCGGGCGCGGTGGGAGCGGCGGGCTCGTGCTCACCGACGCAAGCGTGTCGACGGCGCACGTGCGCATCGAGGATCGCGGCGAGGCCTGGGCCGTCGTGGACCTCGGCAGCACGAACGGGATGCGCGTCGACGACCAGCGCGTGGACGTGGCGATCCTGGAGGACACACGCGGATCCAGATCGGGAAGACGATCCTCCGCTTCGAGATGCACGACGCGACCGAACGGGCGTACGACGACATGGTCCAGCACCTCATCAGCGTCGACGACCTGACCGGGCTCTACCAGAGGCGGCGCTTCGACCGAGAGGTCACCGTGATGCTCACGCCGAGCGGCGCCGAGGTGGCGCTCTTGGTGATGGACCTCGACGGAATCAAGGCGCTCAACGACAGGCACGGACATCTCTTCGGAGCGCACGTCATCGGCGAGGCCGGACGCCGGATGGGCACGTTCCTCGCGCAGGTGCCGGGGGCCATCGGGGCACGCTTCGGTGGAGACGAGTACACCGTCGCCGCTCCCGGGCTCGGGCGCGTGTCTGCCCGGGCGCTCGCGGAGCGACTGCGCGTGGAGATCGCGGACTCGGCCTACTTCAAGGACGGGCACGAGCTCCGCGTGGGCGTCAGCATCGGGCTCGCCGTGGCGCCCGAGGACGGCAGCGATCTGATCTCGCTCTTCCAGCGGGCGGACGCCGCGATGTACCGCGCGAAGACCGCGGGCAAGAACCGCGTCGCGGACTGAACGCGTCACCAAGAACTGGTCTCGCTCCGTGGACGAGGTCGGCGGCGACTCGGCTGTTCCCGAATCCGCGCCGGCCGATCCGGGCGAGGTGGGAGGATGAACCCCATCCGCCGCCGCAAGGGCACGCGAGGACGTCCACACCGATGCCGTACTTGCAGACCTCGCCGCAGCTCGCGCCGCGGATTACGCGCGATGTGATCACCCGTTTCGCCGTCATGTGATCACCGAGACCGGGCCATCACGGGCTGGTGGAGGTCCACCACGCTCGGTGATGGCCGTCGCGTTTCTGCGCGATCGCGACCATGCCAGCGATGCCCCTCACACAGACGGCGCGCCCGCCCGGAGATCACGCTGCGCGGTAACACGTCAAACGCCGCGCGGTACGCGCCGAAGGATCGCTGGCGTGAACCACGTCCGGCTCGCAGCACGGCGAGCGAGAGGGGCGGGACCACGCTCCTGGCCAAGGTGGAGAGAAGGGACGCGAGCGGCATCCGCTCCAGGTCGTCGTGGACGCCGGCGGGGATGCGTATCCACGAGCAGCACCCCGATGCCGCGCGCTTCGGGTACCGCCTGCCGCATTTGGTTCATCGAGCGTTCGACCGCTTCCTCCGCCGAAGTGTTCGCAGTGGCGATGTGCCTCGCCACTTCTCTAGCGATTCAAATGAATCGATGCTCTAGGCGGCGTTCACCTCGACGACCAGCTTCAGGTTGCTGCGATCGAGTAGGTCCTGAAGTGCGAGCCTCACGAACCGGGCCTGCGAATACCCGAGGATCGACGCGAAGCGTGCAGCCCTCTCGGGGCTGACCGCCTTCCGCCCTTTCTCGACATCGTTCAGGTGCGACTTGGACACGCCGAGCTTCTTGGCAAAGGCGGGCTGCGTCAGCTCCTCGCCAAGACGCACCGCCGCGAGGAAACCTCCCAGCGTTACGTGCCCGCCCGTGTGCCTCTCGAGCGCACGTATCGCCGAGCTCTTCCTAGTAGACATGCTTGTCGACTCCCTCGATGCAGACGAACGTGACCGTGTTCATCACCACCCGATAGTAGGCGCGGTAGGACTTGCTGAGCCGGATCGAGCGTGGCCCCGCGAGCGCTCCTTTCAGCGGCTCGTCGTGGTATCCGGGGATCTTTCGCACTTCGTCCAGCCCGCGATCCTCCACGTCTTCCACCCAGTCTTGCAGCTTGACCGCGACGTGCCGCGGCACCGAGCCCAGGTCCTTCACTGCTCGACGTGCAAGCACGACGACGCGGGGACCGCGAGTCATCGTACACCAGACGGGTGTACCTGCAAGCGTGCGGTGCACGCGCCGACCGCTGGTCGAGCAGGAGCAAGAGCGCGAGTCGGCTCGGGTGTGGTCATGTGTCTGGGATGCTCGACCACGTGGAGATTGATGCGCCGAAGTAGACGGCAGCGCTACTTGCGCCTTGTCGGTCGGAACTTTCGCGGATCGGATAGAGTCTAGCGATGTCGCCGACCCTCTGGGTGCCGCTCCTCGTCGTCGGGATCTTGCTGGTCCAGGTCGCGATCTGGGTGCCTGTGCTGTGGTGGATGCGAATGCGCTCCGCGCGGCTCGTCACGGAGCTCCGCGCCGAGATCCTCGCGAGCGGCGAGCTATCCTCGATCTGAGGAGGAGCTGATGTCAGGACGACCGATCTGGTACGAGCTGATGACCCCTGACCCGGCCGGCGTCGCCGGCTTCTATCGCGCCACGCTCGGCTGGGATATCCCGGCCGAGGGCATGAGCAACCCCAACGGCTCCGAATATCGGATGATCGGCCGGGCCGACGGCGGCAATGCCGGCGGCGTGTTGACGATCAGCCGCGACATGGAGCAGCACGGCGCTCGTCCGATCTGGCTGCCGTATTTCTACGTCACCGACGTCGATGCGACGGCCGCGAAGGCCGAGAGCCTTGGCGCGAGAGTGTCGATGGCGCCGTCGACGATCGAGGGCGTCGGCCGCATGGCGATGCTCGGCGATCCGCAGGGCGCGCCGTTCTACCTGATGAAGCCGACCCCGCCGCCGGGCAGGCCCGACGCGACGAGCGACGTGTTCCAGGCCAAGACCCCAGGCCATTGCGCGTGGAATGAGCTCGAGACCACCGACGAGCCCGCGGCAACCGCGTTCTACCACGCGCTGTTCGGGTGGAAGACCGACCGGACGATGCCGATGGGCGACAAGGGCGACTACCGCTTCGTCGAGGTAGACGACCAGCAGATCGGCGCGATCAATCCGTGGATGGCCGACTACATGAGCGTCGGCTGGCTGCCCTACTTCGGCGTCGCCGACATCGAGGCCGCGCGCGATGCCGCGAAAGCCAATGGCGGGACGGTCACCCACGACATCCACGAAGTCCCGGGAGGGGACTTCATCTTCAGCGCGACCGATCCGGCAGGCGCCCCGGTCGGCTTCGTCGGCCCGAAAGGAGAATGACCATGACTGACATCACTGGCCGGATCTGCCTGTGGTTCCAGAGGGACGCCGAGGCGGCCGCCCGCTTCTACGCGGAGACCTTCCCGAACAGCTCGGTCGGAAGAGTCCACGAGTCTCCCGCGGACAACCCGTCCGCCAAAGAAGGCGAGCCGCTTACCGTCGAGTTTACCGTGATGGGCATTCGCGTCATGGGCCTCAACGGCGGTCCGCACTTCACGCAAAGCGAAGCGTTCTCGTTCGTCGTGATCACCGAGGACCAGGAAGAGACCGACCGCTACTGGAACGCGATCGTCGGTAACGGCGGGCAGGAGAGCATGTGCGGCTGGTGCAAGGACAGATGGGGAGTCTCGTGGCAGATCACGCCGCGCATCCTCGCCGAAGCGATGGACGGCGAGCCTGCGCGCGGCAAGCGCATCTTCGAAGCGATGATGAAGATGAAGAAGATCGACATCGCCGCGCTCGAAGCCGCCGCCGACGCAGCGCCGACCGAAGCGTGAGGGGGTCGGCTCGCGTCGTGGCGATCTTGCCGCGGCCTCGGGCGAGCTCGGCGGCTGATCAGATCAACAACGACCCACACGTGCCGTCCGGGTAGCACACGAGCGGAGCGCAGCAGTCGCTGTCGGCGGTGCAGCTGGTGCACGCGCCGCCGATGCAGGCCGTGTGATCCGTGCAGCCGGCGCCCCCGCACATCTCGCAGCCGCCGTCCGTCGGGCAGTCCACGTCCACGTCGAGGATCGCGCGGTCGTAGTGCACGTCGAGATAGCCGGGCATGTCGATCTGGCGACCGAAGAGCGATCCGTACACGGTGGTCGCTCCGAGCGCCGTGATGCGCGCGTGCGGCGCGTACACGTTGCCCACGAAGCCCGACGCGCCCACCAGGATCACGTCGCCCCCACCGCCGACGTAGATCCGCGTCGCGGCAGGCCGAGCGCGATCGCCGTAGGAGCCCGCGCCGATCGAGAGGAGCTGACCGGCGATGAAGATGTCGAGCTCACCGCCCGGGCCGAGGTCCACGTTGAAGACGCCGAGCGCGTTCACGTCGCCGCCGACGAAGAGCGCCGTCCGACCCGGGACGTGCAGCGTGATCGAGCCGAGACCGCCGATGCTGTCCACGTAGTAGCGGCCGCAGGGGAGGGTGATGTCCACGCCGATGCCGATCACGTTCGTCAGCAACGCCGGCGAGAGCGCCACGTCGGCGTTGTCGTTGTGGAGCTGCCCCTCGCGCACGATCCCGTCGACGTCGACGATGTGCTCGGCGGTGCAGTCGCACGGATCGGGGACGGTGAAGGGCGTGTGGATCGTCGTGCCGCCGATGACGGGGAACGTCGCGAGCGTGCGGCCGCTGGGCTGGTGCACGTCCCGAGCGACCGAGAGCAGTCCGATGTTCGTCACGTTCCCGAGCACCCAGAGGTCGCGCGCGATGTCGATGTAGCCCGCGGCGTTCACGTTGCCGCCGAAGCGCGCGTCCCCACCGACCTCGAGGTAGCCGCCGAACGTCACGCCGGCCGTCCCCGCGACGACGAAGCTGCCGCCGATGTCGGCGTAGCCGCCGGTCAGGTAGTTGCGATCGACGCCGACGGGCGCGCCCGCTCCGGTGTCGCTCGCGCCCACGCCGGAGTGGAAGGAGCGCGTGCGCAGGTAGCCGACGACGTTCGTGTCCTCGCACGAGCACACCGAGTTGTTGAACACCCGTGTCGCGATCGAGCCCGCGCAGGTGTCCGTCCCGAGCGTGGCGTCACCCACGACGACGGGCGGGCCCATGCCCATGCAGAACGCTTCGCGGTCGAGCCAAGCGTCCACGTCGGCGTCGACGTCGACCGCCGAGTCCGTGTCGACCCCGCCGTCGGTCCCCGGCGCGTCGATCTCCACGCCCGTGTCGACGGTGCCGCCGCCGTCCTGCCGCGTGCCTGGAGGGGCGCTGCAGCTGCAAGCCGCGAGGTTCAACGTCGCGAGGGCGCACGCTACCGATGCCAACCGCGCCGTCATGCTCATCGAAGCCTCCCCAGGTTCCTGGGCAGGATACCGAAAACGGGGAGGCCGCGGGCGCTGGCGCGCTTCGCCGGTCGTGTCTCACGCGCATCCATGTGCGAGACTCGTGGGGCATGGGAAAGTTCTCGCTCAGGACCGCGCTCCCCGCCTACCTCAGGGACATCCAGCGCGAGGTCGAAGCGCACGCGAAGGGCTACGGCCTGGACACGTTCCCGGTGCTCTTCGAGGTCGTGGACTACGACCAGATGAACGAGCTCGCGGCCTACGGCGGCTTCCCCGTCCGCTACCCGCACTGGCGCTTCGGCATGGAGTACGAGCAGCTCAGCAAGAGCTACGAGTACGGCCTCTCGAAGATCTACGAGATGGTCATCAACAACAACCCTGCGGTCGCATACCTGCTCGAGGGGAACTCGCTGGTCGATCAGAAGCTCGTGATGGCGCACGTGTACGCGCACGTCGACTTCTTCAAGAACAACTTCTACTTCCGCGCCACCGATCAGGGGAGGGACGGCGAGACCGGCGAGACGATCCGGAAGTGGATCGACTCCATGGCGAACCACGGCGCGACGATGCGCCGCTGGCAGAACCGGGTCGGCGTCTCGCCGGTCGAGGAGTTCACCGACGTCTGCCTCTCGCTCGAGAACCTGATCGATCCGAACAAGCCCTTCGTGCCGCCGAAGCAGCGGGACGCGAAGAAGGAGTACGAGCTGCTCGAGGGCATCGCGGGCGACGACGACGACGGTGGCCGTCTCCGCGTCGATCGCGAGTACATGGAGGAGTACATCAACCCACGCGAGTTCCTCGCGAGCCAGCGCAAGAAGGCGGACGAGGAGAAGGAGCAGAAGAAGAAGATCCCCGAGTCGCGCGACCGCGACGTGCTGGGGTTCCTGCTCGAGCACGCGCCGATCGAGCGCTGGGAGCGCGACGTGCTCTGGGCCGTGCGCGCGGAGGCCTACTACTTCTGGCCGCAGATGCAGACGAAGATCATGAACGAGGGCTGGGCCAGCTACTGGCACTCGCGCTTGATGACCGAGAAGATCTGCGACGACGGCGAGATCATCGAGTACGCCGAGCGCAACGCCGGCGTGATGGAGACCGGGAACGGGCGGCTCAATCCGTACAAGCTGGGCGTCGAGCTCTACCGGAACGTCGAGGAGCGCTGGGACAGGGGTCAGTTCGGCAAGGAGTGGGAGGAGTGCGACGACCTCGACGCGCGCCGTAGCTGGAACCGACGCACGGGTCTCGGTCGGAAGAAGATCTTCGAGGTGCGCGCGCTCTACAACGACGTGACCTTCATCGACGAGTTCCTCACGCCCGACTTCGCGGCGGAGCAGAAGCTCTACTCGTTCGGCTGGAGCGCGAGGAACGATCGCTTCGAGATCGAGACGCGCAAGTTCAAGGAGGTGAAGGAGAAGCTCCTCTTCTCGCTCACCAACGCGGGTCAGCCGTTCATCTACGTCGAGGACTCGAACCTGAACAATCGCGGCGAGCTGCTGCTCACGCACGATCACCAGGGCGTCGACCTGCGCGTCGACTGGGCCCGTGAGGTGCTCAAGGCGCTCGAGCGCGTATGGCGGCGGCCCGTGGAGATCCACACGAAGGTCGAGGGCAAGTCGACGCTGATGCGCTTCGACGGCAAAGAGCACGTCCAGCGCCCGCTGAAGTAGAAGTCAGCGGAACATCGGATCGAGCGCCCTCTCCATCGCCATCCCCCTACCGATCGCCGAACGCGTCGCCGACGGAGAGGCCTTCGAGCGCCGCACGCGCCTCGGGGGCGTTCGAGCTCGATTCGAGGAGCGTGGGTGCCTGGCACCGCTGCGGCTTCGAGCGCTGCGAGTCCGGCCCGCCGGTGGTCTGCCAGGGCGGCGTCTGGATCGTGAGCGACGAGGTGCCCGACTGCCGCGACGTGCGCTGCCGCGCGCCGACTCCGTGCGGAGAGGGCACGTGCGCGTTCGGTACCGTCTGCGTTCATCCCTCGGACGAGATCCGCGTGCCGGACCGCTGCGTCGTCCCCCCGTCGCCCATCGACGCGTGCGGCGACGCGCCCCCGCGCTCGATAGGCGCGGATGCGAGCGACTGCACTCACTGCCTCTGCGACGACGCGAGCGGGCACGTCGAGGTCCTCCTGACGTGCGAGTGCTGCGATCGCAGCGCCGCGCCCTGATCGCTCGCTCCTTTCCGTCAGCGGGGCTTCGAAGCGATCAGGAACGCGATCGTCGGCTTCGCTCCGACGTCGGGCTGCTCCACTTCGACGAAGCCCGCCCGTCGCACGTCGTCCTCGAGAGTCTTCTTCGAGAAGCTCCGCACCGCGGGTGCTTTTCCGAGCCAGCGCATCACCGTCAAGAGGGGCACGTAGGGCACCCACGACTCCCCCAGACACACGGTGGACGAGACGAAGAAGCCACCGGGCTTCAGCAGCCTGAAGATCCGGTCGAGCGCGGCGGCGCGATCCTCGACGAGATGCAGCAGGCTGTACGCGCAGATACCGTCGAGGCTCGCGGCCCCGAACGCCGCGAAGGTCTCGTCGAAGGCGCCGGTGTGGAACGTGACGTTCTCGATCTTCTGGGCGCTCGCCTTGCCGCGCGCGATGCGCGTCATCGCGCTCGACAGATCCAACCCGTGGACGTGAGCGGCATGCGGCGCGAGACGGAGCGCGAGCGACCCCGTGCCGCACCCGAGGTCGAGCACAGTGTCGCTCGGCTCCATCCGCGACCTCGTGATCGTGGTCTTGCGATCGAACGCATCAGGGTCGTCGACGGGCTTCTGCGCGTACTCGTCGGCGATTCGATCCCAGAAGGAAGCATCAGTGGTCACGGTGGGCTCCTGTTCGGGTCATGCCTCACCATACGTCCCGCGCGCTCGAGCCGCTCTCCGTGTATCGACGGGCCACCTCCTCGAGCTGCTCCATGCCGGTGGGGCGCAGCTCCCATCCGTCGTAGTCGAAGAACACACGCTCATCCACGATGAGCTGGTCGTTCACGAAGGGTTGTGCGACGTCTTGTTCGGGCGGCAGCGCAGGGCGGGAGACGGTCGGTGTCTCGCGGCGGAACGACCCGGCGCGAACGCGGCTCGGCGTCACCGGCCGCGTCCGGATCCCAGGGCTCCGCGCGGATGCGTGGCGCTTCGTCAGAGCCACATGATCGCGAGCCCGCCGCTCCACGACACGCCCACGAAGACCGGCTCGCGCTCGAACGGAACGCGCACTGCGGCGCGCGCATCGAGGAAGAGGCCGACCGTGAAGTTGTCCTCGGTCGGAAGCCCGAGCTCGATTCCCCCGCCGGCGTCGATCGGGAAGGCGCCCCAGGTCGCGCCACCGCCGACTCCGCGGATCGTGATGCCGATGTCGAGCGCGCCGTAGAGACGCAGGTTGCGCAAGCCGACCGGCCCCATGAGACGAACGCCCGCGAGGATCGGCACCTCGTACAGCGAGCGCCCTCCGAGCGAGCCGCCCATGCCGCCCAGCACGACCTCGATGAACACGAAGTCGACGACGTGCCCCGTGAGCTGCAGGCCGCCGCCGTGCATCACGACCTCGCCGTCGAAGTTGCCGAAGTAGGAGAGGTGCAGGGAACCAGGCGAGGGCCGAACGGGCGCACGGGGTACGGGTGGCGTCACCTCGTGTCCGCCGGGCGGGCTGGGAGCTCGCACCGATCCGTCGACGCTCACCGAGACGGATCCGCGCGTGCCCTCGCAGCCAGGAGGACAGGGCGGGCAGGGGCCGACGGGCGGACAGACGCCACACACGACGCCGGGCGGGCAGGGCGGCTGTGGGGGTCTGGGCGGCCACGCGCCGGGTGGCGTCACGACCACCGGTGGTGCTGGCGCGACGATGACGGGCGGCGTCACGACGAGGTTGCCCTGTGGCCTCGGCGGGACCACGACGACCTGCGCCGCGGCGTGCGATGCGATGCCCAAGATCGACAACAGTAGGATCGCGACGGGGGGGGCCATCCGGCGTTGCATCATCGGCTGCGACGCAGGCCCCGTCTCCTCGATTCTACGTGAAGGGTGCGAGCGCACGATGCCTCCCTGGGCGCCAGCAAGCTGAAGCGCGCGTGCTCGGCCTCGAGCTCGAGGCCGGCTCGAACCGTTGGTTCGGGACACATGCATCGCTCGCGGCTCCCTAGGGAGTACCCTCGGTCTTCTTGCGAAGACACGCAGCCTTGATCTCGGTCGGGCTCGCGCTCGTCCTCGCGGGATGCCCGACAGCCGCGCCGAGCCTCCTCGTCCAGCTGCGGAGCGACTACATCGCGGGCATCGACATCGACGAGGCGGTCGTGCGGCTCCGTCTGAGCACGGTCCCGGTCGGCGCGCCCATCGAGACCGAGCTCGCCTTCGGCGCGGCGCTCGGCCGTGGAGTGCGGCTCGCATTGCTCGGCGATCTCGCTACCGGCACCTACGACGTCGACCTCGAGCTTCGACGCGGCGGCGTGATCGTCGCGCACACCTCGCGTCTCGTACGCGTCGTCGGTAGCACGGTCACGACCTTCCTCGTCACGCGAGACTGCGAGACCTTGGACTGCGGCGAGGAGATCTGCGTCGCCGGCCAGTGCGCGCCTCGGACGTGCACCGAGGACGCTCGCGAAGACTGCCCCTCCACGTGCAACGCGGCGGCGATGTGCGCACCGAGCGCCGTCGCGTGCGTCTTCACCGAGTGCACCGCGGGCGTCTGCTTCGCGGCGCCGGACTCCGCTCGGTGCGCCACAGGCGAGGTCTGCGACGCGGCGCGTGGCTGCATCTCGATCCCGGGGCCCAGCGCGCCGGTCGTGTTCTTTCCGTGGAACGGCTACGCGACCGGAAGCGCGCACGCGGCGATCGCGAGATCCAGGCGATCGACTGGAGCGAGACGGGCGGCTCGATCACGCTGCGGATCCGCGACGCGTTGCTCGACGATCCGGTGGCTCTCGATACCAACGATCGAGGGCCGATCATCACGGTCGCGGACTTCTTCGGGCGCCGCCTCGTGAGCTACCAGCTCGCCGACGTCGGGTTCTCCTGCGCGGGCGTGCCGCTCGAGAGCAGCGGCGTCGTGCAGCGAGGTGGCTCGATGCCCATCGACGGCACGCCCTGGCTTCTGTCGGGCGCGAACGTGAACTGAAGGTCCGACCCAAATACTTTGGTCAGATCCCTTCGACTCAGAGAAATTCCCAGCGCTTCACGCTGGGAAAGGACAAGGCGCGACCATTGTTGGTCACGCCTCGAGCCCAGCTTGCTCGCGTGCGCCGCCGTCGGTGTAGCATCGGGCGCGATGCACCGACTTGCCATCGCTTCCCTCGTCACCACCCTGGCTTTCGCGTCGAGCGCCCGCGCACAGGACGCCGCGCAGGCTCACAGCGACGCCGAGCTGATCGAAGCTCGCCACAGCTTCGACGTCGCGACGCGCGCGTTCGAGGCGGGCGACTACGAGACTGCCGTGAGCGAGTTCCGAGCGGCGCTCGATCTCTCCGGCGCGGCCGACCTCTACTTCAACATCTACCTGTCCGAGGAGCGACAGGGGAACCTCGAGCCCGCGGCCGATGCGCTCGAGCAGTACCTGGAGCACGGGACCCTCGACGCGGAGCAGGGAGGGCTGCTGCGCGGACGGCTCGATCGACTTCGCGCGCGCATCGCGGCCCACGCGCCCGCGACGGCGGCCGAGGAGCCGCAGGTCCTGCTCGCGAGCCCCATCGCCGTCGCGCCGTCCGAGCCGCCCCCCGAGGACCAGGCGCCGCGCCACGATCCCGGATCGCCGCTCGTCTCGACCAGCCCGCCGGTGATCGCGATCGTGACGTTGGTCGCCGCGGGCGTGCTCGCGGTGAACTTCGGGATCTTCGGTGGGCTCGCCCTCACGGAGAGCGATCGCCTGGGCGGCGCGTGCGGCCACGGCTGCCTCTCGGACCAAGTGGCGACGCTCAACACGTACGACGTCGTCGCCGACGTGAGCTGGATCGGCGCGGCGGTCCTCGGCGTGACGGGCCTCGTGCTCCTGTTCGCGCTCCCGCCGGACACGAGCACCGAGGAGGCGAGCGTCGCGTTCGCGCCCTGGATGGGGCCCACCGGCGCCGGCGTCTCGGCAGAAGGAACGTTCTGATGCGCCGCGCGCTCCTCTCGCTCGTCGTCCTGCTCATCACGCTGGGCACGTCCTCGTGTCTGCTCGTGGAGCCGCCGAGCGGCCACATGTCGCCGCCCATCGCCGTCGACGACTTCTGCACACGCTTCGCGCAGACCACCTGCGACGGGTTCGATGCGTGCTGCGACGATCCCGCCATCCGCGCGCGCGGCGACCGCACCGCGTGCGTCCAGACCATCCAGACGCACTGCACCTCCGGCACGATCAGCATCTCCACGGCGATCCACGATCCCCGGACCGGATACGACCCCTTCGTCGCCGGCGCGGTCATCGGCACGATGCAGGACTACATCGCGCGCTGCGATCCGAGCATCATGGTCTGGAGCGGCCGCCGCGACGGGTTCGACTCGCTTCTCCAGGGAACGGTGGCGAACGGGAACCAGTGTCTGAACGGAAATCCGCTGACCGAGTACCCGGCGTTGCTCTCGTGCGACGACTTCAGCCAGGCCTGCATCCTCAGCAGCCTCACGTCGGGCAACTGCAACGCACGGCACACCGAGACGCAGGGCTGCGTGCTGGACTTCGACTGCGCCGACGGCCTCTACTGCGGCGGTCCCGTGCTCGCGACCACCTGCCAGCCACGCCTCGCCGACGGGGCCGCGTGCGGCTCGGCGGATGGCGCGCAGCACCACTCGTGGTGCCGGTCTTCGTTCTGCTTCGCGGGCCGCTGCGAGGCGCCCAACCGGACGGACGTCTACTGCGGCGGCGGCGCGCTCTGAAGGTCGGACCAAATATTCGGTCAGATCCCTTCGACTGAGAGAAATTCCCGGCGCTTCACGCTGGGAAAGGACAAGGCGCGACCATTGTTGGTCACGCCTCGACCGCGCCTCGAGCCTCGAGCTGTGAAAGGGTCGCCCGACCCTCTCGCTCAGGCGAGCGGCGCGATCTCCGGGTGACGGGCGGCGAGGTCCTCGGCGCTGACGCGGTCCGCATCCTCGGCCGGGGACCAGATCACCTCCATCGCGACGAGATCCTGCGCCGTCGTCCGCCCGGCGTCCTCGAGAGCTCGCCTCAGCGCCGTGCGATCGGGGTGCTCGGGCAGGTCCGGGATCTCGCTCCGCCGCGCGAGGACGAGCGTGACGATCACCACGCCCGGCTCGGTGCTCGGCGAGAGCTTCGGAGGCGCTCTCGTCGTGGTGGTTCCGTCCGCGTTCCGGATCACCTCGACGGGGAAGCGCGAGCGCGCACGCAGCGCGGCGTCCTTGAAGCGTCCCTCGGCGTCCTTCGGCGGGAGCTTCGGCGTGCTCTCGCAGAACGCGTGCGTGAAGCTCGCTTCGTGCGCGAGGAGCGCGTCGGCGACCTGCCCGAGGAGCGCAGCGAGGCCGTCCTTCGTACGCGTGTCGCCTTGCTCGGCCAGCTCGCGCATTCGCTTCTGGATCGCCGGCCGTGCGGATGCGTCGAGGCCGATGGCGAGCGTCTGTACGTCGATCATGGCGTGATCCTCAGAGGGCGGGGAGAGTCTGGAAGCACTCGACGAGGAAGTCGCGGAAGGCGGCGACCTTGCGGGGGACGTGGCGTGACGATGCGTGGACGGCGTACATCGCGCCCGCCTTCTGCGTGAAGGCGGGCAGGACGCGCACGAGCCGCCCATCCGCGACGCCGGCGATGGCGAGGAAGCGCGGCAAGAGCGCGAGGCCCGCGCCCGAGATGGCCGCGCCGACGATGAAGCCGAAGTCGTCGGCGCTCAGCCTACCCGTCACGGAGACGACGAACTTGTCGGTCTTGCTCTCGAGCGTCCATCGCACGCGTCCGCTCTGCGGGCGGAAGACGATGCACTCGTGCGACTCGATGTCCCCAGGCGTCTTCGGCGTGCCCCGGGTAACGAGATAGGACGGCGACGCGTAGACGTGCGACTCGCTGTCCCGCAGCTTCTTCGCGACGAGCGACGAGTCGCGCAGGACGCCAGCGCGGATCGCGAGGTCGATGTTCTCCGCCATGAGGTCGACCGTGCGCGTGGTGAGCACGAGCTCCACCTGCACCTCCGGGTATCGCCGCACGAAGCGCGTGACGATGTCCGGCAAGAGCTGCGCAGCGAGGTCGTTCGGCGCCGTCACGCGGATCAGCCCGCGCGGTGTCTCGCTCTCGGCCGTCACCACTGCCGTCGCGCTGCGGAGCGCCTCCACGTACGGAAGGACCTCGGCGTAGAGCGCCGCGCCCGCCTCCGTCGGCGCGAGCGCGCGGGTCGTTCGCTGGAGCAGGCGGACCTTGAGCCCGTCCTCGAGACGCGCGACGGCGCGGCTGATCGTGGACTTCGCCACGCCGAGCCGGCGCGCCGCAGCGCTCATGCTCTTGTGCTCGACGACGCGGACGAAGATGCCGAGATCGTCGAGCTGGGTCGGACGCTCCATGCGGCGGATGGTAGCCGAGTCAGGGAGGGCAGCTGCAGCTCTCGCTCGTCACGGTGAAAGCTCCGAGGCACGTGCCGCCTCCCGAGCAGGTCCCCGATGTCATCGTGCAGGTTCGCGTTCCGAAGTGGGTGGGCCGGCACCGCACGGTGGTGCCGGACTCTCGACACATCGTGCAGAACCTCGAGGTGCACGCGGCGCCTGGCGGAACGGTGCACGCCTGTGTCTGCATCGTCCCCATCGATCCCGAGCACACGCCTCCCGCGCAGCTCGCGGTCGTGCACGTTCGCGTCTGGGTGCCCTGCGTCTCGCAGGTGTCCGTCGTGTTCGGAACGCAGGAGCCGAACGCGCCGCAGGTCGGCATCCCGCACGGGCTCCCGTCCGTGGATCCCATCGTGCACGCCCGGCTCTCGGTCGTGGAGATCGCCATGCACGAGCCGGCCTGGCACGTCGGCGTCGTCACCATCCGCGATTCGAGGCCGTCCGTGCTGCACGACGCGCCGACGACGCACGGGCCATACGGGTCCATCGTGACCGTGCCGCAGGCCGACCCGTCGGTCGCGCCGCGCGTGCACGCCATCGACTCGGTCGTGGTCGAGGGCGCGCAGGTCCCCGCGGCGCAGGTCGAGGCGGTCACGCTACGGGTCATCGTCCCTGCCGTGGTGCAGGCATCGAGGAACACGCACGCCGACCAGTCGTCCAGTGCGATCGGTGCGCACGTGACGCCGTCGGTCGTTCGGTCGCACGCCTCGCTCTCCGGCGCCGTGGTCGCCTCGCAGGCGCCAGAGCTGCACGCGTAGCTCGTGACGACGCGCGAGCGTGTCCCGCTCGTCGCGCACACGTCGCCCGTCGGGAACGCGCAGGCGCTCCAGTCGCCCGTCATGGGCGCCGGGCAATCACTCACGCCGAGACAGCCGAGGCAGCTGTCCGAAGCGGCGTCGCAGGCCGATGCGCCCGGGCATGGGTCGACGCCGTCGTGCTGGCTACAGCTGCTCGCAGCGCACGAGTCGTGCCCGTTGCACAGCACGCCGTCGTCGCACGTGGCCGCGTTGGCCGTGTGCAAACAGCCCGAAGCGGGGTCGCACGCGTCGTCGGTGCAGGCGTTCCCGTCGTCGCAGCCGCCGGCCGTGCAGAGCACCGCGCTGTCGGAGCCGGGCCCGCCGTCCATGCCCGTACCGGGCGGAGTGACGGAGCGCGAGAGCGAGCAGCTGGACGCCGCGAGGGAGAGCGAGAGGAACGTGAGCGTGAGCGCGCCGCGAAGAAAGGCGGAGGTCATTCCGGACACCTCGCACCAAGCCTATCACCAACCGGTCGCAGTCTCGTCGACCCCCCGGGCTCTCAAGGCGTGACCAACAATGGTCGCGCCTTGTCCTTTCCCAGCGTGAAGCGCTGGGAATTTCTCGCAGTCGAAGGGATCTGACCAAAGTATTTGGTCAGACCTTCAGCTCTTGGAGATCTTCGCCTTCAAGAGATCGCCGAACGTGCCCATCTTGCCCTGGGTCGCAGCCTCGGCGCGGTAGCTGTCGAAGTCGCCGCGCTCGGCGTCGTCCTTCGCCTGCTTGACCGAGAGGCGCGTGCGCCGCTCGCCGGCCTCGATGACCTTCGCAGTGACGGTGCTGCCGATCGGGAACTCGCGACGCAGGTCCGCGCCCGGCCGCGTGGCCGTCTCGGCGTTCGGGATCGTGGCGCGCCCGCCGCGCCCCTTGCTGCCGGCGAGCTGCACGACGACGCCGTAGCTCTCGACCTTCTCGACCGTGCCCTGGACGATCGCGCCCACGACGACGGAGAACCCGCGCTCCTCGCCGCCGGCCGTCGCGCCTTCGCTCGCGAGCGCGAGCCCGACGCGCTTCTTCACCGGGTCGACCGAGACCACGCGGACGAGCAGCGGCTGGCCGATCGTCAGCGCGTCCTCGGGGTGGTTCACCCGCGCGCCCAGCTCCGAGACGTGCAAGAGCCCCTCGACGCCGGGCGCGATGCGGACGAACGCCCCGAAGTCGGCGAGGCGGCTCACCTGGCCCGCGATCACGCGACCGACCGGCGCGAGCGCCTCGATGCCGTTCCACGGATCCTGGCCGAGCGACTTGAGCGAGAGCGTGATCTCGGTCTTCTCGCCCTTGCCCGTGCTCGCCTTGTGCTCGATGCCCTTGACCTGCACCTCGACGACGTCGCCGATCGAGACGACGTCCTCCGCGCGGACGCGCTCGTGCGAGAGCTCGCGCAGCGGGATGAGGCCTTCGATGCCGCCCAGATCGACGAACGCGCCGAACTCGCGGATCTGCGTGACGCGGCCCTTCTTGACCTCGCCGACGACGATGCTCGCCAGCGTGGCGGCGCGCGACGCCTGTGCCTCGCGGCCGAGGAGCGCGCGACGCGACAGGACGACGTTCGTGCCCTCGACCTTCGTCACGAGGAACGCGAGCGTCTGGCCGATGAAGCGAGAGGTGTCGTCGACGAAGTGGCTGTCGAGCTGAGAGGAAGGACAGAACGCGCGGACTCCCGCGAGCTCGACCTCGACGCCGCCCTTGTTCACGCCCGTGACCTTGCCCTCGACGGGCGTGCCAGCCTCGCGCGCCACGATGAGGTGGTCGACGCTGATGGCGCCCTTGCCGAAGCGCTTGGCGAGCTTGATCCCGCCCTCCGTCTCCACGACGTAGCCCTTGATCCGGTCGCCGACCTTGGTGAGGACGTTGCCGCCCGCGTCCTTCAGATCGGGCAGGTCGAAGTACGCCTGCTGCCGGTCTTCGAGATCCACCAGGACCGAGTCCTGCCCGATGTGCCCGACGACACCTTCGACCTCGTCGCCCATCGACAGGCGCTTCTGCTTGGTGACTACGATCTCTCCGCGCGCGAAGAGATCCTTGAAGCTATCGCCGCCGCTCTTGGTTCCGCTCATGGCGGCGCGAGGGTACCCCTGGCGGCCGGAAGCGCCAGCAGCCGCGAGCACTCCTCCTCGATCTGGGCGAAGATCCGTCGCGCGTCAGCTCTGATCGTCCGGTACGGCTCGCGCGCTCAGGGTGCTCCAGCGCTTCGCACGCCGCCGCGCTTCGTCGTGGGCAGCGACCGCGAGCGAGCGTGCGTCCTCCGCGTGCTCGACGGCGTGCTCGTGGTCGGGCGTGACGCGCGCGAGCTCCGCCCGCAGGTCGGCGGCGTCGATCAGCGCGAAGAGCCGGTCGACGTCGTCGAGGAGCGGACCGACGCTGCCCGGAGGCGCGCTGGCGAGGGACGCTCGCATGGTCCGGATCGCAGCCTCGGCTGCGCGTTGAGCCTCGTCGAGGAGGCCTTGTACCGCTTTCGAGCGCAGGGTGATTCCAGCCAGTTGTTGCATGCGGAGAGCGTGGCTCGGCCATGCGGCGCGTGGCGGTCGGGGGCGTGCCAGAACGGTTGCGGAACCGCCCGTCCCCGAAGCACGAAGGTCACCTCGCGGGCGATCGGCTACGTGCCGTCGCTGACCCCGGTGGCCCTGGGCGTCTGTGTCGACGGCCCGGCGTAGGCGACCGGCTTCGCGGCGAGCAGGCTCGCGGTGAACGTCGCGCGCTCATGTCCCTTGTGGTCGTTGAACCACACGCACGTCACGTGGTTCCCGTCGATGTGCTCGACCGTCAGGTCCGGACCGCCATACGTCGTCTTCACTTTGTCGCCGATGTTCATCGAACGAGCCTACACCCTGGCCCCGCGCGACGTACGAATACGCCCGGCCCGCGGAGGCGCCCTCACTCCGAGGACGCCACGCGCAGCGCCGCAGGGCGCGCGAAGCTGGACTCGTTTCCTCGCTCGAAGACGCGCGTGCCGATCCGCAGGGCGCCCGGCTCGGCTCCGTCGGCGCAGAGGCCCACGCGGTTGTCGAGGATCTGCGCGTCGACGAGGTCGAGCGTGGTCCACGCGCCAGCCACGACGATTCCGCAGCCACGGCTGCCTTCGACACGGACGTGGTCGGCACGGAGGGCGGCACCGTCGAGGACAGCGAGCGCGTCACCCCCCGGCGTTCCGTCACAGCCCGGGAAGGCCGTCGCGCACTCCGAGCGCTGGGCGCTCCGAACCGAGACGTCGTGGATCGTGAGAGACGTGCCGTCCCCCGTCGCGACGAGGCCCCGCGTGATCGGTCGATCGACGCGCGCGCCCCAGATCTCCACCTGCGCTCCGCCCCGCGCTTCGAGCGCGGCCTCGGACGGCAGCGCGCGCCCGGGTGACGGAAACCCGAGCTGGAGCCCACGCGCGACGAGGTAGGCGGACTCGACCCGGATCGCTCGCCCCGTCGAGCTTCGAACGTCCACTCGCTCGAGGAGCACGTGCGCTCCCCCTTCGGCGCGCACTCCCTCGCCTGCGCGGCCGTCGCTCGAGACGAAGGAATCGCTCAGACGGAGCGTCGCTCCGCTCTCGATGACGACGCGCGCGTCGCCTCCTGCCTCGAGCCGCGCCGCGTCGATCGATGCGCGCGCATCGTCGAGCACGCGCAGCGCGACGAGCCGTGGTCCGTCGTCTGGAGGAACGAACACCCACCGAAGCGTGAGCTCGGTGCCAGCTCCTTCGGCTCGGATACCTTCCACCGACCGCCCGCGGACGACCACGCGGTCGCCTTCGAGGCGCGCGCCGTCCGAGAGCGAGAGCGCCGCGGGCCCCGACGCCGTCAGCGCGACCCGCTCGATCGATGCGTGCGCCCCCGAGCCGCGGACGCGCAGGGCCGTGCCCCCCTCCAGGCTCGCGGCGTCGAGCTGAAGCTCCGCTCCGCCTTCGGCCGAGATCGCCGTCTCACCTCGGACGACGGTCCGCGAGCCGACGAGCTCGCTGCCCGGCCGCAGCGTGATCGCGCTGCCTTCCTCGCTCCTCACCGACGCGCCGCGGACGGAGAGGCGTGCGCCGGAGTCGACGACCAGCGCGCCCACCACATCGAGGTTCGAGAGCGACACCTCGCCCGCGACCTCGAGCGCGCTCGTGGGGCCGAGGACGACGAGGTGCGTCTCTCGAGCGCACGCTCCTCGGATCTCCACGGCGCGATCGATCCGCGCCGGCGCGACGTGCGACCCGGCACCGAGCTCGATCACGTCACCTGGCTGCGCGGCGTCGAGGGCCTCTGCGAGCGATGCGAACCCGCCCGCGGCGTCGTCACCGGATCTCACGTGAAGCGCAGAAGGATCGCGCTCCGCGTCGCACGCTCGTCCGATCGGCGCGCACGAGCGCTCGCCCGGAAAGCGAGCTTCGCCCGGCGGGCATCGGGTGTCGGCATCGCCCGCGAACGGACTGCAGACGACGGCGCCGTCGCGTAGCGTCGCCTTCGGAAAGCCGTCCGGGCATCGCCCTGGCCGCGGTCCCACGGACGCGCGGCGTGGCTCCGTGACGGCATCGAGGTCGTACGTCCCCGCGCGCCTTATCGATGTGAGGTCGTTGCTCTCCCCGCTCGCCCACGAGGCGAAGAGCAAGGTCGAGCTCAGCGCAGCGAGCGTGCCGAGCACGGCCCACGGCGTGGTCGTGCCCACGATGCGCGTCACGGCGCGCTCAGTCCTGCTCGGGAGCGCGGCTCACGCAGACATACTGGAGACGCTCTGCTCCATCGAGCCCTGCTCCATCGAGCCCTGCTCCATCGAGCCCTGCGTCGTCTGCCTTGGCGGCGCCCCCGGCCGCGTCGCGCACGGCGAGCTCGGCGCCCTGCGTTCGGTCGACGATGCGCGCGCGACCGTGGCAGTGATCGAGCATCGCGACCTCGGCGGCGTAGTGCGACTCGACGATCGTACCCGTCAGCGCGAGCTCGCCGCTGTAGGCGCCGCGACGCACGACCGACGCCGCTCCCGAGCCGCAGCCCACCGTCGTCACGCCACAGAGAGAGAGGCCGAGCACCACCATCATCGTCTTCATCGTCTGGCTCATCGTGTTCTCCTTGCTCGTCGTCGCGAGCGAGAGGGCCATCGCAACCGCCGTGCCGCGCCCCATCGATCCCGAGCGTTGCTCGCCTTGCGCACGCGCTCGCTCGACGCGAGCGACCGTTTGCGCAACAGGCGCATCGCCCGCCGACTCACCGTCTCGCGCTGCGGGCGAGGCGCTCTGTCGCTCACGCAACTTGCGCAAGCTCGAGCCAGGAAGCGCGAACTTCCGCGCGATCGGTCCACGTTCGTGGGGTGTGGACGTTCGGCACGGCGCTCGCGTAGCGTCCGCGAAAGGGCATCGTCCTCTTGTTCCTCCTTCCACCCACCGTTCGGAACGCCAGCCGCCTGCGTGTCATCGCGGTGGCCGTCGCGTCTTGTCTCGTGGGATGTGACGCGAGCCTCACGCCCGTTCAGCCGGACATCGAGGGTGATGAAGAGGTCTCGACCGCGTCCGAGGGCGATCTCGTCCTCCCGATCCCTCTCGACATCGTCATCGACGCGCCGCGCGCTCTGCTCGGCGAGCGCCTCTTCCACGATCCCGCGCTCTCCAGCGACGGAACGGTCAGCTGCACCAGCTGCCACGATCTCGTGCACCACGGAGGCGCCGACGGACAGGTCCGCTCCCAGCTCCCCGGAAGGACCGCGGGCCCGATCAACGTGCCGACGGTCTTCAACGTCGGGCTGAACTTCCGCTGGTCGTGGAGCGGACACTGGCAGCTGATGGCGGAGCAGATCGACGCTGCGATGAGCGCGCCTCACGCGATGGCAACGACCGTCGAGGATGCCGTGCCGCGGCTCGCACCCGCCTACGCGTCGGACTTCGCGGCGGTCTACCCGAGCGGTCTCGACGCGACCAACGTTCGAGACGCGTTGACGGAGTACCTCCGTTCGCTCACGACGCCGAACGCGCGCTTCGACCGATTCCTCCGCGACGATCCGAGCGCGCTCACCGAGGCCGAGCGAGCGGGCTGGGCGCTCTTTCGCGAGATCGGCTGCGTGAGCTGTCACCAGGGCGTGAACATCGGCGGCAACCTCTTCCAGCGCTTCGGCGTCATCGAGGACTACCTCGGACAGCGGCGCGAGCTCACGCCCGCCGATCTCGGGCTCGCTCGCTTCACGCACCAGGAGTCCGACCGGCGCGTCTTCCGCGTTCCGAGCCTCCGCAACGTCGAGCTGACGGCGCCGTACTTCCACGACGGCTCGGCGGCGACGCTCGAGGAGGCTGTCCAGGTGATGGCTCGCTATCAGCTGGGTCGGACGCTGCGCGACGATCAGGTCGTGCTCCTGGTCGGCTTTCTCCGGACCCTCACGGGCGAGATACCGCCGCGGCGAGCTCCATGACGCCGGAGCGACCGACGAGCGGCGTCGTGCCTCGCGTGCCCGCGTCGCGTGCCGTGACGAGCCCGTCGATCGTCGTCGCGCTGGCCATCGCGCTCGTCGCGTCCGTCGGTGCTTGGGCCTTCGGCCTGCGCGTCGACGCAACCGCTCACGATGCGTACAGCGAGCGTCTTCGCTCGATGGTGACGCTCGAGCATCGATTGAACGAGCAGGTGCTGCGCAAGTACGCCGGGCTCGCCGGATCGTACGACCCCCTCGTTCGTACCATGCGCGAGCTGCGCGATCTGCACCGGCAGGCGGACCTCGTGCCGGCCTTCATCGACGAGGAAGGCCAGGAAGAAGTGCGCGCGCGGCTGGCCGAGTCGAGGGATGTGCTCGCGATCCAGGACACCATCGTCGAGCAGTTCAAGAGCGAGAACGCGATCCTGCTGAACAGCCTGCGCTTCTTCCCGGTCGCGGCGGGTGAGGTCGCCGACGCGCTCTCACGCGAGCCCGCCTCCGAGGCGCAGGTCGCGCAGGTGAGAGGGCTCCTCAGGGACGTCCTTCGCATCGCGGTGTCGCCGACGGCCGACGCTCTCGCCGAGGTGGAGCGCCACCTCGCTTCGATCCGTCCCGACGGACCGCTCGCGGAGGATCTGCGCATCGTCCTTCGGCACGCCGAGATCGTCGCGAGCGGGCGGCAGACCGTCGATCATCTGCTCGCGGATCTCCTGCAGCAGCCGGGGGCCGAGGCCGCGAGCGCGCTCGGCGATGCCTACGCGCGCCACCTGGAGGTCGCTCAACAGCGCGCGCAGACGAGCGTCATCCTCTTTCTCGCCTGCGTCGTGCTCGCCGTGGCGGGCGTCGCCGCCAGCATCTTCGCCCGCATGCGTGCCGACGCGCAGGCGATCCGCGCCGCGTCCGCGCGGGTCGCCGAGGCGATCGATCGCCAGAACCGCTTCGTGTCGATGACCTCGCACGAGTTCAGGACGCCGCTCAGCGTGATCGTCTCGTCGGCCGATCTCCTTCGCGCCTATGGAGACAAGTGGGGCCGCGAGCAGCACGAGAAGCATCTGTCACGCATCGAGCGCGCGGGCCGCGGCATGACGGATCTTCTGGACGGCATCCTGCTGATCGGCCGGACGGACGCCGGCCACCGCGACTTCCGTCCGGGGCGCGTCGACGTGGCCGCGCTCGCGCACGAGGTCGTGGACGCCCAGCGCGCGCGAGCGAAGGCGGGCGTGACGGTGGTGCTCGAGACCGGGCGGGAGGGCGAGCAGGTCGTCGCCGACCCTCGCCTCCTGCGGCACGTGCTGGACAACCTCGTCGCGAACGCGGTGAAGTACAGCAAGCCGAAGGGGGTCGTGAGCGTCGTCGTCTCGCGCGCCGACGGGGAGGTGCGTATCGAGGTCGAGGATCACGGGATCGGGATTCCTCCCGCCGATCAGGAGAAGCTCTTCGACACCTTCCATCGCGCGACGAACGTCGGCGCAGTGCAGGGGACGGGGCTCGGCCTCGCGATCGTCAAGCGGGCGGTGGATCTGCACGGTGGCGAGATCGCGGTGAAGAGCAGCGCGGACAGCGGGACGCGCTTCGACGTACGGATTCCGGTCTCGGCCGCGGGGACCATCACGAGCGAAGAGTCGAGCGCGGAAGACGCTATCGGGGGGCCATGACACGCATTCTGTACATCGAGGACGACGAAGAGATCCGGGACAACGTGGCCGAGCTGCTCTCCGCCGAGGGCTTCGAGCCGCTCCTCGCGGCGACGGGCGAGGAGGGGCTCGAGATCGCGCTGAGGAGCCCGCCGGACCTCATCCTCTGCGACATCTCGCTGCCGGGCATGGACGGATACGCGGTCATCCGGGCGGTGAGCGAGTACCCGCAGACGGAGACCATCCCGTTCATCTTCGTGAGCGCGCGCGCGGACCGCGCCGAGATCCGCCACGGGATGAACCTGGGCGCCGACGACTACGTGACGAAGCCGTTCGCACGCGCGGAGCTGCTCGAGGCGATCCGCTCGCGCCTCTCTCGTACCAAGACGTTCGCTGCGCGCGCCGTACGCGGGAGCGTGCCGCCCGATGCGCCTCGGCCCGCGCCGGCGCTCGAGGAGCCGCCGGCCGACATGCCCCCGGGCGTCGTGGTCAGAGACCCGAACATGCGCGCGCTCTACGAGCAGCTCGGACGTGCGGCCGTGGGCGACATCTCGGTGCTCATCCTCGGAGAGACCGGAGCGGGCAAGGAGATCGTGGCGCGCGAGGTCCATCGGCGAAGCAAGCGCAGCGCCGCGCCGTTCGTGGCGCTCAACTGCGCCGCGCTGCCCGAGAACCTGCTCGAGAGCGAGCTCTTCGGTCACGAGAAGGGCGCGTTCACCGGCGCGTTGCAGGCGCAGCGCGGCCTCCTCGAGACGGCGGACAAGGGCACGGTCTTCCTCGACGAGCTCGGCGAGATCCCGCTCGCCGTGCAGGTGAAGCTCCTGCGTGCGATCGAGGAGCGGAAGATCCTGCGGGTCGGCAGCCGGGTCGAGAAGTCGATCGACGTTCGGTTCGTGGCGGCGACGAACCGCGACCTCGAGAGCGACGTCGACCGCGGGACGTTCCGCGCCGACCTCTTCTATCGGCTGAGCGGCTTCGTCGTGGAGGTGCCGCCGCTTCGCCAGCGCCGGGCGGAGATCGCGCCGCTCGCCCGCAAGTTCCTCGCCGATGCGTCTCGCTCCCTCGAGCGGGAGCCGCCCGCCATCGACGCCGGAGCGATCGAGATCCTCGAGGTCTACTCGTGGCCCGGCAACGTGCGCGAGCTCCGTAACGTGATGGAGCGCGCGGCGTTGCTCTGCTCGGACGATCGGCTGGAAGCGCGGCACCTGCCGACCCGCTTGATCGACGGCGGCCGCGTGAGCGCGGTTCCGGGGGAGCTCGATCTCGGTGGAGGCTCGCGGGGCCGAGACGCGGGCGCGCGTGACGCAGGCGGCGACGGATCGCTGCGGGAGGGCGTCGCGCTCGCCGAGCGTGACCGGATCATCGGGGCGCTCGCCCACTGCGCCGGGAACCAGACGCAGGCGGCGTCGCGGCTCGGGATCTCGCGTCGCACGCTGGTCAGCCGGCTGTCCGAGTACGCGCTGCCGAGGCCTCGCAAGCGCGGGGCGTAGAGGCTGCGCACGCGCGCTGCGCTTCATGCGCAAGCCGTCGCCCGACGCGAACAACCGGGATCGCGCACCGCGCATCCGCCGCAAGAAACCACTCCGGGCACGGCCGGTGCTCTATCGGGCGAACGATGCGTCGTTGCGCATCGGGGCGCGCAACCGACTTGCGCGCTCTGGCCGCGTCGACGCTCGACGCACCGATCGAAGAGAGGTTCCATGACCGAAAGCTCCATCCACTCGACGCTGCTCGCGCGGCAGAGAGCTCGCCCTCCGCGGCTGTCTCTTCTCCTCGCGGCCACGCTGCCGCTCTCTCTCCTCACGGGCTGCCCGACGACCGTCACGCCCGCTCAGGACGCAGGCCTCGGCGGCGACGCCGCGCCGATGGTGGACGCCGCCCGACCGGACGCGGGCCCAGGCGACGGCGGATCCGACGCCGCCACGCCCGATGCCGCGATCGATGACGCGGGACCGAGCGACGCGGGCCCCGACGCGTGGGTGCGACCGGCGCCGACGTTCACCACGAGCGAGCTCGCGATCATCGCGACGCTCACGCCGCTCCCCGCGCTTCGTCCCGATCCCACCAACGCCGTCGCCGACGATCCCGCGGCCGCCGCGCTCGGCCACGCGCTCTTCTTCGACGCTCGCTACTCGGGACCTCTGGTCGCCGCGAGCGATCTCGGCGCGGTCGGCGAGACGGGGCGTGTCTCGTGCGCGAGCTGCCACTCCTCGCCCGTCATGAGCGACGCGCGATCGATCCCCGACAACGTCTCGCTCGGAACGAACTTCCACACGCGAAACGCGCCTGCGATCGTGAACAGCGCCTTCTATCAGTGGACCAACTGGGGCGGACGCTTCTCCGCGTCGTGGGAGCTGCCGCCGGCCGTCGCCGAGAGCGGCCTGACCATGAACAGCACGCGGCTCCAGGTCGCGCACCACATCTTCGACAACTACCGCACCGAGTACGAGGCGATCTTCGGCGCGATGGATCCCGCCATCGGCACCGACGCCGTGCGCTTCCCGCCGTCCGGAAAGCCGAGGTCCTCGCCCACCGCTCCGCCGGGCGCCTGGGAGACGATGAGCACCGATGACCAGACGGCGATCAACCGCATCTTCGTCGACTACGGCATGGCGATCCAGGCGTACACGCGCCAGCTCGTCAGCCGGGGGTCGGACTTCGATCGCTTCGTCGCCGGCGACACCGCCGCGATCGACGTGAGCGCTCAGTGGGGCCTGCGCGTCTTCATGGGCAGCGGCCGCTGCGTGAGCTGCCACTCCGGGCCCACGTTCTCGGACGACCTCTTCCACAACCTCGGCGTCCCGCAGACCGGCGATCACGTGCCTGCGATCGACGACGGACGCTTCACGTCGATCGGGCCGCTCCTCACGAGCGGTCTCAACGCCGCGGGGCCGTTCAGCGCCGATCGCGTAGCGGGCGCGACGCTGCTCGCTGGGCTCACTTCCCCGCCGCCCGAGTCGACGCGTGGTCAGTTCCGCACGGCGACGCTGCGCGACCTCGTGTTCTCGGGGCCCTACATGCACTCGGGCCAGATGGCGACCCTCGAGGAGGTCCTCGCGTTCTACGACATGGGCGGCATGACTCCCGTGTCGGGTACGCGCGATCGCTTGCTCCTCCCGCTCGGCCTGAGCGACGAGGACGAAGCGGACCTTCTTGCGTTCTTGATGACGCTCACCAGCGATCCGCTTCCGGAAGCGCTTCGCATGGCGCCGTAGCGACGCGCGGGCGCGGCGCTGCGGGCGAGATCGTCCGCAGCGTCGCGGTCCTGCCCACGTTCTCAGGGCGCTGGCGGATCCCCTGCCGCGGCCCGATTGGGAGCTTTCACGATGAATCGCAGCCGGCGAGCAGGCACGATTCGCCCATGGAGGCCGGTACGATCCTCGCCGGGCGCTACCGGCTCCTCCGCGCGGTCGGACGAGGCGGTCTCGCGTCGGTGTGGGAGGCGGAGCACGTCGCGCTCGGCAGCCCCGTCGCGATCAAGTTCCTCCATCGAACGGGGCCGCGAGACGGCGAGCTCTCCCAGCGCTTTCTACGCGAAGCCCGCATCGCGGCGTCGGTGAGGCATCGCAACGTCCTCGACATCCTCGACTTCGGCTTCGCCGAGGCGACCTCGGGCGACACCTCCGCGGGCGACACCTCCGCGGACGACGCCGTGCCGTACATGGCGATGGAGCTGCTCAACGGTAGGACCCTCGGCGCGCTGCTCGCCGCGCAGCCGCGGCCACCGCTCGCTCGAACGATCGACATCGTCGCGGGCACGCTGCGTGGGCTCTCCGCCGTGCACGACTCCGGCCTCGTCCACCGGGACATCAAGCCGGACAACGTGTTCCTCGTCGAGGACGAGGACGGCGCGTTTCCGAAGCTGGTGGACTTCGGGCTCTCGCGGCGCTCGGGGCGCGGTGACCTCACCGAGGAGGGCATGCTGCTCGGGACGCCGCAGTACATGTCGCCGGAGCAAGCGGCCGGCCTCGCCGATCTCGACGCTCGCACGGACATCTACGCGGTGGGCGTCGTGCTCTACGAGATGCTCGCGGGCAGGCGACCCTTCGCCTCGGGCTCGCTCGCCGAGACGATCGATCGCGTGCTGCACGAGACGCCGGCCCGCCTGAGCGACGTCGCGCCCGACGTGCCGGCGCCGCTGGTCGAGGTCGTCGAGACGGCGATGGACAAGGATCGCGAGCGACGGTTCGTCGATGCGCGCGCGATGCGGAGCGCGCTGCTCGCGGCGATGCCCTCCGTCTCGACCGTGTCCGTGACGAGCCCGCCGGTGCGCGTGGACGCGTACGCGCAGACGCTGGCCGGCGTTCCGGCGGTCGTCTTGCCGGCGCCCGACACGGAGACACCGCGGGTGGCGTCGCTGGTGACCACGGTCTCTCCCGGTGCGAGGCCTCCGCCGCCGCGCGAGAGCCGCATCGTCGTCGCGCTCCGCGTGCTGGTCCTCGCCGCGATCACGATCGGCGTGGCGGTGCTGGTGCTCGACTGGCGATCAGGCGCCGCCGAGATCGCGGGCCTGCTCGGCGGAGGCGGAGCCTCGGGCGATGCGCTCGCAGCGGCCGTCGCCCTGACGGACGCCGGTCCGGAGGCGCTGCTCGATCTCGGCCCGATGGGCGCGGGACGCCACGACGCAGGCCCGACCGACGCAGGCCCGACCGACGCAGGCCCGACCGACGCAGGCCCGACCGACGCAGGCCCGACCGACGCAGGCCCGATGGACGCGGGCCCGATGGACGCCGGCCCGATGGACGCCGGCCTCGTCGTCGGTGACCTCGATGCGGGAGAGGACGCGGCGCCCAAGGAGAGCGAGCTGCACGATGCTGCGGTGGCCGCGCTCGATGCGGCCGCGGACGACACGGGCGTCGATCTCGCAGGAGCCGTCGACGCCGCGCCCCGCACGGTTCGCGCCCCGCGCGCGGCTCGTCCGACGCGGCACCGTGCGACCCGACCGTCCCATCCTCCGCGCCGTCGGTCCGGGCGGCATCCGCGGCGTCGCCGTTGAGCGAGCCGATCCGCCCACGAAGCTAGTCTCGCGGGGCGACGGACTCGAGGGCGCGATAGAATTGCCCGAGCTCGCCCGCCGACCATGCGTGCCCCGCAGGCGCCACCGCGCTGGCGAGCCACGCGCACGCCTCCGCGCGATCGGCGAACACCGCGTTCACCGCCGCGCGACTGCGCCCCAACAGGAACATCGTCGAGAGGAACATCGGGGTGGCCGTTCCTGCCATGCCGCCGATCTCGATGACGTTCGCGGTCGTCGCGCCTAGGAGATTCTCCGTTTCATCACTCGCAAGGGAGCGCGGAGCCCGAGCAGTTGAAGTGAGCCGGGTCCTCGCACGTTCGCGTGGTGGGGCAGCACATCAGCGGGAGCACGCAGACGTGGGCAGTCGGCGAGCCAGGACATCCGCACAGCCGCCCGGCATCCGCGCTCGCGTCGACGGACGCATCACGCGCCGCGGCGGCGTCGGGCGCTGCGCCGTCGCTGCGGCCGTGGAGCTGGTAACAGCCCGCGCACGACACGACCAGAACGAGCCCGACCAGGCGCAACGCCGACATGCGAGCGCTCTACCCGATGCCGTGACCATCGGCGCGTTAAGCCCGCGTTATTCGTCGCCGCTGGCGTCGGGGTGAGGCAGCGCGGGGGACTCCAGGCTGATGCGTCCGAGCCGGCCGGCGCGGAATTCGTGCACGAGGATCTCCGCGGCGCGGTGCGTGTCGACGACGCCGCCAGGGCGAAGGAAGCCGCGTCGACGCCCGATGGCCTCGAGCAGCGCCTCTGCGCCGGCGGGGATCGCGCCGAGCTTGAAGCGCGCGTCGAGGAGCGCCGCGTAGTGCGCGAGGAGGTGGGGCGCGACGGCCACCGCCATCGTCTCGTAGTCGACCGCGGTCGCGGGGATCGCGCCTCCGAACGCGAGCCGGAGCGCGTCGGCTTCGTTCTCGATCTTCGGGCTCATCAGGCCCGGGCTGTCGGTCACGACCATCCCGTTCGCGAGCACGACGCGCTGCTGCTGGCGCGTGACGGCGGGTCGATCGCTCACGACGGCCACCGTGCGGTTCATGAGCGTGTTGATCAGCGTCGACTTCCCGACGTTGGGGATCCCGGCGATCAGCGCGCGCACGGTCTTGCCCTGGCGCCCGCCGATGCGCTCGGACAGCTCGGCGATGCGCGCGCGGGTCTCGCCAGGCCGCTCGGTGGTCGTGGCGAGGGCGTAGACGACGCCTCTTCCGGGCGCGGGAGTCGCGGTCTCGAACGCTTCGAGCCAGGCGCGCGTGACGGCGGGATCGGCGAGGTCGCTCTTCGTGAGGACCTTGATGCACGGCGTCTCGCCCCGCAGCTCGGTGATCAACGGGTTGTGGCTGCTGGCCGGCATGCGCGCGTCGAGCACCTCGACGATCACGTCTTGCGACGGCATCAGCGCGGCCAGCTCGCGCCGCGCCTTCGCCATGTGCCCGGGAAACCACTGGAGGGACATGCATCGCGTTCTACCGCGATGGGCGAACCGTTCACGGGGTTCCTCAGCTCGGGTCACGAGCGAGTGACGCACCCGTAGGGGACGAGGTCTGCGGTCTCGCGCGAGCGTGATGCGCCGCGCCACGCGTCACCGAGCGCGCGTGGCAGGCGCCTTGCTCGAACGGGTGCGAGCGAGGCCCGCGCGCGGCCTCGCCAACGGAGGTGCGAACATGCGATTGCGAACCCTCATCGGTCTCGGTGTCATGGCCCTGACGCTCGCCACGACGGCGCCGCTCATGGCGCAGCAGCCGACGACGACGGTCTATCGGGCTTCCACCCCGACGGGGACGGTCCTCGTGGAGCAACCCGCGCCAGCGCCGCGTCGACACCTGTTTCGATTGCGCCTCGGCCTCGACGCGACGGGCGGGGCGTTCGCGCACGGGCCGCAGCTGGCGTTCGGCGGCCTCCGCGCGCGCGTCGGGATCGAGCTCGGCGACTTCTTCGCGCTCTACTACCAGCCGACCGGTCTCGTCGGCGCCTTCATCCACAGCCAGGAGGGCGAGAACGCGGTGGCCGGCCTGATGTGGAACTCGTTTCTCGCCGAGCTGACCCTCTTCGACATGGTCCAGGTCGCAGCCGGTCCCTCCGTGGACTTCGTCTGGGGATGCACGGACGCAGTGCAGTCGCGGACCTCGTGCACCGATCACGGCGCCTTCTTCGGCATCGACGGGCGCGTCGCGATCGTGATCGGCCACGACATGATGGGATCGCGCGGGGGCCTGACGCTCTCGGCGGACGTGCACCCGACCTGGTACTCCGACCACAACGTGGGCCTCGCGGTGCTCGGCGGCGTCGGCCTCGACATGTACTGACGCTCCCGCGTCCAGGACTATGGGTGACGCTCGATGGTCGCGAGGCGACGTAGCTCGGAGAGCAGCGTTGCCTCCTGACGCTCCAGCGCCGCTTGGCGCAGCGCACCGTAGAGCTCCATGCGCACCGACTCGTAGGGCGCGACCGGCGCCCCATCGAGCCGCGCGCGCGAGACGAGCTCCTCGTATCGACCGCGTACGTCCGCTTCGATGATGTTGGTCCGGCCGCCCATCCGCGTCTCGAGGACACGGAGGTGCAGCAGCTGCGCGTGCACGGCGACGCGGTACTCCGCCTGGGTACCGAAGCCTTGTTCCGCGACGGTCTGCCAGAAGACCGCGCGGCTCTGAATGCCGGTGCGTTCGCGCACCGCGCTGATCGCGCGATCCACGTCCGCATCGCTCACGACGATCTGGTCTTCCTCTGCGGCCTGCTCGACGAGCGTCCTGTCGATGAGGCGTTCGAGCACGGCGGCATACGTCTGCTCGATGGCGGCCCGTCGAGCGGCGACGGTCGGTGCCCTCTCTGCACGGAAGACGTACGGCGCCGCCTCCTGCCGGAGCTCGGACAGGAAGATCGCATCATCGTTCACGACGACGACCACTCGCTCGATCACCTCGGCGTGCGTTCGCACGGGGAGGAGCGCCGAGGCAAGGACGGCGAGGAACGTCGTGGCCACGCGCCTGGTGACGAGCCTTCCTGGGCGTGGCCGTCGCGGGAGAGGATCGCTCGAGAGGTCCGTCGAGAAGGCGTCGCGCACGTCACGACCGTACGAGGGAACGCGCGACCCTATTTCACGACGCCCCACTCACGCCTGTTGTTCAGGTGCTGGTTCGCTTCCAGACGTCGAGCTCCTGGACGCGCCCGAACCAGGACTGGATGTTCGCGTACTGCGTGACGGGCAGCTTCGCGGGATACGTCGTCATCAGCGGGGTCGACAGCGCGAGGTCGGCGAGCGTGAGCGAGTCGCCCGCGATCCACTCGCGGCTCGCGAGGTGGCCATCGAGCACGCGGCAGACGTCGGCGACCAGCGCTTCCCCTCGCTTCACCTCGACGGGATCCGCCTCGCCGCGACCGATCATCGGCTTGATCAGGTTCTCCCAGGAGAGGACGCTGATCGCGGGCTGGAAGTGGTGCGCGCACCAGAAGAGCCAGCGGTTCACGTCGGCGCGCGCGCGAGCGTCCGTCGGGTAGAGCTTCTGCCCGGGCGTCTTCTCCGCGAGGTACTGCATGATCGCGTGCGACTCGGTCAGGGCGAAGCCGTCGTCCTCGAGGACCGGCACGCGCCCGTTCGGGTTCATCTGGAGGAAGCCGGGAGCACGCTGCTCGCCCTTGGCGAGGTCGACGGTCACGAGCTCGATGGTGGGCGCCTTCGGCAGCGCTCCGAGGTGGAGGGCGGTCATCACGGCGCGGCGGGCGTTCGAGGACATCGGGTGGTGATAGAGGCGCATCGAATCTCTCCTTCGGGTCGCGTTGTTGCGACGAGAGCCACCCTATCGGGAGGGGCTGTCAACTAGGTGTCAGGTTTGACGAGACGCGGGACGAATCACCCGATGCGCACCGGGGCGTGGCGGAAGGATCGGACCGTGACGCTCCGCTCGATCACGCGATGGTCGACCCTCGCGATCGCGGCGTGGTTCGCCCTCGAGCGCGGCCGAGGCGTGCGACACTCCTGGCCATGCCGCACGTCCGCGCCGGCGCCGCATCCATCCACGATCCGCGGCAGTCTCGCGCAGAAGATCGTGTGCTCATCGGGGAGCACGCGTGGGCGATCCTCTCGGGCACGATCAACGCCGTCGACGGGGAGAACGAAGCCGACGTGGTGGTCGGCATCGCCGAGGAGCTGGTCGGAGCCGGGACGCCGTCGCTCGACGCGGTGCAAGCGAGCTTGCTCGCGATGGACCGTGCGGTCGCACAGTGGGCCGCGCGTGCCGGGACGGCCGACGACCTCGCTGCTCCGGGACTCGCTGCGATCGTCCTCGTGGTCTTTGGCGACGTCGCGCAGCTAGCTCACGTCGGGGCCTCGCGCGCCTATCGCCTCTTGCAGTCCGAGGTGGACGATCCGCTCGTGGCCGACGCGCTCACGATCGATCACTCCCTCGCGGAGCGGATGCGTCTCGCCGCGAGCCGCGCGGGGGCTCCGCTGGACGAGGCAACGATTCGAGAGACGAAGGCCGAGGAGGTCTCCACCTCCGCGCTCGGCACCGGGCGCGTTCCTCGCATCGACTTCGCGCGGATCGCGCTTGGGCGCAGGTCACGCATCGTCCTCGTCTCGCCGGGGGCGCGCCGCGGCCTCGACACGCCGCTCGGGTACCTGCGCCAGCTCCGGGCGCCCGCCGAGGTCGCGCAGCGCATCTGCGCGGAGAGCCGCTCACGCGCAGGCCACCGGCCGCATCACGCGTCCGCGATCGTCGTCGACGTCGAGCCGGAGTCGATCACCGGGCCCTATCGGTGATCCGCGGATCGGCGAGCACTGACGTGAGCGCCCCGTGAACCCTCACGGAGCCATCACGGCGCCGGCGGCGGGCAGTCGGTCCGTGGCGTGAGCAGCATCGGCGGCCGCGGCGCCTGGGTGAAGTCGAGCGTGCCGAGCAGGCTCCCCGCGCGTCGGTCGCGCGCCCACGCGTAGTCGTCCTCGAGGAAGTGCACCGGCTGCGCCGGATCGTGGAAGAGCTCCGCGACGAGCTTCGGGATCGATGCCTGCTCGGTGCGCGTGTGGAACACGAGCCCGTCGCCCGTCGTGCCGAGTCGCGAGTACGGCGAGATGACCATCAACGGAACTCGGAAGCCCGTGTTGAAGCCCTGGTCGGCGCGGGGCGCGGGGCATGCGCTCACGTGCGGCGCCACGTGGTCGTACCAGCCGCCCCAGTCGTCGTAGGTCACGACGATCGCGGTCTCGTTCCAGTGCGGGCCGTTCATCAGCCGGTTCACGATCCCGACCGTGTAGCTCTCGCCCGCGCACGGATGATCGGCCTGATGCTCGGTGATCCCTTCCGGCCCGGAGCTGATGTCGAGGATGGTGAGGTTCGCCATGTCGGCGACGTCGAGGTCGCCGAGGAGCTCTGCGAGCGGTCGGGCGTGCGCCGGATCGTGGAGCGCGCCGCTGTCGTACAGGTGCTGGAAGAAGCGCAGCGGAGTCGACCCGTAGATGCGCCAAGAGATCTCCGGCGGGATGTTCTCGGTGATGTTGCCGGTCGTGAAGCACGCGGAGCCGACCGACTCCGTGCACGTCTCGGGGTTGTAGTGGCGCATCGTCGAGTCGTTCGTCGGGTCGCAAGGCTCGACGTGCTCGCAGGTTCCGCCCACGGGACAGTCCTCGTTGGCATAGACGAGGGAATGCGCCGAGACGATCGCGAGGTGCCCGGGCGCCGAGGGTGCGAGCGTGCTCGCGAAGAAGTTGTCGGCGAGCACGAAGTGACGTGCGTACTGCCAGTAGTTCGGAACCTGGTCTTCGGGATAGTGGAAGAACGACTCGTGGCTCGCCATCACGGCGCCGCTCGCCGACTGGTCGAAGCGGTCCATGGCGCCGCCGTGCCAGACCCGCACCGCGCGCTCGTGCGAGTGAACGAGATCACCGGTCGGAAACACCGAGAACGGCGCGATCTGTCGGGTGAGGTTGAGCGTCGAGCCGTCCGAGAGGCGCACGCTGCGCGGCGCTGGGCTCGTCACGCCTGGGAAGTCGTAGAAGAGATTGTCGAACGTGTGGTTCTCTTTGACGATGATCACGAGGTAGCGGATCGGCGTCGGCAGCGGAGGCTCGGTGCTCGCGTCCCCGGGCGCATCGTCCTCTGCGGCATCTTCCGTGGTCGCTCCGGTGTCGGTCGCGTCGCCGTCCATCGGTGCGGCGCCGTCCCGCGTGGCGCCGTCGCGCGCGCCGGCATCGGTGTTCTCGCCCGGCGTATCGCCTTCGGAGCATGCGCCGCTACCGAGCGCGAGGACCATCGAAGAGACGAGGGCGAGGACCGACACTGCACGGTGGCGCATCCAGACACGTTCGCACGATCGCGGTGCGCTTGTCGCTTCTACGGGGGCTCGATTGGCTCAAGGCCCGGCGACGGCGATGACCGAGCCGAACCCGTCGTTCGCGGGCGAGCTGGAGAAGGGTGGCGGCGTCGGAGCACAGCTCGCGAGGGCGATCGCCGTGACGATCACCAGCGCGCGAGATGGGGTGGCTGGTGGCACGGACCTCCGAGGGTACTCGATCCGGCCCTGGTACACGCGACCGTGTCACGCGCCCGAAGCGCTGAGGAGGTTCTCGGCGCGCCGCAGGATCTCCTGCGCCGCAGCGTCGTCGCCTCCTCGGATATCCACCGCGAAGCCGTCTCCGGTCGAGCGCACACGCCCGCTGAGCGCAGGGACCAGCGGGCAGCTCGGCATCTCCGGCATGTCGTGGCCTACGGCGTCGTTGCGGGCGAGGTGACAGTCGATCTCCCGCTGCAGCCATTCGGCGGTCATCCCACGCACTGCGCGGAACACGACGGTGGCTCCGACGAGGTGCTCGGACGTTGCCTGTCCCCCTCCGACGGTCTCGGTCAGGCGGGCGACCGAGGTGATGTCGTCGCGATGGTCGAACGGGCTCGAGTCGCGGTCGGCGGCGTCGATGCCGACGCACGCGCGCTCCTCGGCCTCGAGCAAGGCGCGCGCGGCGGCACGGTGCTCCGCGGCCATGCGTCGATGATCCGCGGCGTGATTCGCCGCAGTCGACCAGCACGATAGACCGGACTGTAGGCCGCCGCCGCCGCACGCTCCCTGCGCGTCGTCGGCCGCGGCCTCATCCCTTCGGGCGGCCTCCTCGTGATGCGAGGCGCTCATCTCGCCAGGATGGGAGGCGCCTCCGCACGAGCACAGCAGGACCACGACCAGACTCGAAAGGAACCCACGCATGCAGACCTCCGGGGGCGGGAGCTACGCACCAATCTGCGCTTCGCGAGGCCGTGCTCGACGATTCTGCCGCAACGGGAGAGACCAGGAAGCTCGCGTGAGAGGCGCGGGCGCAGGTGCGCGGCGCGCTGGCGGACTACGCAGCGATCGCGCTCGGTGGGCGCCCCTCGTCAGAACGTCGTCAGGCGCATGCTGCAGTTGGCGCCGACCGAGCAGGTCTCTTGGACCGGTAGCAGGTACGTCGGCCCGCCGCGTGTGTGGTCCAGCTCGTAGTTGACGATCATCAGGTACCAGGTCTCGCCGCTCGCGACGTACACGTCTCCGCGGTCGACACCTGTGCGGCCCTGATCGATACGAAGTTGAATCGTGCCGCTGGTGGCTGTCATGACGGCCGTGTCCGTGGTCATCTCGCACCGCGGTCGAAAGAAGCGCGGTCAGCGTCCGGCGTCCCATTGCGGTGAGCGTGGCACGGACGCGCGCCGCGTGGTGATCCCACCGCAGGTGCGATCGGCGACCCCGCGGCCGGACCGCGCGGTGGCCTCGTCCGCGCCTCACGTGGGGCGTGAAGCAGCACTGGCGACGCCTGTTCGCGGAGACGCAGCTGGCACCGACAGTGCTCAGGAGAGCGCCGGAGGTTCCAGATGAGCAAGAACGAGATGAAGCGTGCAGAGGGCGTCGCCAAAGAGATCGGCGGCAAGGTCAAGAAGACCGTGGGTAAGGCCATCGGGAACGAACAGATGGAGGCCGAGGGCGCCGTGAAGGAGCTGGCCGGCAAGGGTCAGCAGGCGCGCGCCAAGGGCGCCGAGCGCGTCAAGGGCATGGGCGAACAGGCCTTCGGCACGGTCAAGAACAAGCTGGGTCACGCGATCGGCAACGAGCAGATGCAGGCGGAGGGCAAGGCGGCGGAGCTGCTCGGCAAGACGCGGCAAGCCGCCAACGAGTGATCATCGACGGACGACCACGAACGTGAGCCGAAGCCGACGCGCTCCGAGCGTATCGGCGCTCGTTCGTACGACACGGGCGACCTCCGTCGGGGTCGCTCGTGGCGTACGAACCGTCCTCGCAGGGGCCCGCTCTCGCGTGGACCTTCGTGATCGGAAATGCACGGCGCACGCCCACACCGGTGTCGCGCCGCGAGCGGTCACCATCTTGCTCTACGCGGCAGAATGCTTCGACCTCGCCGGACCGCCGCCTCGCGCGGGCTACACTTCGCATGCGTCTGCCTCGCGATGCTCGCGCACGGGCAAGCGAGCGCGCAGGCGCGTACCGCCCTCGTCGAGCCCACGAGCAGCGAGGGCCCTCTGGCGCGATCGCTCGAGCGCGTGATCCGCACGCGACTGAGCGAGCTGGCGGTCGGCGGAGAGATCGAGAGCTCGCCGCTCGTATGGAGAGACCTCGAGCTCGCGGCGGGCTGCGTGGGCGAAGACGCTGCCTGCTACTCCGTCGTCGCCGCGCAGCTCGGCGTGGACGAGCTCGTCCTCGCTTCCATCGACGTGAGCGGGGAAGACTGCGTGGTCGAGCTCGTCCGGTGGCGCGCGGCCGGCGTGAGCCGACGCGTACTGGAGGCGCACGGGCCGAGGGTGCGCTTCGCGATCCTCGACCGAGTCGCGCCCGCGCTCCGCGAGCTCTACGAGCTGCCCGAGGCGCCCCGCGTCGAAACGACGGAGCCCGTGCAGATCCAGGCGCCGACCGTCGCACCGCCCGCGCGAGGCGTCGATCCCATAGGCCCGATCACGCTCGGGGTCGTGGGCCTCGCGAGCGTAGCCGCGGGGCTCGCGCTGATGGTGGCCTTCGACGGCAGCCGTGCCGCGTGGGTGAGCGGGCCGACGTCGACGATGCGCGACGTCGATCTCCTGCTCGACGCACACCAGCGCGCGGAGCGCGAGCTTCTCGGGGCGGAGATCGTGTTCGGCGTCGCCGCCGCGGCGATCGTGGCCGCAGCCGTGTGGCTGGTCGTCGAGCTCACCGGCGCGCACGATCAGCGCTCGGAGCTCGCGATGATGGGCGCGGGGCTTCGCCTGTGAGCCGTGCCACCGTCTGCATGCTCGCTGCCCTCCTCGCCTCGTGCGCGACGGACCTCGGCGAGAGCGGCGGCTTGCCGTGCGACGCGAGCGGCCTCTGTCCGGCCGACGCCAGCTGCTATCGCGGATTCTGTATCTTCACGGGGAGCGCGGACTGTCTCGAGGAGGGCGTCGAGACCGACTGCTATTCGGGCCCCGACAGCACCGTCGCGACGGGCGCGTGTCGCCCGGGCCTCCGCACGTGCCGCGCTCACCGGCTCAGCGCTTGTCGTGGCGAGATCGTTCCCGGCATCGAGGTCTGCAATGGCGATGACGACGACTGCGACGGTCGCGTCGACGAGATCGCCGCGAACGGCTCGTGCAGCACCACGCTGCTGGGCGCCTGTCTCGAGGGCACGACCACGTGCGTCGGTCCCTCGGCCACGTGCGTTTCGCTCGCGTCGCCGCAGGAAGAGACGTGCGACGGCAGCGACGACGACTGCGACGGCCTCGTCGACGAGACGATGGCGCGCGCCTGCTACCCCGCGGGCATGGAGGGCTGCTCGCTCGTCGACGCCGCCTACGCGTGCATCGGCGTCTGCGGGGCGGGCCACGTCGACTGCACCGAGGGTGTGCTCTCACCCTGCCTCGACGCGGTGCTCCCGGCCGTGTCCGACGGGTGCACGCCTCCCGGTAGCCCGTCGCGCGACGACGACTGCGACGGCAGCACCGACGAGGACTGCGCGTGCGTGATCGGGACGACGCAGGTCTGCTACGACGGCCCCCTCGGGACCGCAGGCGTCGGGCCGTGCACCACTGGCGCGCAGACCTGCGACGCCTCCGGCAGTGACGCGCAATTCGGCCCTTGCGCCGGCGCACGCAATCCTGCGATCGAGACGTGCGCCAACCCGGGCGTCGACGACGACTGCAACGGCACGCGCGACGACGTGGCGGGCGCCGGCGGGGCGTGTATCGCGAGCGCAGCGACTGGGCTGTGTCGCCAGGGCGCCCTCTCGTGCAGCGCGGGCGTGCTCGCGTGCGTCGGTGCGGCGGCCTCCGTCGAGCGCTGCGACGGTCTCGACGACGACTGCGACGGCGCGATCGACGAGGAGTTCGATCTCTTCAGCGACCGCGCGAACTGTGGGACGTGCGGGCACGCGTGCGGCGTCGGCCTCGCCTGCTGCGGCGGCGCGTGCGTCGACCTCCAGTCCTCCGTCCTGCACTGCGGTCTCTGCGCGACCGCGTGCGGTGTCGGCGTCTCCTGCTGTGGCGGATCCTGCGCCGACCTCGAGACCGCCGCGGGGAACTGCGGGGCGTGCGGCCAGAGCTGCGACGCGGCTCAGGCCTGTGTGGACGGGATGTGCTGTCCGGCGGGGGATCTCGTCTGCGGCGGGTCCTGCGTGGATCCGAGGGTCGACCACGAAGACTGCGGTCGATGCGGCTTCACCTGCCATGGGAACGAGACGTGCACAGGAGGATGCTGCTGCCGTGCAAATGAACACTGCCGATGCTCTTGAGGCCCCCCCGACGCCGAGCTCGGCTCGACCGATCGGCGATCCGCGGATCGGCGCGCTGATCGACGGTCGCTATCGGCTCGAGGCTCGGCTCGGGGCAGGCGGAATGGGCGTCGTGTACGCGGCTCGCCACGACGTCACGGGCCGCGCGGTGGCCGTGAAGCTTCTGCACCCTCAAGGACAGCACAGCGACGAGGTCATCGCGCGTTTCGCAAGGGAGGCCCGCACGGGCGCCGCGATCGGTCACCGCAACATCGTCGACGTGCTCGACGCTGGCTCGCTCGCGGACGGCACGCCTTTCCTCGTGATGGAGCTCCTTCGCGGCGAGGCGCTGGCGGACCGGCTCTGCCGCGAGCACCGCCTCTCGCCCGCGGCCGCGGGCGACATCGTGCTCCAGGCGGCGAGCGCGCTCGAAGCGCTGCACGAGCACGGCATCATCCATCGCGACGTGAAGACCGACAACCTCTTCGTCGACGAGCACGGCTGCGTGAAGCTGCTCGACTTCGGGCTCGCCGTGTTCACGGCCGGCGAGGTCCCGGGCCGCGTGACGAAAGAGGGCATCCTCAACGGCACGCCCGAGTACATGCCGTCGGAGGTGTTCGATGGGCACGAGCCGACGGTCGCGTGGGACGTCTATGCGCTCGCGACGGTGGCGTTCGAGCTGCTCACGGGCGTCGTCCCGTTCGAAGGGGCCGGCCCGCTCGTTCTTTTGTACGGAAAGCGCGAGTCGGCGGCGCCGCGGCTCGGCGACCTGACCGAGGCATCCTTCTCGGAAGAGCTCGAGCTCGTCATCGCGCGCGGCCTGCACCGCACGCCCTCGCGCCGACAGCCCACACCGATGGCTTTCGCGTTGGAGCTGGTCGAGGCGCTGAGGGACGAGCGGTCGCCGGCGACGCCGCGTGGCTCCGTGGCAGCCACTCCCCTTGCGCTCCCGCTCTCGCGCAACGCACGCGCGGGGTGGATCGTCGCCGCGTCGTCGGCGATCGTGCTGATCGCGGGGCTCGTCGTCGTCCTGTCGGAGCCGGCGCAGGCGCTGACGACGCACGCCCGGCGGGCAGCACCCGAGAGCCGGGCGCCCGCTTTCGTGGTCATGGCGGCGCCTTCCGCGCAGACGTCTCTCGTTCCCGCCGCTCCGCCCGAGACGATCGCCATTGCGCCTGCATCCGAGTCCCACGCTTCGCGAGGGGACGCTCGATCGGCCCACTCCCACGGCGGGCCGACCGTCGTCTCGGCAGATCCGCCGCCGGTCGAGCCGGACCTTCCGTCCGCGGCTTCGCCCCTTCCGTCCGGCGAGAGCGCGCGCGAGCTCGTTCGGCAGGGTACGTCGGCGCTGATGCGCGGGATGATCCCGGATGCGCTCGAGCTCCTCAGCCGGGCGACCGTCGCCGCGCCCGACAGCGCTGTCGCGTGGCGAAGCCTCGGGCTCGCGAACGAGCGTGTCGGAAGGCGCACCGAGGCCCGTCGTGCGTATGAGCGCTACCTGACCCTCGCGCCGAGCGCCGCCGATGCCGACGAAGTTCGGAGGCGGCTGGCGACGCTCTAGGAGCTCGCCGATCCGGCGAGATCGAGCTCGCGTTGAAGCGCCCCACCTCAGCCGCTCCGCGCTTGCGGCTGAGGTACTGGGGCCGAACCGTCAGCTGTCGGAGCTCGGGTGGAGCCGCGACGCGTGACCGAGCCGGTCCGCGCCATCGAGGTTCTTCCCGTCGGTGCTCGACGCTTTCGAGGCCGTCGGGCCGGGGGAGCGTGTCTCGGGGCGAGCGTCGTCGTGCTTGCCCTCCGCCCCGCCCGTAGCGGCGTTCTCCACGAGCGGCGCGTCCGTCTTCGCACGTGCGAACCGCGATGCGATGCTCCGGCGGAGGTCGTCGCCCGCGGGCCCGAAGAACAGAATCGCGCCCGCTCCGGCGGCCGCACCGACGGCGAAGACCGCGAGCGCACCGCCTATCCGCAACGTTCCGCTGGGCATCGGAGCGAGCCCGAGCGAGCTGATCGCGCTCGACGGAATCTGGTGAACGACCATCCGTGCGCGCGCCTGCGCGGTCGGCGCCTCGATCAGCTGCCGTCCGAGATCCATCCATTGTTCGACGTTCATCTGTCTCCTTCGTGCGATCCCGTGGGATCGGTGTCCGCGTGCCGCATAGCGCGGCCGCCTGCCCCGCGGTGCAGCGCCCGTGCCGCGATACGGTGCGACGCGCGGGAGAGCGAGTGCCGCAATTCGCCGCGAGTGAGGAGGACTGGCCCGCGCACGAGAGCTCACGGCTGCCGTCGCGCCACGCAGACGTCGAGCGCAAGCGCGGTCGCGACCGAACGGACGGCCGACGGTCGCGAAGACACGCCGAGCGCGGCGGCGCGATGCAGGAGCTGCGCGTGTGGCCTGTCCCTTGCTCAGAGCCGCCCGATGCCATCGCAGGCCCCGAGGAGCACACCACCGACGGGCGTCGACTTCCCGGCTCGCAGCGGCGTCGTGGCGCCCTATCTGATCGACCCGGGCAGAGCGGACGGCGCAAGGCGGCTCGACAGCACCGCGCCGCTCCTCGCCGGGCGGTACCGCGTGGTCGACCTCCTGGGGGAGGGCGGGATGAGCACGGTCTATGGCGCCTACGACACCCGTCTCGAGCGTCCGGTCGCCATCAAGGTCCTCCACCTCGCTCTCGGCGCGCCGAGCAGCGTGCTCGTGCGGGAGGCCCGCGTGCTCGCCGGAGTTCGCCACCCGAACGTGGTGACCGTGCACTCGGTCCACGATGACGCGGACCCACCGTTCCTGGTCATGGAGCGCCTCGAGGGTCGCTCGCTGGACGAGGTCGTCCGAGACCGTCGACCCTCGCTCCGCGAGGCGCTCGAATACCTGCGGCAGATCGCGGCCGGGCTCGACGCGATCCACGCGGCCGGCCTCATCCACGGAGACGTCAAGCCGTCGAACGTGATCGTTGATGCTGACGGGCATCTCTGCATCGTGGACGTCGGCCTGGTTCCGATGCTCGAGCGGATGAAGGACGGCGAGATCCTCGGGACACCTTCGTACATGCCACCTGAGCGCGCGCTCGGCGCCGCCCTGTCGCGCGAGCTCGCGCCGCTGGGCGACGTCTACTCGTTCGCGGTGCTCGCGTTCGAGCTCCTCACCGGCCAGCGGCCCTTCGACCGAGAGCCGCAGGCCGCCTTGGTCTACGCACACGCGCTGGTCCCCGCGCCCCGACCGAGCCAGGTATCCGCGCTCGCGCGTGGCTTCGACGCCCCGTTCGCACGAGCGCTGTCGAAGACACCGCTCGATCGCCCTGCGTCGGCAGGTCTCTTCGTCGACCTGCTCGAGCGGGTGGCCCTCGGCGTCGATGCGCGCGGCGTCGCACTCCGGATCTTGGTCGTCGACGACGACGGTGACATGCGCTCGATGCTGAGCAGCGCCCTCGCCGTGCAGCTCCGCGGCGCGATCATCGAGACGGCCAGCGACGGCGCGCTCGCGCTCGAGTCGATACGCCGGAACCTCCCCTCGATCGCGATCCTCGACCTCTGGATGCCCGGGATTGCCGGCGCAGACCTGGTGCGCGCAGCGCTGGCGGTCGCGCCTCGTCTGCCGATCATCGTCTGCACCGGGCATGGCTCGGGGCCCGCGTGGAAGGAGCTGAAGCAGCTCGGCGTGCGGTCCTTCTTCATCAAGCCGTTCGAGGTCGACCAGCTCGTACGCGCGATCCGCGAGGTCACTCTCAGCCCGGACTGGCGGAGCAGTACCGACCCGGGCACGCGCGCTCGACCGTCCGGATAGAGCGGCTCGGGCCGGTCTCGAGATCGCGGCCGCGACGCCGCCTCGTGACCGACCCTCTTCGCGGCCTCAGCGCGCGATTCCCTCGATGATGCTGACGAGCGCGTGCGAGAAGATGCGGCCGAGCGCGAAGCCGCTCGCCTCGAACAGGCGGCCGTAGTCGCCCTTGCTGCGCTCTCGACCGTCGTCGCAGACCACCATCATCTGCACGTCGGAGATCGCACCTGGGTGCGTGTCGTTCTTCTCGACCAAGGTCTCGATCACGAGCGTCTTCTGGCCCGGCCGCATCGCGTGACGCAGGTTCTTCAAGATCGTGATCGCGCGCGCGTCGTCCCAGTCGTGCAGCACGTTCTTGAGCACGTAGGTGTCGGCGCCCTCGGGGACGCGCTCGAAGAACGAGCCGCTCACGCGCTCGCATCGGTCGAGCACGCCGCGCGCGCGCAGCAGCTCCTCCGCGAGCGCCGTCACGCCAGCGTTGTCGTAGAGCACGCCGCGGAGCGATGGGTGGCGCACGAGCAGCTCGGAGAGCAGCGTGCCGCGACCGCCCGCCACGTCGCACAGCACCTTCACTTCGCTCCACGGATACAGCCCCGAGATCACGGGCGCGAGCTGCGTGGTCAGTCCCATCATCGCGGACGCGAACAGGTCGCGCTCGCCCGGGTGCTGGTCGAAGAAGCTCCACACGCTCTCGCCGTGCACTGCCTCGAAGCCGTTCTTTCCGGTGCGCAGCACGTCGTCGAACGCGTTCCAGGCGTCGACGTTGGAGCGCGTGCCGAAGTACTCGACGAACTCGCGCAGCGCGCCCGGACGCCCGGAGCGGAGCGCCTCCGAGCGGAAGTTGTTGGTGAAGCGTCCGTCGGCGGCGAGGG
>JBBSAT010000021.1:0-46717 GCA_038252025.1 Polyangiales bacterium | reverse complement strand
TCGGCGTCGACGGAGCCGGCGGGGGCCGCTTCAAGACCGCGGCCAACCTCGCGGCTCACGTTCGGGAGACGTGGACCGGCGCGTGGGAGCGACCCCTCGTCGTGTGCACCGGCGGTGAGCCGTTGCTCCAACTCGATGCGCCTCTCATCTCCGCTCTCCACGCCGTCGGCTTCGAGATCGCGGTCGAAACGAACGGCACGATCGAGGTCCCGGCAGAAATTGATTGGATCTGCGTCAGTCCAAAAGCGGGCTCGCGTCTAGCCGTGCGACGCGGGCACGAGCTCAAACTCGTGGTCCCGCAAGCCGACGTGGATCCCGCGCAGTTCGAGTCCCTCGACTTCGCCGCGTTCCTTCTCCAGCCGCTCGACGGGCCGGATCGTAAGCAGAACACGCGGCTGGCGATCGACTACTGCCTCGCGCATCCGCGGTGGCGATTGAGCGTCCAGACTCACAAGGTCCTGGGCATTTCCTGAGTTTTTTCGGAGCGCATGCCATGGAGATTTTCAAGGAGTTCACGTTCGAGTCCGCGCACCTGCTGCCGCACGTCGCGCCGGGTCACAAGTGCGGCCGCCTCCATGGCCATTCGTTTCGCTGCGAGATCCACGTCCGCGGCGAGGTGCACGAGCGTGACGGCTGGGTGATGGATTTCGCGGACATCAAGGAGCTGTTCCAGCCGCTCCACAAGATCCTCGACCACAACTACCTCAACGAGATCGAAGGGCTCGCGAACCCGACCAGCGAGAACCTCGCGCGCTGGATCTGGAAGCAGCTTCGACCGACCCTCCCGCAGCTCTCGCGCATCGTGATCCGCGAGACGTGCACTTCGGGCTGCGTCTACACCGGTCCGGAGGGCGCGCAGTGATGCGCGACGTCCAGTCGCGCGAGGACTCGCGTGGCGTCGAGTTGGACGCCGCCGGGATCGCCGACCTTCGTTGCCCGATCGTCATCCTGGATCGAGCCCGCGAGAAGCAGCACACGATCGCAACGATCTCCATGTCGGTTGCCCTCCCCTCCACCGCGAAGGGCACGCACATGAGCCGGTTCGTCGAGATCATCGAGGCCCACCGCGGCGAGATCACGATGCGGACCCTTCCACGCATTCTTGCGGCGATGAAGGAGAAGCTCGACGCGCCGAGTGCGAGCATCGACGTCGCGTTTCCCTACTTTCTCGAGCGCGAGGCCCCGGTCAGCAAGGCGCGGGGTCTGATGGACTACGACTGCCGTTTCGTCGGATCCACCGACGGAACGACGCACGACTTCGTCCTCTCGGTGCGTGTTCCCGTGACGAGCCTGTGCCCGTGCTCGAAAGAGATCAGCGACTACGGCGCGCACAATCAGCGCGGGTACCTGACGATGGATGTTCGATGCGCGAGCGCGAGCGGCCCAGAGTCGTGGGTCTGGATCGAAGAGCTCGTGGAAGTCGCAGAGGCCTCGGCGTCATGTCCCGTTTATCCGCTTCTGAAGAGGCCGGACGAGCGCCACGTCACGATGCAGGCTTACGACAACCCGGTGTTCGTCGAGGACATGGTCCGCAACGTGGCGGTCCGGCTACGCGAAGACGCGCGAATCAGCTGGTTCAAGGTGCACGCTCGCAACGAGGAGAGCATCCACAACCATGCGGCGTTCGCGTCCAGCACCTGGACCCGACCGAGCTGAATGTGGGCTCCGTTCTGAACATCGTCGCGGCGTGCGCCGATCTCAAGCGCGCCGCACCGACCGCGAGCCTACGCCTGCGTGCACACAGGCGTGGCCCAGACCGCGCGAAGCGGTGGGTCGCTGCGCTTCGCGACGCCAAGCCGACGACCCCCGCAGGTGAGCTCTACCTCGGGAGCCACTGGACGATGTGTCGCGACGTGCCCGCCGCGGCGCTCGCGATGGGCTGGAAGGAGGCGCATCTCTGGGTCGCCTCCGCGGGCTATGGCCTGATTCCCGCTGGGCGGCTGGTGTCCGCATACTCGGCGACCTTCGCGGTAGGAAATGCGGATTCGGTGAGTTCTGCGGCTAGCGGAGCAGGCGTTTCGTTGGATCGCCGCGCCTGGTGGCGGGCTGTCTGCTCGAAGCAACGGTCGATCGCCTCGCTCGCCGCCAACGGCGCGTCACTGCTCTTCATTGGATCGCCGGCCTACGTCGACGCCGCGCACGAAGACCTCGAGGTTGCCGTCTCGGTCGCGAAGAACTCGCGCCGCGTCGTGGTCGTGACTTCTCGTGGAGCGAGCGACGGCCTCGCCGACCAGGTCGTACTTTCGACGGGCCCGATGCGGACCGATCTCGGCGGGGCGATGACCTCGCTCAATGCCCGCCTGGCACACCGGGTCGCCGGGACGCTAACGCCCCGGGAGTGGTCCGTGGACGCGGCGCGCACGATCGCGGCCGAGGTAGAGTCCAGCGCGCCGCTGATCGAGCCACTCGTTCGCGCGCCCGTTACCGACGAAGAGGCTCGCGCATTCATCCGGCGAGAACTCCGCGCTGTAGACCGTCCGTCGGCCTCGAAGTTTCTTCGGCGCCTTCGAGATGCGGGCCACGCTTGCGAACAGAAGCGGTTCGGCCGCCTGTTCCGTCAGGAGAGCGCATGATCGTCGGGGGCGGCGGAGTCATCCGACGACGAGCTCTCCGGCTCGTCCAGGATCCAAAACATCCTCTCTATCTGTTCGCTCTCCGCGCATCGGAGCTCCTCGAGGTTGCGGACATCTCGCGTGTCTCACGCGATATCGAAGGTGACCTCATTGGCTACCAGCGCGGCGAGGTCGGGAGGCATGTGAAGAACATCGTCGACTACCTCGACGCTGCGAGCGAGCCGCTGTTTCCCCACGCGCTCATCCTCTCGATTGATTCGTCGACGATCTTCCAGGGCTCGCGCGGACCGCGCATCGACGACGAGGTCGCCGAAGCTGGCACGCTGACCTTCCGGATCCCGAAGAACGGGGGCCAGAAGCCTGCCTGGATCGTCGATGGACAGCAGCGAGCGCTCGCGCTGTCGCGTAGCCGGCGGAAGGACCTCTCGATCCCGATCGCGGCGTTCGTGGCCGATGACGTGAACACGCAGCGCGATCAGTTCGTGCTCGTGAACACCTCGAAGCCCCTACCGAAGGGCCTCATCTCGGAACTCCTGCCCAAGGTGAGCGCTCATCTTCCTGCGAGCCTCGCAGCGAAGCGCGCCCCAGCCGCGCTCTGCGAGGTCCTCGCGACGCTGCCGGACTCGCCGTTCTTCGGGATCGTTCGGCGCTCCTCGGAGTCTAAGGAGACTCGCAAGACCCAGGTCGTGACGGACACGTCTCTCATCAACGCGCTGACCGAGAACCTGAGCTCGAACGGTTCGCTCTTCGTTCATCGCGACGTCGCGACGGGTGAGACGGACTACGTGACGGTCCAGCGTGTCCTGTTGGTATTCTGGACGGCCGTGAAGCGCGTGTTCCCCGAGGCGTGGGGCAAGCCTCCAACTCAGAGCCGCCTCATGCACGGCGTCGGCATCCGCGCGATGGGGAAGCTCATGGACCGCATGATGGGCAGCATCGACACCGACGCGCCCAAGGCGATCGACGAGGTGTGCGCGGAGTTGATGCTCATCAAGCCCGTGTGCGCATGGACGAGCGGCGAGTGGTCCGGGCTCGGACGGAAGTGGAACGAGCTCGAGAACACGGGCAGCCACATCAACCTGCTCTCGAACTATCTCGTCCGCGCCTACCTCGGCGCACGCCGCGAAGAGCGATGAAGTACTACCTCCCCGACGCGCAGGATCTCGTCGATCCGAGCTTCGACTTCACCACCGAGCGGCGCTCGCGCACGCGACTACGGCAGCGCGACGATCTGTACCTCCACGAGATCTTCAAGGAGCCGGCATCGGACGGTATCCTGGTCTCGAAGGGCATTGTCGACGGCTTCGGTTCGACCGGGAGTCGGTACACGCTTGCACAGCGGCAACGGCTCCTCCGGGAAGGGTCGCAGGCGTTCCTCCGCACGCAGCGACCGAACGGCCGCCACATCCCGGTCATGGGGGACTGCGGGGCCTTCACTTACGTCAAGGAGGAGAAGCCGCCCTACACCGTCGATGAGGTCGTTTCGTTCTACGCGGAATGCGGGTTCGACTTCGGGATCTCGGTCGACCACGTGATCCTCGCCTATGAGCGCGAACTCGATGCGAGCCGGAACGTCCCAGAGGCGTACAAGACCCGGCAGGGGATGACGTTGTCACTGGCTGGCGAGTTCATGAAGCGAACGCGAGCGTCGAAGCCGGGCTTCGTTCCCATGGGCGTTGCTCAAGGCTGGAGCCCCAACTCGTACGCTCTCGCCGTCAAAGAGCTCCAGAAGATGGGGTACGAGTATATCGCCATCGGTGGCATGGTCCCCCTGAAGACCCCGGAGATAGTCGAGATTCTCGAGGGCATCTCCACGGTGCGAAAGGAACACACCCGCCTGCATCTCCTCGGGGTCACCCGCATCGAGCGCATGAAGGAGTTTGCGGCACTGGGCGCGACCAGCTTCGACAGCACGTCGCCGTTGCGCCAGGCCTTCAAGGACGACAAGGACAACTTCTACACGCTCGACCGCACCTACGTCGCGATCCGGATCCCGCAGGTCGAGGGCAACCCGCGGATGATGCGCGGCGTCCAGTCGGGGGTGATCCCTCAGGACAAGGCCCGGAAGCTCGAGACGACGGCGCTTGCCGCGATGCGCGACTTCGACCTCGGCCGACGGTCCGTGAAGGCCACCGTCGCTGCGGTGTGCGAGTACGAGTACCTCTACGATCCCCGCGCAGATTACGCCGAGGCGTATCGCGAGACGCTCGAAGCGCGCCCGTGGAAGGCCTGCGAGTGCGAGGTCTGCGGTCGGCTCGGGCACCACGTGATCCTGTTCCGCGGTGCCGAGCGCAACCGTCGGCGCGGCTTTCACAACGTCTGGACCTTTTTCCGACGCCTGAAGCGCGACGTGATCGGGGATGCCCCCACGTCCGCCAAGGCCCGGCGGGTAAGGCCCGCGCTCCACGCGTGAGTAAGAAAATGACGACTGAGCTCCGACTGCCCGCGATCGAGATCAAGCAAGGCAAGCGTCGCCTCTACACGTTCAGCGTCGACGGGAAGCTGATCGGCCAGTTCGCCACGGTCTCCCGCGTGAAGCGTGAAGAGGGTGACCTCACGGGGTATCAGCGCCCGGAGCAACTCGCGCACATCGACGAGATCCGCACGTTCATCGAGAGCGAGTCTCCGATGCTCCCGAACGCGGTCGTCATCGCGTTCGACAAGTCGGTGCGGTTCGAGGCTGACAGCGCGGGTCCGAAGAACGCCTACGCGCGGACAGGCGAGATCGTCGTGCCGCTCGACCCGAGCCGGGCGGACCACGAGCGGCCCGGCTTTATCGTGGATGGCCAGCAGCGCGTGGCGGCGATTCGGGAGGCTAGCGTGAAGTCCTTCCCGATCTGCGTGAGCTCGTTCATCGCGGGGAGCGTCCGGGAGCAGACGGAGCAGTTCATCCTGGTAAACTCGACGAAACCGTTGCCGAAGGGGCTCATCTACGAGCTGTTGCCGAGCACGGATGCCCTGCTGCCGCTTCAGCTCGAGCGGCGGAAGCTGCCGTCGACGCTCGTCACGATGCTGAACAACCGGGACGGTTCGCCGTTGTACAGGTCGATCAAGACGGCGACGAATCCTGACGGGCACGTGAAGGACAACTCGCTGCTACGGCTCATCGAGCACAGCCTGAGCGATGGGGTGCTCTACGTGTTCCGCGTGCGAGACGGCGGGCTACCGGACGTGGAGGCGATGTACCGGGTACTGTCGGACTTCTTCCGCGCGGTCATCCACACGTGGCCTGAGGCGTGGAAACTGCCGCCAAAGAAGAGCCGGCTCACGCACGGCGCGGGGATCGCCGGGCTTGGGTTCCTGATGGACTCGATCGCGCACCGCCACGGCCTGAGGAAGATCCCCAGCAAGGGGCAGTTCGCTGCCGACCTGGCGGCGATGAAGCCGGACTGCCATTGGACCGAGGGCTACTGGGACTTCGGCAGTCGCAAGCCGCGCTGGGACGAATTGCAGAACACGCCGAAGGACATCGAGGCGGTGGTGCAGTACCTCGCAGCCCGTTTCAAGCGCCGGGTTGCGCGAGTGAGCTAGTTCCGCTGCGCTTCCGGCCGAACCGGCCGGCCACTACACCGCGCAGCGGCTCTCGGGCCTCTTGACAGCGTTCCGGCCCGTCCGCGATGCTCTCGCGGCATCCCGAGCTAATCCATTCACACCGATCTTGCCCACGCCACCGTGCTTCTCGTAGATCTCTTGCGGAACCGCGTCAGTTCCCAGGAGCACAGCCGTCAGCGGTGGATACGAACAGACGGGCTTGAGCCCGTAGCCCGCGGCATGAAGTTGAACTCAAAGGAAACAGGAAGAAAACAATGCTCTCCTACGACGCGTTCGCGTTTCGACAGGTCACAAAGGGGCCCGTCCAACTCGCGTTTGTGGCCACTTCGGCGGAAATCGACCGTTGGGCCAAGGTGCCGACCAAGATGTCCCGACGCCCAAACGCCTTCCAGCGCCCAGCGATCGAAGCGCACGTAGCCGAGGTCCGAACGTTCTTTACCGATTCGAGCAAAGCCAACTCTAGCCCGACCGCGATCATCCTCGGATTCGAACCGGAGCAAGCGCATACCATCAGGCTGCTGACCAGCAAAGGAGGGCCGCCGCTTGACGAAGCCGCCATCACCGACCTCCCACAGAAGTGCTGGGTAGAGATCGATTTCGCGCCGTGGCCGTCGTCTGACTACGCAGACAAACTGGATGACGAGATCAAAGACCTCTTCAACGCCGTCAAGGGGATCTATCCTACACTTGAGGATGATAACTCAGAAGACGAGGCACTCGTCGTGCCTGATAACGAAGCACACGAAGTTGAGGACGAGGACGACGACGGTGATGATGAGGACGCCGACACCGACACCGACGACGACGACGACGACGACGACGCGGCGCCCTCGAAAGTTGACGCTGCCGCTTCATCCACCCCTACAGACGCTATCGTCAAGGTGGACCCCGAAAAGATCGAGAACACCCGAATCAAGCTGTTCTTTGACCACCTTCGGCCGGACGAACTGACGAAGATCTGTACGAGTGGCAGCTATCGAGGCTGGTCGGTGCGCCAAAAAGAGGTTCTGCGGGATCTCCTGAAGGACGACCGAAAACCCGGCCTCATTATCGACGGACAGCATCGGGTCAAGGGTACGGCGCAGCATGCCAAGGTCCCCTTTCTAATCTCATTCGTTCCGTGGGCAGGATGGGCTGAGCTCGCATTTCAGTTCATCGTCAACAACGGCAGTGCTAAGAAGGTCGGCGAAGGCCTGCTGATTTCGATCGTCGGCGAGAGTCTCGACCCCGAGCAACTGCGTTCTATCGAGGAACGCCTCTACCGCGCGAAGATCAAGGTGAGCCTTATTCAGGCGGTAATGCTCGTGCAGGAAGGAGACAGCCCATTTCGCGGTATGCTGGAGTTCAGCACACCAGGCGAGAAAGGCTTTCTCGAGGCCCCAGCGATGCAGAAGAAGGTGGTCCGTCTTTGGTACGGCGCGCGTGACCAAAGTGGAAATTCTGGACGCTTCGCACAGTTGAAGATGAAGGACCGCAATCCGCTTTCTATGAAGGAAATGTTTGCCGCAAGTTGCGCGGGAACCAACGCCAAAGATAGGGTCAACGACTGGCAAAGTCGGCAGAAATGGTTCGTGTATTTTGCTGCTTTCTGGAGAGCAGTGGCAACTCACTTCCAGCCGAGGCTGTGGCCAGCAACCCAGGCAGACTGGCCGAGCAAGTCCCGACACGCCCGGGCCGTGGATAAAGAGCGTCTCAAGCTGATGCGAGTCACTGTACTCGGGATTCTTCAGGAGGCTGTACTGACTGCGTGGTCGACGGACGTGACGAAGGAGCGGAAGAGAAAGAAGAAGACCAGCATGAGCGATTTCAAGATCTCGCCTGCCGACTTCGAAGAGGCGATAGCCGGGTATGTTCAGCAGATTCCGCCAGATTTCTTCACCGAGATAACGTACACCGGCTTCGACGGGTCGCCTTCCCTGCGTGATGACCTTCGCAATCAGATGCTCCAGCTAATGGAAAAGGGTATCGACTTTGCCGATATCCGAGCGAAGCACAAGTTCTGGAAGAACTGACGTGAGCTTGGTAAACCGTCTCCTCGAGCTCGCGGCTCAATGCAGGTCACCCGGTCGTACGGGTCCCGTGCAGTTGGACGAGATGGTTGAGACATGTGCGGCATTCGGAATGAATCCGAACGCGCTAAGAGACGCGCTTTCCGCCGTGGTCGCCGAGCGGTTGATGATGTGGCTTCTCGGTGATGTGCCCACGACACTCAACTTCCTGGAGCGTGCAGAACTAGTGCGCGCCCGCCTCGCGCGTGTCGGTTCGCTGGACCTGGAGAACGGAGGAGAGCGAGAAGTCAGCTTGCTTGTGGATAAGCTCGTAGAGTCTCACGCTGCGATCGTCGCAAACACGCTCTCCCGGAAGGAAGGAATCGCCTCGATCCCGGAACCAGTCCTGAGCGCGATTCTATCCCGTCAGGGATTCCGCTGCGCGACCTGCGGGGTGCCCGTTCGGTCAAGCGTCGCCAAGGCCTCGCAGCGATTTGCGGAGGGCGTCGAGCCCGTTCTTGAGGCGGATCTGGATCACACACTTCCCTACTACATCGGAGGCAATCTTGGGAACGTGCGTGTCCTGTGCAAGCCATGCAACATCTTGAAGAGCGACCGCATGGGCATGCAGGAGGACGCTCTGGTAATGGTCGGAAATCATCTTCGTCCGAAGAAGCGGAGTTCGATTGAGCGCCGCGCTGCGCTCTGGGCTCTTGAGGAGGCTCGTGGCTGCGGCATGGTCGGCTGCGGCGTCGGGGCTAGCGATTCCGTTCTTTGGGTCCGGCGGGCCCGGCCGTCGGCGCCGTGGGTGGTATGGAACTTGGTGACTGAGTGCTCGACGCACGCAGACCAAGCGTCACGATGGATTCACGAGATGCCTAGCTAGCCCGCCGCGGTGTGGCGATGCGCCCGAGCCCGCCACGCCCTCGAGCAACGTCAGCACCTCGTTCGTCAACGACACCTGACGCGCGAGCGCATCGCTCGGCTGCCCGCCGCGAGGCGACGTCGGGAACGACGAGAGCGCATGCAACAGACGCGTGTGCACCAGACGCGCGAGCGCGCGCGGGCTGTCGGTGGGATCGAGCGCCTCGATCTCGCGCAGCTCCTCCGCGAGAGACGAGAGCGCACCGTCGAGCTCGGCCGTGATCGCCGCGTCATAGAGGCCCGCCGGAAGCTCGCGTCGAGTCACCATCCCCCAGCACACGGCTTCACGTGCTCGGACCCTTGTCCGCATGAAGGCAATGTTGCCTGGGGTCGCTGGTCGGTGAGCCGGTCATCGAGCACGAAGATCGAGGATCACGGAGCCCGTCGCGAGCGTCAAGCGCGGCGTCGAGGCGGCCTTCGGAAGCCAGGCGGCGCATCGCGTCGCCCTCGGGCGCGCTTCGAGCGCACGTGCGGCTTCGGCGCTCGGGCACGCGAGCCTGCCGACGTGGCTGCGGCTCGACTCGCTGCCTTCGCGCGCGGCGCCGAGCTCTCGGGCGACCTCCGACGCCGCGTCTCGCCAGATCGGGCGGCTTTCAGTAGGTGACGAGCTGGAAGCTACCGTCCGTGGGAACGACGGTGAAGTCGAAGCGCGCATCGTCCGCCCTCCGCCGCACCGAGATCGTCGCCTGCTCGCCGCTCGTCAGCAGCGCGCGCGCCCAGCCAGTGTTCGTTCGCGGGGGCGCTGACGTTCTGCCGCAGGTCGACCTGGGTTCGCGGATATCCCGAGGGGATCGTGGCCGGGCCGGCGACGCGCTTGGCTCGCCCCGATTCACGCTGGACCTTCATGGAGCCGTGGAAAGGGTGCCGAGCCCCGTCCACCCACATGTGCCCCATTGGACTACGGCGCTGTCTCCCCGCGGAACGGAGGCGTCAGGTTTTGAGAAGCATTGACCGCTCCGTGCGGTGATACTGATGGCGCACGAGAATGCGTGCGCGGAGGTCCACGTGAAGCTCAGCCGGATCTCGTTCCTCGCACTTGCCTCCTGCCTCGCGCTCGCGTGCGCGCCGCCGAGCGGGCTGACGGTCGACCTGAAGACGGACTACGTCGCGAGCGACCAGTTCGCGTACGTGCGCACCGAGGTCTCGGGTGCTGCGTTCACCGACGCCCTCGTAGCGGGCACGGTCACGACCGTCCGAGCGCGTGACGGATACCTCGCGGGCGTCCGCGTCGCCGAGCTCCCGGACATCGGTCCAGGAACCTACTTCGTGAGAGTCTCGCTCCTCACCTCGGAGGACTCCGTGCTCGCGTCGCGCGTCACCGAGCTGAGGCTCACGACGCGCTACTCGATGACGACGATCGTCTCTCGATCGTGCGAAGGGGTCGTCTGCCCGCGCAGCGGCGCGCCGCTCCTCACCGAGTGCAACAACGGCTTCTGCGTCGATCCGACGTGCTCCCCCGAGACGCCGGACGCATGCGCCGAGACGCGCTGCGCATCGCGCGCGGAGTGCGAGAGCGATCCGAGGGCTCTATCCGAGTGCGGGAGCGTCGAGTGCACCGACGGCGTCTGCCTCGTCTCCGCGGACTCCACGCTCTGTGCGTCGGGGGAGCGCTGCGGCGCGGTCGCCCTGACGTGCTCGGGGCCGCGTGACGCGGGGATGCCAGACAGCGGGCCGCCCGACACTGGGCCGCCCGACACCGGGCCGCCCGACACCGGGCCTCCCGACGCCGGGCCTCCTGACGCCGCGCCGACGGACGCGGGCCCGCTCGCGGCGCCGACAGACCTGACGGCGAGCGCAGATCCCGGCGGGATCTCGGCCATGTGGACGGCCTCCGTCGGAGCCTCGGACTACACGGTCGAGATCTCCACCGACGCCGCGTTCACCACGCCCGTCGCCACCGCGGCGATCACGGACACGAGCGCGATCCTCGCCGCGACGAGGGCCGGGCGTCGCTACTACGTGCGCGTTCGCGCCGTCGCGGCGGACGGGCGCATCAGCGCCTGGTCGGATGTCGCGAACGCGATCACGTCGATCGCCGCCCCCGGGACGCCGAGCGTCACCGTCACGATCCCGGGAAGCGTGCGCAGCTCCACGTCGGGCGGCTGGGTGCTGGCCCCTCCGAGCGCGGGCACTTGGTACTACGCGCAGGGCCACGCGGCCTCGAGCTGCACGGGCGGCGCTGCCATCAGCTATCGCTACCAAACGGAGTACATCCCCGGCTCGACCATCAACGGCTGGACTGGGTGGATGGGAGCCGATGCCTTCATGGTCCGCCCGAATCCTGGATACGGCGTTCGCTTCTGGGCGCAAGCACGCTGCACGGGGCCAGACGCGTCCTCGTCGGCGTCGGGCACCGGCACCGGCTGCCGCATGCGCAGCGGCGCATCCTGCTGATCGCGACGAACGGAGGCCTCGATGCGCATGATCCAGCCCGCCGCGGGCGCGCAGCTTCGTTTCGAGTGCCATGCCACCCTTCCTGCGGACCCACCGGCGCAGCTCGGGGCGTTCTGCGACCCGGTGACCGATGTCGTCTTCACCAGCCCCGCGACCGGCGCACGCTGCGCGGACGGTGTCGCGACGCCTGGAGCCTCCGCCGAAGTCGCGGCCCTGACGTGCGACGCGTTCGACCACACCTGCGAGGTGGCCTGCTCGTCCGATGCGGACTGCATTTCCGCCGGATTGCTCTCCTATGTCTGCGATCCCCGCACCGCAGACGAGTACTTCGGGGCCGATCGCCCGGGCGCGCTGCCGGCGGGACAGGTCCATCATTTCTGCGTGAACCCTTCGCTCTGCTGGCGCGACTGATCGAAGGCCGTCGGTGCTCGAGCACCTCGAAGTCCGTGTCGCGCGAAGTGATGAGGATCCTCGAGAGTCTCCTGAGCCGACGATGCGGACTACACCCGCCCGAAACGACGCGGAACGACGACGACTCGACGAGCCCGGCTCGCGCTGAAGCGCCCGATGTCGTCATGCCTATCTGGGCCACGGGATCAGTCGCCGAAGCGCGCGACGGTGTCGTCCCATGCGCGGACGCGCTCGTCGTCTTCCCCCATCATGTCGACGATCCATCGGCGGATGTAAGCGCGATCGAGCGACGCCCCGCGCACCGCGACGAGCCGCTCGAGATCGCCGCGGTCCTTGATGCGAAAAAAGAGGAGCTTGAAGATCGCGATCCCCTCCGCCGAGAGGAATCGCCCGGTCCATCCGTCGACTGTCACATCGATGGCGGTGCGCTCGGCCTCACGGGAGAACGGGATGCTCGGAACGAAGACATCGATGCGCATCCCGTCCCAGTCACCGACGAACATGCCGTCGCGGCGTGCACGCGCGAGCGCGGTAGGGGCATCGACGCGGATGCCCAGCGCGGTGAGCGCGTCGATCACGGGCATCAAGGCGTCGGGCTCGACGAACACGTTGACGTCGACGTCCTTGGTACCGCGGGGTACGCCGGCCACACCCAGCGCGAGCGCGCCACCCAGCGCGTACGGCTGAGCTGCCGATCGGAGCGCGTCGGCGATCGCTCGGCCCGCATCTACGGCGGAGCGCCGCCCCAGCTCGCTCATCGGGGCAGCCTACGGAGTCGTTCGAGCGCCGCGAGCGTACTCTCTGGCAGCGGATCCTCGTAGGCGAGCACGCGCGCCGGAAACGGGCTTGCGCGCACCGCCCACATGGCGTCGCGCGCGCAGTCCTCGGTGTGACGCCAGAGCTGCGCGGGGGTCGCGTGGCGGTAGGGCTCCATCTCGCGCCGGACCGAGGAGGCATCATCGACCACCCAGCCAGGCAGCTTCTCGAGGCGCACCCTGCGATCATAGCGAGGCGAGTGCCTCGCGTCACGCCGCTTGCGTGCTCGAGGCGCTCCAGAGCGCGACGATGAACTCACGCGTCGCCCTCACCTCGGGATGAGGAGCGCCGCGTCGCCGCCCAGCCACGAAACGAGATCGGCGATCTCGGGAGAGGCTCCGAGCTCCACCAGGTGAGGCACAACACCTCGCTGGTGTCGACAGTCGACCCGGTCCGCGTGGACATCGTCCCGTTCGTCGATCAGGAGCCGTGGGGGAGATCACGCTCTCGGCGCCAGCGATCGAGGCCGGCGTGCGCCAGTCGCGCGATCGGTTCTCCGGGCCGAGAGAGGACGGGCGGCGATCGCACCGAAGCGAACGAGAGAGAGCGCATGTCGGCTGACCGAGACCGATCCGGCCGACTGATCGTACGCTCGCGCGCATGAGCGATGACCTCGCGCGACGCACCGACGAAGGACTGACGGCGTTCGCGGAGGCCGTGTTCGCGACGCCGAGCTGGATCGAGACGCTGCGCGTGCTCGACGCACGTCCCGATTGGCCGGCGCGGCGCGAGGCGTTGCTGCGTGATGCCGAAGTGGACGCGTGCGTCCGCAGTCTTCCGCCGAAGGAACGTTGCGTGATCGAGCAGCAGCTGCGATCGCTGGGACGGACCGGCGATGCCGATGCGATCGCACGTCTCGCGCACATCGCCGATGCGCATCCGCAGCTCCGTGTCTGCGCGCTGCACGGGCTGCTCGAAGCCGGTCCGCTCGGCGTCGAAGCCGCGGCGGGTCCGCCGGGACAGGCCCCGCCAGGAGTGGCCGAAGCGCTCGTCGGGGAGCTACGCGCCCGAGCGGCGCTCTTGCGGGGCGATCCACCCGAGATCGCCGCACGCGGCGACGCGCAGCGAAGGCGCGCCGCGCTGCGCGCCTACGGATTCATCCTCGGCGAAGAACGCCGAGGCCGAGGCGATGCGCGTTCGGCGCGTGTGGTGGCCGACGACCGCTGGCTCGCGTTCACGATCGATGCGTACTTCGACGATGGGCTCGCCGAGACCGCGGATGGCGTCCTTTACTCCATCCCGCAGACGCGGTGGAAGCCGCTCGTGGCCGCGCGAAAGAAGGCCACCAAGACGAAGAAGTCGGCGACGAAGAAGCCCAGCGCGAGAGAGATCGCCGCGCTCGACGCCGAGCTGAAGGCGATGCGCGCGGCGCTCGAGGTGATCGTGCGCGAGCTGAAGAGCGCGAAGTACGCGTTCGCCAGCAAGACACCGCTGGCGAAGAAGCCGACCGCGATCACGGCGAAGCTGAAGAGACTCGAGAAGCGCGTCGGCCACGTGCCGCTCGCGCTCGCGCGGTTCTGGGCGATCGTCGGCGCCGTCGATCTGCGCGGCAACCATCCGGCGTGGAAGAAGAAGACGTACGTCGATCGCGGCGACGACCCGCACTGGTACGCCGACCCGCTGGCCGTCACCAGTGTCGACGCCGCGCTCGTCGATGCCGAAGAATCCGACTTCGATGTCGCCGAGGCGCCGACGTCACTTCGTTACGCGCTCGATCTCGCGGGCGACGACGTGACGAAGGCAAACTTCTCGGGCGGGATCGTCGGCATCGAGACACCGAGCGACGTGATCGATCCGCCGCTGCGCGGACGGGAAGGCACGTTCCTCGCCATGCTACGCGAGTCGATCGCCTGGAACGGCTTCCCTGGCTTTGCGAAGATCGACGACGCTCCTATTTCATCGGCTCACTCACCGCGGTCCCTTCCGTCCGCGGTCCGCTCCCTCCGGAGTGAGCACGGGATAGCTTCGTCGAATGGGGCGACGTCGCGCACAGTCACACGCCCCCCTGGAAACCGTCCATGAGCGAGCTGAAAGTTCGCGACACTCCCGCCGTCGGCCATACGGACCGTATCGCCCAGCTTGCAAAGCTTCTTTGCGGATTGGACTTCGAGGCGCTTCGGCATGCCCAGATATCGGTCAGAGGGGACGAGCGCGTCTATCGGGAGCGAATCGAGGGCAACTTCGTCCCAGTGCACGCGCCCGAGGCGGTCGCGATCCTGGACGCGCCGACCTGGCGGATCGGGACCTCGAACCAGTATGAGGTCTGCGTGGACCTCCTTGGCCCAGACGACGAGTGGAGCGAGCTCACGCTCTTCGTGTTCGTGACCGTCGCCGTCGGGTAGGCTCCGACCTTCGAAGTCCACGATCTGTTCGCTCGATGAGAACGTTGCAGCCAGCGAGAGACTCGACGGTGAGCGGCGCGGGCGCGACGCTCGCGGGTCATGTCCCGGGCGACATCTCGCCCTCGCTCAGCCAGTCCGCGACGGCCGGACGGTGCTCGACACATCACACCCTCTCGGGTGATGGCGCGTGAGGCGTCTCGAGGTCCTCATCTTCGAAGCGCCAGCGCCTCCGCGGCGAGGGCTGCGTTCGGACCTTTGCCCTGCGCCAGCTCACGGAGCGCCGCACATGCCCCCGAGTCGAACGTGGCGACGATGTCCTTCACTCGACGGCTCACGTCAGAGCTGCATGCGCTCGCGAAGCCGGTGAGGGCGATCGCCACGCGCTCGGCTTGCTCGGCCGGTGTGAGGAGATCTACGTAGGTCCAGAAGCCGCTGACATTGTAGGGGACGGGCTCCATCCTGGAGAGGATCGCGCTTCGCTTCTCCGGCGTGAAGGCAGCCAGCAACTTGCGCCCATGCACCGGGAAGAGGTCCAGCGCTTCGGCGAGCGCGGCATCCACCGACTCGTCGAGACGCTGGCCGCGCCGCACGAGCATGTAGACGAAGAGAAGGATCAGCGCGCTCTCCCCAACTTCGGACGACGCCTCGACGGCGAGGGCGCGAGCGAGTGAGCTGTCCTCCAGCGGCGAGAGCATCGGCAGGAGGGCATCGAAGAGGCTCGCTGCATCCTCCTCCTCTTGAATCCGCGTGATCGCTGTGGGGAACGGCCAGCGGCGCATGAGCTGGTAGCAGTTCGTCACGGCGAGCCGCGCGAGCTCGATGCGTTCAGCGTCCGCGAGCCGGGAGGTGGCGCTGGCGAATGCCTCGGGGCGGACCTCTCGCATCGTCGTGAGACGCAGCCAGAGCCAGAGTGGCCGGCCTTCGACGACCTGCTCGAGGACGCTCGGCGCGACGCGGCCCACGTAGCGCTCGAGGTAGCGTGAGTCGCCCGGCGCGAAGCTCATCGCGCCGAGCCGCAGCAGCCGCTCCGAGAGGTCGCCCGCGTTGACCATCGCGTTCGATGGGAGCTTCGCCATCTCGGTGAGCAGCGCGCGCTGCTCTGCGCTCCATCCCATGAAGGCTCGCGGTGTCGGCGCAGGCTCGGAGGGGAGCAGCGCGTCGACGCACGCCCAGACGAAGCGGGTGAAGGTCTTCACCTGCTCGTGGAGCTCCGTCGTCGTGAGCGAGGGAGGCCTCGTCGGGTCCGGGGGCGCAAGCCGCGGCAGCTCGCGCGCGAAGGCCTGCTCGATCGCCGCGACCGATCGCACGTCGCATGTCACGTCAGGCCTCGTGGGCTCGGGTGTTGGCTTCCTCTTGGGCACGGGCTGACGAGGATACGCCTCGGGAGATCGGCTGGTACACGCGCGCGTGCTCTGCGTGTCGAGCGTAGGGGGGCGGTCCCGGCCGAGGTCGAAGAGCACGCGCGCGATGTCGAGGCGCTCGGTGGCGATCTCATCGGTCGGTGGTGTCGTCGCCACGAGCCTCTCTCGGTGGTCGCCTCGCACCACGGTGGTGGCCTCCAGACCGAACGTGGTTCGTCGGCCCGGCGCTCCCGCCGTGGATGTGCTCCCATCGGGTCGTGGAAACGACAGCGGGGGAGGATCGTCGTGAGCGATGAAGCGCTCGTTGCGGGATCGGTGAGCGTCGCGGAGCTCGATACTTTCGGCCAGAAGGGGGAGCGGCTCCTCGCTCAGATGTTCGGCGCCGCGCCACCCAGCATCGCGGCGAAGATCGCGCGCGGTGACGTACACCCCGACGTCTTGGTCGGCGCGCGGCGCGCGGACGGGACATTGATCGGCGTCGGATCTCTCGTGCACACGTCGACGGCGAGGAAGACGACGGCGCGATCGCAGGCGCTGCGATCGAAGCGGCGCGCTCGCTCGACGGTGAGCGACGCCTCGTGTACACCGATCTCATCTTCGGCTCGCTGGGCGCCGTCGCGCGAGCCGCCGTGGAGGCGATGATGCAAGCGAAGCAGTGGGAGCCCCTGACGCCGGAGATCCGCGAAGCCCTCCACAAGGGACGAGCCGAAGGAAGGACCGAGGGAAGGACCGAGGGAAGGACCGAGGGAAGGACCGAAGGTCTCGCCACTGCGGTTCGAACCGCGTGCGAGCTGCTCGGGATCCAGTGGAGCCCCGATCACGAGAGCGCGATCGTCGCCCTCGATGCCGACGGCCTCGAGACGCTTCGTGCCGAGCTCGTGCGGACGCGTCGCTGGCCAGCGCACTGACGGGCCGACCAGAATGGGCGTGGCTCTTCGCCTGCCAGCGCTGGGGCGAGCGCTCTCGGGGTGAGATGCTTCGTCACGGCGTCTACTCGTCTTCGGCGATCGCCAGCTCTGCGAGCGCCTCGCGGAGGCGTGTCACGAGCATCTCGTCGCCCTCGACCGCGCGTTCGAGCGCGCGGAGGTCGACCTTGCCCGCTTGCATCATCCCGACGATGTCGTCGCGGTCCTTTCCCCGAGGGGACGCGAGCTTCATGTAAGCGAGCCACGTCGCGCCGAGGATCGGGACCTGCTGACCGGTCGTGCTGTCGATGTCGACCGCGGCGAGGGCGGCGGAGAGCACCGCCCGCCTCGCTGGCTCCTCTGGGAGCGGGATCGGGTCGATCGCGACGTCGCCGGCTTGCAACGGCATCGGGAACGCGAACGAAATGATCAGCCCCCGCTTCTGGAACGCTTGTTCGCCGACGAGGAAGTCGATGTCCTTCGTGAACCGTGGACGTCCCAGGGCTCCGGCCGCGAGCCCACCGACCAACGCGAAGGGAACGCCGAGCTCCGTGTAGGCGGCGCACGCAGCGAGCACGGCCTCGCGCATCGATTCCGAGAGCATGGCGAGCTCGCTCGCGAGCCCGGCGCCCTCGGGACGCCGCTTCAGGCCGAGCTGATTGCGGACCATCGCCCGATGGTGACACGGCCGCCGAGGCATCGCTCACCCCATGCGCGGCCGCACGTCCACCGGATCGCTCGCCGGCTATGCTCGGCGCCGATGCCGAACCTCCGCCTCCGCCCGAAGACGAACCTCTCCTCGTTCCGGCGCATCGCCATCGGCACGTGGCGCACTGCGTACGATCCGACGGTCTACGGATCGCTCGAGCTTCGCGCCGACAAGATGATGGCCTACCTCGACGCCTTCCGGAAGCGCACGGGCAAGCGCGCGACGCTCTCCCACATCATGGCGAAGGCCGTCGCGATCACGCTCGCCGAGATGCCCGACGCGAACGCCATCCTCAGGTGGAACCGGATCTATCTGCGCGAGGACATCGGCGTGTTCTTCCAGGTCGCCATGGAGGACGAGAAGACCGGCGAGATCGACCTGAGCGGGGCGACGCTGTTCGATGCGCACAAGAAGTCGCTCCTCGAGATCGTGGACGAGTTCGAGACGAAGGTCGGCAGCGTCCGGAAGGGGAAGGACAAGGCGCTCGAGAGCTCGCGCGGCCTCTTCAAGAAGATCCCGTTCTTCCTCCTCAACACCGTGCTCGACGCGCTCGGCTGGCTCACCTACACGCTCAACCTCGACCTGCGCTTCGCGGGCATCCCGAAGGACCCCTTCGGCTCCGTGATGATCACCAACATCGGCTCGCTCGGGCTCGAAGCGGCCTACGTGCCTCTTGTGCCGTACAGCCGCGTGCCGCTCGTCATCGCGCTCGGTGCGGTGAAGGAGGAGGCCGTCGTCGAGAACGGGAGCCTCGCCGTGGGAAAGGTGCTCCGCGCGTTCGCGACGTTCGACCACCGTGTGCTGGACGGCATGCACGCTGCCCGCATGTCGAAGACGCTCAAGCGCGTGTTCGCCGACCCCGAGAAGGAGCTCGGCGCGCTCCCGGCCGAGTAGCGCGGAGATCTCGCGAGCGTTGTCTATCACGCCGAACAGGTGCTTCATTCGCCTACGCCCGCTGATCATCGTCGAGCGTGCCCGCCGGGACGATGTACGCGAGGCCGCTCACTCCGCGAGGAGCTCACGGAGCGCTCGAAGGAGCTCCGCCATGTCGAACGGTTTCGCGAGAAAGCGCGTGCGCGGCTGGGACAGCACGTGCTCGACCTGCTCGCCTTCCGCGTAGCCGCTCATCAGCAAGATGGGCAAGCCCGGCACGATCTCGCGGATGCGCTCGTGCGCCTTGGCGCCATCCATCCGCGGCATCGTGAGGTCGAGCACGACGACGTCCACGCGCTCACGCTCGCGCTCGACGACCTCGACCGCCTCGACTCCGTCGCGAGCCGTGAGCACCTCGGCCCCGTGCATCGTGAGCACTCGCTCGACCGTCTTCCGGACCTGGTCCGTGTCGTCGACGACGAGCACGCGCACGGCGAGGCGCCGCCCCGCGGGGCTCTCTGGCTTCGCATGCGCAGGCTCCGGCGCATGGTCCGCGATCGGCAAGAACAGGCGAAACGTCGTGCCCACGTCGGGCGTGCTCTCGACGTCGAGCGCTCCGTGATGGGAGCGCACGATGCCGAGGACCGCTGCCAGCCCGAGGCCGCGTCCCGGCCCCTTCGTCGTGAAGAAGGGCTCGAAGACGTGCTCCAGCGTCTCGGGGCCCATCCCTCTGCCCGTGTCGTTCACTTCGAGCACGGCGTAGCGCTCGACTCGGGTGTCCTCCGCGACGAAGCGGCCTGCCGCGGGGAGCGCGTCCGCATCGATCACCCAAGCGCGAAGCGTGATCACGCCGGCTCCTCCGGCGAGGGCATCGCTGGCGTTGGTGATCAGGTTCATGACGACCTGCTGGAGCTGGGCCGAGTCGCCGAGCACCGCCGGAAGATCGACCGGCAGCTGGTTCTCGAGGCGCGCGTCTTTCGGAAGCACGACGGCGAGCAGCTCCGACATCTCACGCACCAGGCCCGAGAGCGACATGGGCTGGATCCGCACCCGATCTCTTCCTGCGTAGGCGAGCAGCTGCCTCGTGAGGCCTGCCGCGCGCTGCGTGATCGCGGTGATCTGCTCGAGAGACTCCCGCACGATCGCGGCCTCTTCGCTCGCGGCGCGCGTCGCGACGGCGGCGTGGCCCATGATCCCCATGAGCATGTTGTTGAAGTCGTGGGCGATGCCCCCGGCGAGCAGACCGAGGCTCTCGAGCTTCTGCGTCTCGCGGAACCTCAGCTCGAGCGCGGCGCGCTCCTCTTGGGCCTCGATCTGCTCGAGGAGGTGAGAGACGCCGCTCGCGACCAGCCGGGCAAGATCCAGATCGGTGTCGCGAAATGCCTGCGGGTGCCGTTCCATCCCGAGGAAGGCGAGCCCGCCCCACGCGTGCCCACGCACCCAGAGCGGCGCACCGAGGAACGAACGGAAGCCGCGATCGCGATGCGCGGGTGCGTCCTCGTAGCGAGTGCCGACGGCGTCGGCGACGGCCATGGGGCGGTTCTCCGCGATGGAGATCTCCCAGAGATCGCGCGTGAGGGGCACACGCTCTCCGGGCTGCATCGGCGTCGTCGCCGGGTGCACGTGCGTCGCCTCGCACGTCTCCGTATCCTCGGGCCGGATGCGCAGGACGGCGGCGACGTCCACGCCAAGGAGGCGCACGCCGACCTCGAGGAGTCGATCGAGCTGGTCGCGCGCGGTGAGCGCTGGATTGGCCGCAGACTCGAAGAGCGATCGCACGCGGTGGAGGCGCACGCCGACCTCGAGGAGTCGATCGAGCTGGTCGCGCGCGGTGAGCGCTGGATTGGCCGCAGACTCGAAGAGCGATCGCACGCGGTGGAGCTGCTCGGCCAGAGCCTCCATCGCGCGCTCCCGCATGATGGTCGAGCCCACCGCCGCTGCCGTCGCCTCGAGCGTCGCGCGCGCGGTCGCGTCCCAGCGTCGTTCGGCGTGACAATCCACGAAGCCGACGTGGCCCCAGCAGGCACCGTCCGCGACGATCGGGACCACGAGCATCGAGCGCACACCCGACGGGTCGAGCCGCTCACGCATCGCCGGCGGGAGCTCGGAGCGAACGAGCTCCACGGTCTGACCGCGCTCCAGCATCGCGAGGAGCGGGCGCGCTTCGGGGAGGGCCGGCCGCTCGCCGCCCACGTCGGTGCCCAGCGACGGCGTCGTCTCCTCGCTCACCCACTCGTGCCTGACGGCGACGCGCAGCTCGTCGGCATCGTCTCGGTGGTGGCGCGCGATGTACACGCGGTCGACGAGCGCGGCCGGACCGAGGATCGCGAGCGCGCGGTCGATCGACTCGCTCGGCGACGCTGCCGCGAGCAGCGTGGTCAGCGCCGACGTCACGCCCTCGATCAGCCTGCGCTGCGCCTCTGCGTCGTCTTCTGCGCTCTTTCGAGCGGTCACGTCGCGCGTGACGGTGATGACTCGCGTCGGTGCGCCGCCCTCCCGGGCCGTCGGAAAGGCGCGCGTGTGCAGCCAGCGGGTCTGACCGTCGGCTCGGATGATCCTGTAGCGGTACTCGTGCGGCTGGTGCCGCTGCATGTGGGCTTCGCGGAGCAAGGAGTGATCGTCTGGATGCACGAGGCCGAGGTAGTGCGCGGGATCGTCCAAGACCGGCTCGCGAGGCGTTCCGGTGATCGTCTCGAAGGCCGCGCTCAGGAATAGGTTTCGTCTTCCATCGGCCGAGCTGATCGCGATCAGGTCGTCGACCACGTCGGCGACCTCGGTGAGCCGTACGCCTTCGATCTCCGCTGCATGGCTCGCCGCTGCGCGCGCTGCTGCGAAGCCCAGCCGCGCGGCGATCTCTCGCGCAGGGGCGTCGAGCGAGACAAAGTCATCGACGCTGCTGCCGGCGAGCAGCGCGGCGTCGGTCCCGCGCAGCGCGGCGACGACCACCACGTCGTCACCCCGAGCCCGCATCTCCGCCAGATCGCTGGCGCGCCCGAGGCCGCAGACCACCGCGAGCCGCACGCCGCGAAGGTCGCCCATGGACGCGTCGGCGCGCTCCTCGATCGACATGGCCAGTCCCGACGCCGCTTCGCGCACGAGCGTGCGACCGGCTTCGTCACCGACGATCATCAAGCGTGGTAGGCCGGTCGACCGGGTCGCGGGCACTGGGGGCCACGTCTCCTTCCGGCAGACCCAGGCCCCAACAGCTCGGGATCGCCTCTCGACGTGTGCCCGACGATAGGCGGGCTTGCCCTCGCGATCTAGTACATCGGTTCAAAAGTACGACCCGGGCTGTCGTTTCCTTGGCGGGCAGACTGCCGCACCGGCTAACGGCTCGGATGCGCTGCGCCCGCCGCAGGTGCTGCGAGCTCTCCGGCGAACGCGAATTTACCCACGCGCGGCTGCTCGAGGCGCGCGAAGTCCTCGTACGCGATCTCGAGCACGTCGTTCTCCCCGAACGCATGGATGAGCAGGATGCTCGCCTCGCTCACGCGCGTGTCGACCACGAGGGGAAGCCCGAAGAGCTTGCCGAAGGGAGGGATGGGCCCCCGCTCTCCGCGCAGATCGTCCGGAAGGTCGGTCGCCCCGCTCCGGAGGACCACGCCGCCCAGCAGGTTGCCGAGCGCCGCCGGATCTACGCGTCCCCCCTTCTCGTGGCACGCGATCACCGGGGCGCCGCCCACGACGACCATCGTCGTGTCGACGATGATGCCGCCCTCCGGCACGCGAAACGCCGAGCGCGGGAGCGCCTCTGCGCTCGGTCGGCTCGTGAGTCGAAAGGGCACGAGCCCATCTCGAAGATATCCAACGATCGCATCGAGCATCGGGCGCCTCCGTCCTCGGGGTCACGACCGGCGTGCTCATCGCGAGCGCGAGGTCTGCCTCGGACGAGCAGAGGTGGAGCACTCGGCGTGCCGCTCGGCGGCCTGGGTGCCGGCCGCGAGCGTCGGGGAACTGTGCCTCGTGCGAGCGCTCACGCTCACCGAGCAGGGGCGCGCGCTGGCGCTCTCTACCTCGCCCCGTGCAGCACGCGGACCGTGTCTTGCGTGATCTCCAGCGCCTCGATCGGACCGTCGTAGAGGCGCGCGAGGCCGACGTCGATCCGCCACACGTGCTCGTCGCACGCCGCGTTGATCCCCTGTTGCTGCACCGTATGGCCGACGACCATGCGGTGTACCGACGCGCGCGCGAGCGCCGTCTCGAGCGCCGCACAGATCACCTCGTCGTCCTCGAGCGCGAAGCCGCGGTACCAGACGGGACTGTCCTCGGCCTCGAGCGCGCGAGGGAGCGGGGCCTCCGCGAGAAAGAACGCACGCACGGCGCGGTTGATCGCGTCGACCCCGCCGTCGAGCTGGCGGGCCACGAGCCCTCCGTGAACGAACACCGTGTCTCCCACGATGGCGACCGTGTTGCGCGCAGCGAGCTCGCGCGCGTAGCGGCCGCCGGGCTCGAACGCGATCATCCGACCGCGCGCCTGGGGTGGGAGATCGTGGTGGGACGCCCTCTCCGCGCCGTGAGCGAACGAGGCGAAGTCCTCGAAGCCGCCGGGCGTCACGTACCGGAAGTCGCCCTGGGCGTTCATGATCTCGTGGTTGCCGTTGAGCGCGACGAAGTGGCCGCCGGCCGCGCTCGCTTCCCGTTCGAGGCGCAGCACGAGCGCGAGGATCTCGTCCTCGTCGTCGCCGCGATCGAGGAGATCGCCCGTCTGCACGACGAAGAGCGCGCCTCCGCTCCACCGATCGTCGGCATCGATCGCCCCGGCGAGCCGCAGCACGCTCCGAAACGCATCCATATCTCCGTGCACGTCACCGATGGCGACGAGACGCGCCGGCGCCGGGTAGGTCGACGGCGGCAGCGGCGCGGCCTCGGCGAGCGGCGTCGAGACGGGCTCGGCGCGCGGCGCGTGGAGCGGAGAGGACGGCTCGGTCGACGGCGCGGGAGGACCGCCCGAGCACGAGGCGAGCGCGATGGCGAAGAGCCACGCGCTCATCTCTCGAGCCGGGAAGATCCGGGAGCGCATCGGGCGGAGCGTAGCCTCCTCTCCGCCCGAGCGTAGCGCTCTCAGCGGTTCGGCTGCGGGGTCAGGCGCAGGTACGGGCGCACCTCTTCCCAACCCTTCGGGAACTTCTGCTTGAGGACCTCCGGATCCTTGAGCGACGGCACGATCACGACCTTCTCGCCGTCCCGCCAGTTGGCCGGGGTCGCCACCGAGAACTGATCGGTGAGCTGCAACGAGTCGAGGAGGCGGAGGATCTCACCGAAGTTCCGCCCTGCGCTCGGCGGGTAGGTCATCACCGCGCGGATCTTCTTCTTCGGATCGATGAAGTAGACGCTCCGCACGGTGACCTTCGCGTCGGTCTCCGGGTGCATCATGTCGTAGAGCTTGGCGACCTTCTGATCCACGTCGGCGAGGATCGGGTAGTTGAGCTTCACGCTCTGCGTCTCCTCGATGTCCTTCACCCAGCCGAGGTGCGACTCGAGGGAATCGACCGAGAGCGCGATCGGCCGCGTGTTGCGGCGCTCGAACTCGGGCCCGAGCTTCGCGACGGCGCCGAGCTCCGTCGTGCAGACCGGCGTGTAGTCCGCGGGATGTGAGAACAGGATGACCCAGGACGAGCCCGCCCACTCGTGGAAGTGGATCGGCCCTTCCGTCGAGTCCTGCGTGAAGTCCGGTGCGGTGCTGCCGAGATGAAGGCTCATGGGATCGATCTCCGTGTCGAAGGGGTCTTGTCGATGTGGCGCCAGGATGCCGTACAAGGGCCGTGCCGAACACCCGTCTCGCGCTCGTCAGGTCCTGCGTCGCAGGACTTCGCTCACGGTCCGTCGAAGCGCCGCTCGATCGTGCGCTCGACGGGGACTTCGCTCGGCGTGAACGGCATGGCCTCGACCGCGCGCACGACGCAGGCCTCGGCGGCTTCATCGTGGGGCTCGGCCTGCGCGATCACGACGTTCGCGGCATGCCCGTCGGGCTGGATCGTGAACCGCACCGCGACGACGCCGGTGACCACGCCCGCCGCCACGCGCGCCTCGTAACACGTCCCGATCTGCGCATCGACCTGGAGCCACTCGCCCAGCTCGGCGTCACGATGCGCTCGCTCTTCCGGGCTCACGAGATCGGGCGGGTCGATGGGCGCAGGCGGCGCGACGGGAGCGGGCTCACCCCCGCATCCGGCCAGCATCACCGCAGCGAGACAGGCGCACGACGCTCGCGTCACAGTCTCGGTCCCAGGGTGAGGCGCGCGATCACTCCGCCTGGCCCGACGGCGAATGCCGTCGTCCCGACGATCGCGATGGCGTTGAGGGGCTCGTCTCCGATCGGCTCCCAGCTCGCGCCCTCGTCGCGAGAGAGCTCGGCGCCCGACGTGCCGACCACCAGGAGCGCACGCTGCGCGACCGCGATCGCGGAGCGAAAGCCACGGAGAGCACTGCCCGCTCGCCAGCTGCGCCCACCGTCCTCGGTGCGCGCGAAGCTCCCGGGCGTGTTCGGCGCCGCGTAGTCGCCGCCGACGACGTAGCCGACGCGAGCGTCACGGAACGCGATCGAGAAGATGCCGGCCGACCCGAGCCCGTGGGTCATCGGCGCCTCGGCGCTCGTCCACGTCGCGCCGAAATCCGTCGAGCGAAAGACCCGCGCGACCGAGCCGCCCGTCGCGAAGAAGGCGAGCCCTGGCTCGGGAAGGGCGATGCATCCGTTGCTGGCTGCGAACGCCGCCTCGCCTTCTCGCGCGAGCGGCCCGACGCGCTCTTCCCAGCTCAGCCCGCCATCGTGCGTGGCGATCACGGCGAAGCGCGCGCCGTCCTCGCTCTCGAGCGGGTCGCCCATCGCGAGGCCTTCGCGCTCGTCCCAGAACGCGAGCGAGTCGAAGAAGATGCCGGCGACGTCGCGCGTGTACGTCTCGGTCCAGCTCACGCCGCCGTCCCCGGTTCGGAACGCTCGCGCGGGTGCGCCGGCCGAGAGGACCACTGCGCGCGCGTCGTCCAGGGCGTGGAGGTCTCGGAAGTCGAGCGCTTCGGCGCCAGGCACGACCGTGACGCTCCACGAGTCGCCGCCGTCCGTGCTCCGGACGACGGTGCCGTGCGCGCCGCTCGCCCAGATCACGTCGGCCGAGACGGCGGAGAGCCCGCGCAGGCTCTCGGTCGTGGGGCTCGTCAGGAGAGCCCAGCGGGGCGGCTCGTTCGCCGCAGCGCTGCTGGGCCCGGCACCGCTCGCGCTCGCGCCGCCGCAGCCGATCATCAGCACGCACGTGAGCGCGGCGCGCATCGCCCCCGAGCCCATCGCCCTTCGCAGCCTCCTCACGCGCGCACCTCAGCGAAGTCGGATCGCCTGAAGCGCTGCTTCGTAGGCCGGCAGCATCGCGTCGAACGTGTCCGCGGGCGCTGCGGTGCAGGTCGCCGTGTAGCCGTGGCCGTCCCGCGCGAAGAGGTAGCTCACGAAGCGGCCGGGTGTGCCCGGGTTGTCGTAGACGAGACGCACTGCCGGAGCGCCGGCGAGGACGACGTCGCGCCGCTCGACCATGACGATGCCGGCTGGGCCCATCCCCTCGATCGCGGTTCGCACGTAGGTCGTGAGGTCGCCGCCGTCGGCCACCGCCTCCTCGGTGCCGACGCACATGTGCATCACGCCGTCGACGAACGAGAGGCAGCTCCAGTCGTTGGGCGCCGTGGCCATCTGCGCGGTGCCGAGGCTCGCGGGGCACGCGCCCGTGTACGCCGCGCGCTCGAACGGAACGAGCTCGACCGTTCCCACCGGCGGAAGCGCTCCCGGGCTCGGCTCCATGAAGTCGACCGCCGTCTCGTGTGAGGGCGCGGTGGGCGCGGGCGTCGGCGGCGCCGGCGCCACCGCGGTCGGCGCCGCCGGCGCAGGCGGTCCGCTCCTCGCGGGCACCGCCGCCGTCTCGCAGCCGAGACAGGCCACGGCGGCGAGGGCGAGGATCGAGGAACGTCCGCTTGCCAAGATGAGCCCTCGGTTCACTCGCAGAGCATCGCGGCCGCGCATGCGCCGCCGGTGCAGGTGCCGCTGTAGCAGTCGGCGCTCGTCGCGCAGGCGCCGCCCGTCGTGCTCGTCCCACGGCAGGTGCCGGTGTCGCAGCGCAGCCCGGAGCCGCAGCGCGGCCCGAAGAGCACCGTCGCGCAGTTCATCCCCGCGCTCGGCAGCGGCGCACACGTGCCGTCGAGGTCGCCCATCGTCACGTCGGTTCCGCTGCAGAAGGTGCCGCTCGCGCACGCGTCCGGAACCGCCACGTGGCAGGCGGCGTCGAGCGCGAGACCACCCGTCTCGCAGCTCATGCTCGTCAGGCCGGCGACCACGCACGACAGGCCCGGCTCGCAGAGCTGCGTCATCTGCACGTTGCACGCGCCGTGGAGCGCGCCGTTCTGGACGGTCTCAGGCGTCCGGCAGTTCCCCGCTGCGGTGGCCGACGCGCCTGCGCAGATGAGGCCACCACCGCACTCGATGTTGGTCGCTCCACCGCACGGCGCTCCCTCGGCAGCGGGAACGGTGCAGCTTCCGCCCGTGCACTTCATGCCGCCCTGACAGGCGTCGTCCGACGTGCACGTGGCGCCGACCGAGCCGCGCGGCTGACACGTGCCCGGGCACACCGTCGTGTTCATGCAGTACGCATCGCCCGCGCACTGCTCGTTGATGCTGCACACGCCGCCCGGCGCGACCTCACCGATCAAGAGCCCGTCGCACGCCGAGGTGCCTCGGCTGTTGATCGCGGCGCAGCCCTGCGCCGTGGTCGCATCGAGGCAGGCCTGCGCCTGCGTGCCGTCGTAGCTCATCGTTCCTTCGGCGATCGCCTGCTGATAGCGAGGGAGCGCCTGCTCCATGTACTGGCGCTCGAACAGCGCGATGCAGTCCGCTTCGCTGGAGATGCCGAGGAGCGCGTCCCGGACCACCTCGCCGTAGCAGTCGGTCAGGAGACCGCAGAACGTCGTGGCGTAGCGGCCACCGAGGTCTTCGATCGGGACCGTCGACGGCGCGGTCGTCGACGAAGGGCAGCCCACGAGCGTGAGGCTCAGGGTGATGACGAGAGCAGCGAGCGACGTGTGAAAGCGATGCATGGTGTCCCCTCGAGGCGGTGGTTGGGCCCGCACCTGGTCAGCGCGTGGTCGGCGCATGATCACACGTTTCCAGGTCGGGTCGATCACGTCCGAAGCGGCCCGCGTTCGGGGGACGCGTGCTCTTTGCCCGAACGTGTTATGCCCGTGCGAGAGAGCGAGGCTTCATGGTCCGACGCAAGGCGAGCAGTGAGAACAAAGAGACGCCGGCCGATCTCGAGCCGCGCGACAGCCTCATGCCCGTCCCGGGTGGCGTCTCGATCATCGTGACGCAGGCGTTCGGTCCGACCGGCGAGAGCCTCGTCGGCCTCACCGACAAGACGTTCGACGGCAATCCGGCGATCACCCTCTGGGTCGAGCGACCCGACGGGAAGGCGGGCTTCGTCTATCTCTCGCCCGTGCACGGCGACACGCGGAAGGAAGGCTTCACCGACATTCCCGTCGGCTCGAAGTGCAAGCTCTTCTGCCCGGTCAGCAAGAAGCCGCTCGACAAGCTCGGCCCCGTCGATGACGACAGCGGCGCCGACTACTACGCGATCTACGCGACGAAGCGCCTCGCGAAGGGCCCGTGCGTCATGATCTCGAACATCTGGGGCCACTACCACTCGCGCATCGTCGACGACCTCGCGCTCGATCGGTACTGGCTTCGCACGCACCCTGAGTGAGGCCTCCGGCCATGAGCCGTAGCGTCGTCGAATCGAATCGCCGGGCGGCCGTGACCACGGCGATCGCGTTCGTCCTCCTCTCGGCGTCCTGCGGGTCGGCTCCGCCGTCGGCGACCCCGCCAGCGCCGGTTCCGCTCGCGTGGGTCGAGCTGCTGACCGGGGGAGCGCACTCGGGGGACGAGCTGCCGCTGATCATCGCGATGCACGGGCGCGGCGATCATGCCGAGGGCTTCGCACGGGCCTTCGAGGGGTTCGAAGTCCCCGCGCGGGTCGCCCTGCTTCGCGCTCCGATCGCCGAAGGGGACGGTGATGCCTGGTTCACCTTTCGCCGTCCCGACACCTGGGTGCACGTCGCCGAGGATCTCGACGCGGTCTCCGATCGCGTGATCGCGACCGTCGACGCGATCACGGCGGCGCACCCGACGCGCGGACTGCCGATCGCGATGGGGTTCTCCCAGGGTGGAAACCTCGCGTACACGCTCGCGCTCCGCCATCCGACGCGCTTCCGCGCGATCTTCCCGGTCTCGTCGGGCCTGGTCGAGGAAGCGCTGGCGTGGGAGCGCTTCGACGTTCCCAACACGCCTCCGATCATCGCGCTCCACGGGACCGCCGACCCGATCATTCCGATCCACGTGGACCGCGAGACGATCGTCCGGCTCCAAGGTCTCGGGGTCCGCGCCGAGCTCCACGAGCACGACGCACCTCACTGGATCGTCGACTCGATGCGCACCGATCTGCAGCGAGAGATGACGCGCGTGATCCGCTAACGGATCGCTGCGCCGGGAGCGCCGGCCGGCTCCGCGACCAGCGTCGGCGCGAAGGCCTCTTCGGCCCTCTCGACGCGTCCGAGCGACTCCCACGCGCGCTTGGCGTCGTCCTCCGTCCAGCGCAGCCCGAGCGCGTCGAGCGCCACGATGACCGCGTCGGCGTCGCGGAACCGATCGTCCGGAGGCTTCGCGAGCAGGCGAAGGACGATCGCGTCGAGCTCGGCCGGCGTCCCCGGCGCGTGCGCGCGCACCGGCTCCGGCGCGTCCTGCATGTGCGCGAGGATCAGGCCGTAGTGGTTCTGACGCTCGAACACGAGCCGTCCGGTGAGCAGCTTGTACGCCACGCAGCCGACCGCGTAGAGGTCGGCGCGTCCGTCGACCTCATCGCCGCCCATCACCTCCGGCGCGATGTATCCCGGCGTGCCGGCGAGACCGCCCGGGAGCGTGAGCGGTCCCTCGCCTTCCAGGACGCTGCGATCGGTCCGCGCGACGAGCCCGAAGTCGAGCAGCTTCACGAAGTCGCGCTCGCCTCCGCGCGAGCAGGCGATCACGTTCGCCGGCTTCACGTCGCGATGCACCAGCCCGGCGGCGTGCGCATCGCGCAGCGAGAGGCAGAGCTGCCTCAGGAAGTGAACGACCCGGGCGGGCGGGAGCTCGCCCTGCGCGCGCGCCAGGCTCTCGAGATCGAGCCCGCGCACGAGCTCCATCACGTAGTAGAGCGAGCCGTCGCTCGCGACGCCGTAGTCGTAGACCTCGATCGTGTGGGGCGAGGTGAGGCTCGCCGTCGCCCGCGCCTCGAGCTCGAAGCGCGCCAGGACCCGCGCACGCGACTCCGGATCGGTGCCGCCGAGCATCTCGGGCTTCACGAGCTTCACGGCTGCCGGCCGTCGAAGCGTGCGGTGCTCGGCCCGCCAGACCTCGCCCATGCCGCCCGCCCCCAAGCGCTCGACCAGCCGATAGCTCCCGAGCTCGCGTAGCTCGCGCAGCTTCTCGCCGATCGTGAACAGCATGCGCGAAGAAGCGAGCGCGATCGGTACGGCCACGAGGTCCGGCGTGAAGAGCCAGAGCCAGAGGTTCCAGGGCGGCACCGGCGCGCCGCGCCAGATCGCGAAGAGCAGCCCGCCCACGTCCGCGAGCACGCTCGCGGCGGCCGCGATCGCCATCTTCCTCGGCTGCACCGACACGACGATCGCGAAGAAGACGACGGCGGGCACGATGGGGGAGACGCCGCGCACGACGTCGGACGCCGCGTACGGGAGCGCGTGGATGAAGACGCTCGCGAGGCCGCACATCGCCACCAGATAGACGAGCCCCAGGTCGAGCACGCGCTTGGGCGAGAGCCGGGACGACCGCGTCGCGAGGAGCAGTGCGACGGAGAGCGCGATGCCGATGGGCAAGACGGCCAGCGGCCGCTCGGTGCCCGCGCGGACGCCGAGGTTGGCCTGTCGCAAGAGGGACATGGGAACGCCGACGAGACCTATCGCCGTGGACGCCGCGGCGACGAAGCCGAGGCGGCGCACGGCGGCTCGCTCGGACTCCGCGGGCAGCGCTCCCGACCCCGCGCTCGAGCCCGCGAGGGGTCGCAGCAACGCGGGAGGCGCCGCGGGCGCGTTCTTCTCCGCGTGCTCCATCGCTGTCACGGTCGCCCATCGCGCCGCGCGAGCGCAAGGGAAGTTCCGCGCAGCGCTCCATCGCGAGGGCCACCCGTCTCGCACTCGACCGCCCCGCCGCGAGAGGCTTGCAGCGGGGCTCGCTCGCGGCCTATAGCCATCGGATGGCGCCTTCCGGGTGGCTACGCGGTCCTGCCTGGGACACCGCCTTCCTCTCGTTCTGCTGGGTGCCGTTCTATCTCTGGTTCGTCTTCGGACTGAGGCTCGGCGACGGTGGCGGCCGGGTGGTGCTCTTCGGGCACCCCGTCGACGCGCTCGCGCTCGCCGTGTTGGTGGTGCTCGCGCTGACGTTCGTGCATCACCACTACACCTTCGTACTCGTCTACGGCGATCCACGGGCGTTCGCCGAGCGCGCGCGGGAGTACGTCCTCGCGCCGCTCGTCGTCCTCGGCATCATCCTCGCCGCGCGCACGTGGGCCACCGACACGCTCACCGTCCGCGACGGGCTCCGCATCACGGGCTGGGACGTCGTCCTCGTCGTCAGCGGCACGTGGAACGTCTGGCACACGATCCAGCAGCGCTACGGGATCTTGCGGATCTATGCCGGCAAGGCCGGAGGAGGCCTCGAGGCTCGCAAGGAGGCGAGGCGCGACCGCCTCTTCGTCTGGTCGATCGTCCCGTTCGTCGCCGTCGTGCTGCTCGGGCTCCGGACGAGCACGTTCGACGGCCATCCCAACGCCAGGGACATGCTGGCAGCGCTCCGCCCCCTCACGAGCTCTCCGTTCTTCGGGATCGTCTCCGCCCTGACGGTCCTCGCCTTCGTCTTCATCGCTGCGCGCTGGGCCCTCGGCGAGCGCCGCGCCGCGCTCACGCTCGCCCAGCGCGTCCCGCGCCTTCTGTTCCTCGCGTCCACGCTCGCGCTCTTCGCCGTGTTCCTCGTGCACGGGCCCATCGTCGGATACCTCTGCTTCGGGACCGCGCACGCGCTCGAGTACGTCGCGTTCGTGCATCACTTCGGCGAGCGAAAGTTCGCCGCGCGCCCCATCGATCGCAGCCTCGCTGCGAGGATCTTCTCCCGCCCGTTCGTCTTCGCGCCGCTCCTCGTCGCGGGCTTCGGCCTCGTCTATCTGGGGCTCCAGGGCGTTGCCGACTCGGACGCCTACCTCACGTACTACGTAGGCACCTCCTGGCTGCACTTCCTCTACGACGGCTGGATCTGGAAGGTACGGCGCGCGGACGTGGCGGCTCCTCTCGGCGCGAAGCCACAGCTCGCTGGCTGAGGTAGTGTTCGGGGCGATGAGCGTCTCCATCTCCGCCGAACAGAGCCGCGAGCTCGGAGGACTGCTCCTCTCCTGTGCGCAGGTGGGGAACACCATGCAGGTGCTCCGCGCCGTGCAGTGGCGGAACTCGCTCTCGAAGGTCGGGCTGCCCGCACCGTTCTGGGTCGTCCACGATCTGGGTCTGCTCCTCACCGCGCCGCCGGACGTGCTCGCCCCGCGCCCCGGGCTCTCCCTCGTGACGATGACGCCGCAGGTCGCATCGGCCCACGCCGCGTGGCTCGAGACGCTCCAGGAGATCGAGACCACCGAGGTCGTCGAGAAGGCGCGCGCCTGGCGGCTCCGCGATGACCTCATCGCCGTGATCCTCCTGCGCGTGCTGGCGCCGGTCTACGAGCGCTTCCTCGGCCCGGGACGCAGGCCCATCGGCGTGCCGCTCCCCGTCGATCCAGAGGTCTACGGCACGCTCGGCCCGAAGCTTCCGGGGCTCTTTCGTGCGGTCGATCGACGCTCGGACACCGAGTTCCTCGTGCACCTCGCGCGCGAGCGTCAGCGCATCGTGACGGCCCTCGAGCAGATCGATCTCGACACGCTTCGCCTGCTCGGGATGTTCGGCGCCGAGGCGTCCGCGGCGAGCGCGTTCGGGATGCTCGACCTGCTCAACGTCCTCGAGAGCCCCGACGCGAACGACGTGGTGAACTTCTCGCTCGATCTGCTCCCGAGCGTGCTCGAGACCAAGCGCGCGACGGGCATGCAGAGCTTCAGCGTCGATGGCTACGCGGGCCTCGCGCGCCGCGGCACGATCGACTCGTTGATGCTCACCGAGCTCGCGCAGGAGGACGATCTCTTCGATCAGCGCTTCTCGGAGAACGAGGTCTTCTACTACGCGCACGAGAAGAGCCGCGAGGAGGACCGTCGCCTTCACTACCTCTGCGTCGACGCCACGGCCTCGATGCGCGGGCAGCGCTCGGTGTTCGCGCGCGGGCTCGCGCTCACGCTCGCCAAGAAGCTGCTCCTCCGCGGCGACGACGTGTTCCTCCGCTTCTTCGACTCGCGCCTCTACGAGGTGCAGCAGGCGCGCGCGCGCAAGCGAGGCGCGATGGAGCTCGACCTTCCGTACATCCTCTCGTTCAAGGGCGAGCACGGCCGCAACTACGCGAAGGTCTTCGGTCTCCTCGCCGGGGAGCTCCAGCGCACGCGCCGTCGCGAGAAGAAGTCGATCATCCTCTATCTCCTCACGCACGCGGAGTGTCACGTCCCGCTCGACACCATCGAGCGCCTCCGCGCGGAGGCCACCCTCTACGGCGTGTTCATGCTGCCCTCCACGGGCGAGCTCGATCTCGAGTACCTGCCGCGCTTGCACACCGTGCAGGTCGTCACGGAGGCGGCGCTCCGGCAGAAGGACGAGCGAGCCAAGCGCGCGCTCGACATCGTCGACGACGCGGCGAAGGAAGAGCGCACGAGCCTCCCGCCGGGCCTCATGTCCCGGCAGAAGGAGGAGGAGGCGACGCGCGCGAGGGAGCTCGCCAGTGCGACCGCGGAGGTCGACGCGCTCGTCCGATGAGCCATGCCACCCGGGGACTGTCGATGACCGAACGAGCTCCACTCGCCTCCATCCGCTTTCTGCTCTTGCTCCTCTCGGCGTGCGGCAGCCCACAAGCCGCGACCACGGGATCCGACCGCGAGCCGCCGCCCACGCCGCTCGCCACGAGCCCCGTGCCGACCCCCAGCGCGGGACGCATCGTCGACGGCTTCTGGGTGACGAGCGACGCACCTGCTCCGCTCTCGTGCGTCGCGGACACCGACTGCGCAGCGGACGGCACCGTCGACGCGACGGGCTGCTGCTGGTCCTACCGCGACATGAACGTCACCGCGCAGAGCCGCGCCTACGAGAGCTTCATCGCCGCTCACCGGGCCGAAGCGTGCGCGGGTGTCCCGTGCCCATCCCCGCCCGTGCCCACGCAGCCTCCTGACTGTCTCTTCGAGGTGCGCTGCGACGCGTCCTCGGGCGTGGGCCTCTGCACGAACGCGTGCTCGCCCATGGTCCCGAGCACGAGCTGAGCGAGCCCAGGGGCCCCCGCGGTCATCACGCCGCGTCGCTCTTCGCCGACGCGAGCACGTGACGCTTCACCGTTCTTCGATCGAGCCCCGTGATGCGCGCGACCGCCTCGTAGCTCGCGTGCTGCGCGTAGAGGAGCGCGCAGTAGCGGTCGAGCAGTCCATCGGCGCTCAGGGCGCCGCGCCGCATCGCATCGAGCACCGCCGCGTGGGCGTCGAGGTCTGCCGCAGCGTCACGCCGATCCGGCGCGCAGCGACCCGAGAGCAGCACGGCTCGCACGCACTGCTCGAGCTCACGCACGTTGCCGGGCCATGCGTAGCGATCGCCGAGATCGCGGGCGATCGCAGCCTCCACTTCCCCCGCGACCTCCGTACTTGGCGAGCCGAGCGTCCGCGCCACCACGTGCGCGACGAGCGCCGTGAGCTCGCCCGGATCCTCGAGGAGGCGTGCGCGCAGCGGCGGCACGACGATGGCTTCGGTCGAGAGCCGGTAGAAGAAGTCGTCGCGGAAGCGCCCGTCACGCCTCAGCTCGTCGAGCGGTCGATGCGTCGCGGCGATGACGCGGCCCTCGAAGCGGAGCACCTTCCGGCCGCCGACGGGCGTGAACGCGCGCTCTTGCAGCACGCGAAGCAGCTTCACTTGCACGTGTGGTGCGAGCTCGCCGATCTCGTCGAGAAAGATCGCGCCGTGCCTCCGCGTGCGCTGCAAGAGCCCGTCGTGCGCGGCGATCGCGCCCGTGAACGCGCCCTTCTCGTGGCCGAAGAGCTCGCTCTCGAGCAGCGAGTCTGGAAGCTCTGCGAGGTTCACGGGCACGAAGCTCTCGGTGAAGCTCGGCACGAAGGCGCCCTTCTTCGCATCGAACGGAACGAGGCCCGCGCGCCCGATCGCCGCCGCTGCGACGCCCTTGCCCGTGCCCGTCTCGCCGAGCAGCAGCGTCGCGAAGTCCTCCATCCGATCCCAGAGCACGGCCTCGTAGCGGGCGAGGTCGCGCGTGAAGACGGCGTTCCAGAGCGACTCGCGGAGGCGCCGCATCGAGGGCCCGGCCCCCGCGAGATCCTCCGTGAGAAACGAGAAGCAGCGACGCATCTGGAAGAACAGGACGAGCCAGCGCTCGGCGCGCGGAGCATCGATGCCGCGTAGCGCCAGGTGCGCGATCAGCGAGCGCGCGAAGGGGGCGGGCACGGGGCTCGCGCCGGCGGCACGCTGCCGCGTGACGAGGTCGTCCATCTCGCGCAGGTAGCGGTGAAACGCTCCGAAGAGGATCGCACGCTCCATCGTGCCTCTCTCCACCGTGTCGAGGCGCGCGAGCCGGCTCGGTCCGGCGTGTCGATCGAGCGCGAGGTCGAGTCGCTCGAGCGCGCGAAAGAAGCTAGGCTCGTCCGGCGTGCCGCTCGTCAAGGTCATGTCGAGCTCACGCCGCTCGTCACCGAACGGGTTCGCGGCGCCGGCGCGTGCGGCGAGCGAGAGGAGCTCGGCATCGAGGGCCCGCGCCACTCAGCTCCGCGGCTCGAACACGAACGGGAAGGCGTGCGTCGTCGGCCCACCCGGCGACCCGGGGGAGAAGCGCAGCTCGTCGATGATGCCGAGCACGCAGTCGCGCACGACCGCGCTCCCGAGCGTGTCGTCCGCCGCGTGGACGCCCGTCGTCTCACCGTCCTCCTCGACCGTGAGCTCGACCGCGAGCTCCCCGGCGAGCGTCGGCGCGCGCGCCAGCTCCGCTTCGTAGCAGCCGCGGATCCGGCTCGTTCGTGCCTGGAGCGCGCGCTCGATGCACGCGTCGCCGAAGCCGACGCGGCCGCAGGTGACCGTGCGGTTCGAGCCGTCGTAGGCGCGGCCACCACCACATCCGGAGCCGAGCGTGGAGGTCAGCATCAGCGCCGAGAGCGCGAGTCCTCGAAGAAGCATCGCGCGCGAGCTTAGGGCCCGCGGAAAAATAATCGAATCGCCTCGACGCCGATCCGGTCCACTTCTTTTTCCGCGGGCCCCTAGTACGCCCGTGGCCCGCACGAGGCCGAGCGCCTCGGAATCCAGACGGTCCATGACGTCATTGGTTGTATGCGCTGAGTACATCAGATGTATGACCGTCGCGATCTAGTGCCAGAAAAGCCAAATACATTCAACGGCGCGCCTGCGGCATACGCCTCGCTAGGGAGGGTCGCATGAGCAACTCTTCCCAGGATCCCCACACCGCCGCCTGGTCGTTTCAGGTCTGGCTCGCCTTCGCGATCGCCCTGGTGACGACCACGGTCGGCATCCTCTACTTGCCGCTGACCATCTGGCCCAAGGCCTTCCTCGGTCTCGGCTTCTTCTTCACCGTCGCGCAGTCCTTCACGCTCGCCAAGACGCTGCGCGATCAGCAGGAGTCCAAGCGCCTCCTCACGCGCATCACCGAGGCGAAGGCCGAGAAGATCCTCCGCGAGTTCGAGGAGGCGTGACATGCCCGCCCCTCGCTCGCCGCGGCCGCGGCCGCTTCACGCCGGCGTTCTCCCGCTCGCCATTCGCCGGTTCCTGCGCGTCTGGATCCAGCTCGTCGTGCACCTCTTCTATCGGCTGCGGGTGCACGGTGGAGAGCACCTCCCGGTGCGAGGCCCGGCGCTCGTCGTCGCGAACCACGTCTCGTACGCAGACTGCTTCGTGCTCGGCGCGGCGTGCGACTTCCCGCTGCGCTTCGTCTACTGGAACGGGCTCGACCGCGTCCCGATCGTCGGTCGCGTCTGCCGGCTCTGTGGAGGCATCCCGATCGCGAGCGCGAAGGAAGATCCCGAGCTGCTCCGGACTGCGCTCGAAGAGGTGGACGATGCGCTCGCCCACGGGGAGGTCGTCGCGATCTTTCCCGAGGGCGCGCTCACGCGAGACGGCGAGATCGCGGACTTCCGCGCCGGCATCGAGCGCGTGCTCTCTCGCCGCCCCGTGCCCGTGGTGCCTGCGGCGCTCCGCGGCCTTTGGGGGAGCAAGATGTCGCGCGCCACACGGAAGCGATTCGCCCTCCGGCCGGCGCTCGAGGTGCTCGCCGCGCGGGCGCTTCCTCCCACCGTGACGGCCCTCGAGATGCGGTCCTCGGTGTCGGCCCTCCGCGGAGCGTTCCAGTGAGGAGCGGCGCACGTCTGCTCGCCACGCTCGCGTTCTTCGCCGTGGTCCTCGTTGCGGGCGTGCTCGCGGTGCTCGGGATCGTCCCTCCGGCCATCGCGCTCGAGGTGCTCGCGATCAGCGCCGCATCGCTCTCGGTCCTCGCGCTGGTGAAGCTCCCCTGGGATCTCTGGTTCGCGGCGCGCCTCCTGGTCGTGGAGCAGGACGAGAGCGTCCATCGCGGCATCGCGATCGACGAGCGCGCGCGGAGCGAAGCGCGGCGGATCGCGTCGCGCGCGCGGCTCGTCGCCGTGGGCCTCCACGTCCTCGCGGCGGGCGCGGCCTTCGGCGCGAGCGCGATGCTCGGCGATGGTCGAGGCTATCTCCTCGCGTTCGCCTATCTCGCCTCGATGGGCCTCCGCCCCCTGCAGGCCGGCTGGGCGCACGTGCGGGCGCGCATCGCAGCGCTGCGGAGCCAGGCCCTCGTGCCTCGCGAGGACGCGATCACGCTGCTCGCGGAGGTCGTCCGCATGAGAGAGCGCGACGAAGATCGCGCGGTGCGCCTCGAGCGGCTCGAGCGCGACCTCGAGAAGGAGACGCTCGCCACGCGCGAGCGAGAAGCGCGGCTCGAGGCGCGGCTCGATCGCGTCCTCGTCGAGCTCGAGCGCAGCGCCGAGCGCCTCACCGAGGATCGCGAGCTCGTCGCCGGGCTGAGAGCGCTCGCGCGCATGCTTCGCTCGCCTGCCGCTGCGTGAGGAGAACGCGTCTCTCTCAGAGCTCCCAGACGGTGCCGTCGTAGCCGGTCACGCTCGAGTTTCCTCCGAAGAGCACGCTGACGCCGCGGCGCGCGTCGTGCGCGAGCACGCTGTCGAACCGACCGCCCGGCGTGGGGCTCGTCGTGATCTGTCGCCAGCCCGTAGCGTCGAGGAACCAGGTGTCCGAGCCGTACGAGCTCGTGGAGTCGTTGCCCCCGAAGAGCACGATCACGCCGCGCGTCGCGTCGTACGCCATCCCCGGCCCGTGGCGACCGCGCGGCGTCGCGCTCGTCGTCACGCTCTGCCAGTCGACGCCGTCGTACGCGTACGTGTCCGAACCGTACGAGGTGGTGGAGTTGTTGCCGCCGAAGAGCACGACGAGACCACGCGCGCTGTCGTACGCCATGCCCGCGTCGTGCCGCCCGCGAGGCGTCGTCGTCGTGGTGATGGGCGTCCAGTCGGTGCCGTCGTACTCCCAGGTATCGGAGCCGTACGAGGTAGTGGAGTTGTTTCCACCGAAGAGCACCGAGACGCCGCGCGCGCTGTCGTACGCCATCGTCGCGCCGTTCCGGCCGCGCGGGCTCGTCGCCGTGGTGACGGGCGTCCAGTCGGCGCCGTCGTACTCCCAGGTATCGGACGCGTAGGCGGTGATGCCGGTGTTGCCGCCGAAGAGGACCATCACGGCGCGCGCCGAGTCGAACGCCATCACGGAATTCCAGCGTCCCGGCGGGGTCGTCGCCGTGGTGATGCGCGCCCACGTCGTGCCGTCGTACTCCCACGTGTCGGAGCCGTTCGCCGTGATCCCGGTGTTCCCGCCGAAGAGGACGATGACGTGGCGCGCCGAGTCGTACGCCATCACGGAGCTGTGACGGCCGGGCGGTGCCGTGAGCGTGGAGCGCGTCCAGGGAGTCGGGGTCGGTCCTGCGTCGGGCGTGGCTGCATCGGGCGTGGCTGCATCGGGCGTGGCCGCCGCGTCCAGCTCCGTGCTGGCATCGATCTCGGCGCCGGCATCGATCTCGGCGCCGGCATCGATCTCGGCGCCGGCATCGATCTCGGTGCTGGCATCGATCTCGGTGCTGGCATCGATCTCGGCGCTGGCATCGATGTCGGCGCTGGCATCGATGTCGGCGCTGGCATCGGCCCGCGCAGCGTCGCTCGCATCGAAGGCCGCCGCGTCGTGCGCCGCGTCCTCGCTGCCGTCCGCTGCCTGCCGCGCATCTTGTACGTGCCCCGCGTCGAGCTCGCCGACGCCTTCCGGACTCGCGCAGCCGACGGCGAGGCAGGGTGCACAGGCGAGCGCCAAGAGAAGCGCGAGAGCGGAGTGACGCGGCATGGTCGCGTCGTACGACGTCCCGCTCGGCTTCGTTCCTCCCGGTGCTCGCGCGTCTGCGCGATCTCACCCACGGCGGCCCGCGCTCACTCACGAGGCTCGAGCGTCACCTCTCCCACGCGCCGCGCTCCGGCGACGTGCTCCGTGAGGTCCAGACTCTCCTGCGGCTCGCCACGGCGCGCGCGCAGGGCGTCACGCAGCTCGCGCACGCTCGCCTGGGGCGGGCCGAGCAGGATGCTCTCGTCGAGCACCAGTCGCTGCGCCTCGTCGCGCGGCTGAGCCGTCTCGTCGTGGAGGCTGAGCGCGGGCGTCACGGCGCGCACGAGCGAGCCATCGCAGGCCGGCTCGCGGATGTACCCGGGCTCGAAGTCGAAGTAGTCCCAGTAGAACCGGAGCATGCCGCCCCCGTCGCGATAGCTGCAGTCGAGCGGAGCCGTCTGCGCGTAGGACCACACCATCGGCGAGGCTTCGCATCGCGTGTCGATGTCTCCGACGAACGTCACGGTGCCGGCGCAGAGCGTGCGCTCCACCACGCCGAACGGGTCGACGACCTGATCGCTCACCTCCACGTGGTAGCTGGCCATGCCGACCAGGATGCGGCTGGCGCACGACCCGCCGATGAGCATCACGATCGCGACCACGATCGGGACGGTGTTGTTCGGCCGCCGCATGGCAGCTGCCTAGTCGCTCGAGCAGGACCGACAACGGCCGCGAACGGCAGTGCGGCTACTCGCCTCGGAAGAGGCGCGCAGCGAGCTTCGCGTTCGAGGACGCCCTCGCTCAGACGGAGATCGAGCCCTTGCGGAAGTCGCTCCGCGCGAGGAGGACGTTCACGCAGACCGGTCGCCCCGAGCGAGCGATGCGCTTCGCCTCGTCGAGCACCTCGCCGATCTTCGCCTCGTCGTCGAGCAGCAGCCCGACGCCCCCGTAGCCCGCCGCGACCTCGTGGTAGGCCGTGTCACGGAGCGTCGTGCCGACGTCGTCTCCGAGGAGCTCGGTCTGATCGCGCGCGATCTGCGCCCAGAGCGCGTCGGTGCCGATGACGGCGATGGGCGCGAGCCCGTGCCTCACGAACGTGTCGAACTCGGCGAGCGAGTAGGCCGACGAGCCGTCGCCCCAGAGGATCCACACCTCCGAGTCTGGCCGACAGAGCGCCGCGCCCGCCGCGAAGCCGCCGCCGACGCCGAGCGTTCCGTACACGCCCGGGTCGAGCCAGGAGAGCGGCCCGCGCGGACGAAGGACGTACGCGCCCGTGCCGACGAAGTCGCCGCCGTCGGCCACGAGCACAGCGTTGTCCGCCAGCTTCTGCTCGAGCACCTGGAAGAAGCGCAGCGGATGCACGCGTCCCGGCGTCTTCGGCTGCTCCTTGCCGATCTCCTGGTCGCGCGCGTCCTCCCGCTTGCGAAGCGCGGCGAGCCACTCGGTGCGGCCCGCACCCACGTCGCCCGCGCGCTCGGCCAGCTCGATGAGCATCTCGCCCGGGTGCATCCGGATCGCCAGGTCGGGGATGCGGTTCTTCCGGAGCGTCGCCGCGCTGAGGTTCACCGCGATGAGCTCGGCGGAGCGCGGGATGCTCTGGCCGTACTTCAGGCGGAAGTCGAAAGGGAAGCCGAGGACGAGCACGAGGTCCGCTTCGCGCAGCGCCTTTCCGCGCTCGTGGCGGAACTGGATGTCGCTCTCGCGACCGAGCAGACCGCGCGCCGTTCCACCGAGGTAGACGGGGATCCCGAGCTTGCGCACCGCGTCTGCGATGCGCTCCGGGTGCTGCTGGTTCACGAGCGTCTGGCTCCCGAGGACGAGCAGCGGCCGCTTCGCGCGCGCGATCGCGTCTTTGACCTTCCCGATCTTCACGTGAGGATCGCCGGGGATCGTGAGGTCGGCGAGCGACGGCAGCTCGGGCGCGTGGAAGGGCACGTGCGGCTGCTCGAACTGACGATAGAGATGGCCGCGGAGATAGAAGCGCAGCGCGTCGCCCGCGGGGCCCTTCATCGTGGCCTCCTGGAAGGTCCACTCCCGCACGGTCTTCTCCGGATAGAGCAGATCGATCGGGACCTCGATGAACACGGGGCCGGGCACGCCCGAGAGCGCGATGTCCATCGCACGCTCGACCGTCGGTCCGAGGCTCTTCTGTGTGGTGACGCGCGTCGCCCACTTCGTGATGGGCGAGAGGATCGAGATCTGATCGATGTCCTGGAGCGAGCCGCGCCCGCGCAGCACGGTCGCCGTGGCGCCACCGAAGAGCAGCACCGGCGACTCCGCCATCTGCGCGTTCTTGATCGCCGTGATCGTGTTCGTCACGCCCGGTCCCGCGGTGACCGCGGCGACTCCGACGTTGCCCGTCAGACGCGCGGTCGCGTCGGCCGCGAACACGGCGTTGACCTCCTCGCGCATGTCGACCACGCGGATCCCGCAGCGCTTGGCGCCCACGAGGATCGGCGAGATGTGGCCGCCGCAGAGTGTGAAGAGGTGCTTGATTCCGCGCCGCGAGAGGACCTCGCCGATGATGTCGCCGCCGTGCATGGGCGGAGACGTAGCGCAGTGCTCGGCAGAAGGGTACGCCCCGATCTCGTCCTCCCGGAGCCACCATGAACGACGTCGACTGCGCGCTCGCGAGCTCGCCTCGCGGACGGCCGACCCACTCGATGGTTCGAAGAGCTCTATCGCGCGGGCGGGCGCGGCGAGGCCGTCGTCCGCGGACGAGACGATCGTGCTCGAGTCGATCGAGGACGCGCTCGATGACGAGGTCCCGCCCGTGCGTCGCTTCGTGGCGACGTTCCGACGCCTGTCGTCCCGACGTCGATAGCCCGTCAGCGCGGAGCCCCGCAGAGGGACGGTGAGCCGCGTCGCGTAGCGCCTAGTGATGCGTCATGCGCTCCACCACACCGCGCCTGATGCTCGTAGCGCTTCTCATGGCCGCGTTGCCGGCTTGCTACGCGACGAGACCCTATCGAGGGGTGGTCGTGAGCGCCACACCGCCGCCGGTCCTCACCGTCGGTCCGACGGTCGCAGCGCCGGCGCCGAGCTCCGTCTGGATCAACGGACACTGGGACTGGAACGGCGTGGTGTACGCCTGGACCGACGGATACTGGGTCGAGCCGCTCGCGGGCCTCGTGCTCGTCCAGCCGCGCTGGGAGCCGCGAGGGACGGGCTACGTCTACGTGCCGGGTGGCTGGCGCGATCGTCGCGGCGTCATCGTCGCTCCAGCCCCGGTTCCGCCCCGAGCCGCGTGGAGCCCCGAGCCGCCGCGCCCGCCGATGGTGGTGCCGTCGCGCGCTCCGGTGATCGTGTCACCGCAGCGACCGCCGCCCGCGAGCCGCATGGCGCCTCCGCCTGGTCGCGTCGCGCCGCCTCCCGCGCACGTCGCGCCGCCGGCCGGTCACGTGGCGCCTCCGCCTGCTCGCATGGCGCCTTCTCGTGGACGGGTCACGCCTACGCCGGGTCGCATGACGCCTCCTCCCGAGCGAATCGCGCCTCCTCCCGAGCGAATCGTGCCGCCCCCCGCGAGAGTCGGACGTCCTGACGTCCGCGCACCGCTCCCGGCGCCCGCAGTCACGCCGCCGCCCGTCACGCCGCCGCGAGTCGCGCCTCCTCCCGCGCGTATCGACCCTCCTGCTGGCTTCCGCGTGCCGGCTCCCGTGCCCGTCGCCCCGCCGCCGTGGGTCGCGCCTCCTCTGCGCGCTGCGCCTCCCGCGCCGGCCGCTCCACCCGGTGGCGGCGCGGTGAGAGTGACTCCGCCTGCGCCCGGTCCGAGACCGCCACGGTGAGGCGCTTGCCGTCTGCTCCGTGAAGCTTTCGCGTGATAGAATCGAGCGCTTGAGCGACGACCGTTACGACGACACGACGATCCGCGGCTTCGGCGACGTCTACTCGGCGACGCTCGAGGACATCATCCCGGACGCACCGGCGGCGGCCCCGCTCGAGGTGGTGTTCGATCGGGTCACGCTCGAGGGCTCCGTGCCCGATCAGGGCGCGCCTTATCGCGCGCTCGAGGTCTGGACCCAGAACCGCCTGTACCTCGTCGACTCGAACTTCGTCTGCGCCGAGGTGATCGATCGGCGAACCGGCCTGCCGGACCCGAAGCACTCGGTCCTCGGCACGAGGCTCGCCGGTGGCCAGCGGCGCTACGGCAAGACCATGCATCAAGCCAAGCCGTTCCCGGTGCCGGGCACGGAGGCCGTCTTCGAACGGACCGCCGCCAACGGCCGTCGGGTGCCCGCGAGCGTGACCTCGAAGGTGGAGCGCGTCGTCCTCCACATTCGCGTCACCACCGTCGTCCTCCAGAGCGAGAACGCCTTCGACGACGTGACGAGCGCGTTCCTCCATCCATCGGGCGGTCCGAGCCGCCGCCAGGACGACTGACCGCACACCCGGCGGAGTCGGCTATCCTCCGCGTCGTTCCCGGGACGCGATGAGCACGGCGGTCGACACACGAGATCTCGAGCGGAAGGCGCAGCGCGCGATCGACGCGCGTCGGTTCGACGAAGCGCTCACGCACCTCTGGCTGCTCGTCGATCGCGCGAGCGTCGTCGACGATCAGTTCCGCGCGCACGTGCGACTCCTCGCGCAGTGCTTCGGCGGGCTCGGAAGGCGCCGCGCGCTCGCAGCCGCACAGCTCTACCTCGGTGACGTCGGCGAGGCCGAGACGTCCAGCCCGCTGCCGCTCGATCGCGCACGCATCGCGACCCACCGGAAGAGCCATGCGCTCGCGGCTCGGCTCTACGAGGAGGCGGGCTGGATCGGGCACGCCGCCATCGCGCTCGAGCTCGCCAAGAACGACACGGGCGCGCGCATCCTCTGGGAGCGGTTGCTCGACGATCACCGCCTCGCGAACGATCTCTACGTGAAGGGCCTCGTCCGCTTCAACCACGGCCGTGTCTGCATGCGCCTCGGCGACCGCGGCGCCGGTCGCAAGTCGATCGTCCAGTCGATGCACCTCCTCACTGCGGCGGCCGACGGCTTCGAGGCGCGCGGTCAGCGAGAGCGCGCGTTCGACTGCTACGGCGTGCTCCTCACCATCGGACGCGAGGGCAGCTTCGAGAACCTCGCCGAGGGCTACATCAACTGCATCCGGATCCTCCGCGAGGATGGGCTCAAGAACTACGTCATCCAGTACTACGAGGATTTCGGCGAGCTCGCGCTGCAGCGCCGCGAGTTCCACGCCGCCGCGACGCTCTTCCGCGAGACGAGCGACTACGCGCGACGGCAGTCGATGCTCTACGTGCGCCACTATCGGAAGCGCAGCGCCGAGGCCCACGTCGCGGCGGCAGAAGACGGCCTCGCCGGCGGCGCCCCGCCCGAGATGGCGGAGAACGCGCTCACTGCCGCCGTCGATGCGTACAACGAGCTCGGGCTCTTCTCGAAGGTTCGCGAGACCTACGGCCGGCTCGCCTCGCTCGAGCTCGCGGACAAGCGACGCGCGCGATACACCCGGCTCGCGACGCGGCTCGACGGTCTCAAGGACGACGACGCCTCGATGACCGGGTTTCCGGAGTATCTGCGGGCCGAGGTTCCGTATCCGGAGATCTGGAAGCTCGACGTCGTCGAGTGGGAGCAGGGCGGTGACCCGGCCGAGACGATGGCCGATCTCGTCCTCGACCCGCGGCTGCCCGAGTACGCTCGTCGCCGCGCGCTCGTGGTGCGCCTGTTCCAGCTGGGCGCCGCCGACGGTCCGCTCGGACCTTCCGGGCTCGCAGCGATCGCTGCGCAGCTCGCGCGCGTCGAGACCTACGCCGTCCTCGGGCCGCTCGAAGCGATGCTGAGCCACGACGATGCTCGCGTTCGCGCCGCCGTGCTCCGCGGCGTGAAGGTCCTCTACTTCAAGCGCTCCTTCATCGCGATCGCGCGCGGGCTCGCCGACCCCGTGCCCGACGTGCGCAAGGAGGCCATCGCGGCCGTCGCGGCGCTGCACTTCCCGCACGCTTTCGATCCGCTCTCCCGCATCCACCGCGAGTCGGAGGACGCCGACATACGCCGCGCCGCGCTCTCGTCGATCGGACAGATCTCCACCGTCGAGGCGCTCGAGCTGCTCATCGACGTGCTCCGGAACGGCGAGCCGCAGGAGAAGACCATCGCCCGCGAGATGCTCGCGCGCGCGGACCATCCCGAAGCGAGCGGCATCCTGAAGCGTGCCGCGGCCGACGAGACGGGCATCGCGCGCGACGAGCTCGAGCGCGTCGTGCGGGCGCGCGGCGCGTGAACGGAGAACAGGTGCGATCCGTACGAGCTCTCTGCGTTCTTTCCTCTCTCGCGATCTCGCTCACGGCGTGCGGCGACCGCGAGGCCGCGCCGTCCGCCCCGCCGAGCGCCGCGGAGGTGCCGGTCCCCGCGCCGCCGCCTGCTCCCTCCGCGGTCCCTTCACCGCCCGCGCTCGCTCGCGCGGACGTCGACGCGTTGCTCGCGAGCTGGCTCGACTCACAGAACCGCGGCGACTTCGCTGCGTACGCGCCGCTCTACGCAGCTCGATTCGAAGGCGTGCGGCGCACGGAGCGGGAGACGTTCCGGCTCGACCACGACAGCTGGCTCGAGGATCGGCAGCGCCTCTTCGGACGACCGATGCAGGTCGGCGCCAGCGACGTGGAGGTCGTGCTCTCCGGGGCGACCGCCATCGTGCGCTTCACGCAGCGATGGTCCTCCGGCCAGTACTCCGAGGAGGGGCCCAAGCGCATGGTCGTGGTCCGTGAGGCCGGCGCGCTCCGCATCGCCTCCGAGGAGATGATCGCCGCGCATGCCGTCGCCCCCGGAGCCCTCGCGCTCGGGTCGCTGCTCTCCGCGCTGAGCACGCGCGCGAGCACGCTCATCGTGCTCGGTGCGACCGAAGATCCGGGACAGGGCGCACCGCGCGACATCCCGGCGGAACGAATCCGGATCGCGCTTCGAGACGCCCCGGCATCGATCCCGCCCGCCTTCGCCGGCTTGCTCGGCCGCCAGGTGCAGCTCGCCTCGGCGGGCGACGTCTGCACGACCACGATCGGCTCGCTCGGGATCGCGGCGTTCGTGGTGCCGCACTTCGGCACCGAGCAGCAGTGGCAGGGCGAAGACTTCGACGACAGCACGCCGGCCGTCGTCACACCGGCGGCGCAGATCGCGCGCGAGGTCGACGCGATGGCCGAGCATCACTACTGGGTCGCGGTCGCGGGGCCCTCGACGTGCGGCCTCGCGCAGGCGGCCGTGCTCGGCGAGCGCGCACCGGTCGTCTGGCCCTTGCGCGAGATCCCCGAGACGCTCGGGCCAGCCCTCGTGGGCATGCTCGCCGGAACCGTGCGGCACGAGCTCATCGGCGA